>NZ_QDKJ01000008.1:0-241209 GCF_003115815.1 Brenneria roseae subsp. americana | reverse complement strand
CGGTGGAGAAGAAGTGCTCCTGTTTGCCTTCCACCGAGGTGCGATACCATTTCAGGGTGACGGTCGGCAGCATTTCGCCGGAGGCCAGGGCGTTGTACATCAGCGGCACCGCCTTGTTCAGCGCCACGGTGAATTTGAACGGCTTGTGGACGCGTTGACCGGAAGGCTGACCGGACTGAGGGTCGGTGGGGACGGTGACGACGTGATTGAATTCCTGCACCAGCATTTCATCTTCGTGACCCTGCACGTAGATGTTGCCGACGGAATCGGAGGTAAAAGCGCCGGCAGTGATATTGCCCTGGGTTTTCCCTTCGATGCTGATATAGCATGGAGTTGGCATGGTCTTGCTCCTTGTTGATTGATCATGTGTTTGACTTCACCGTTCGTATAGCAAAGACCATGCCATCTTTTATGTTATTGTTTTTAAAGTAAGATCCCTTAACTCAAATTTTCCCTAAGTCAAATTTGAGCAAGAAATTGCGCAGACTTCCCGAATCGTTTGCAAACATTGCGCAAAAAGTGATTTATGCTGGGAAGTGAGCAAGAAGTTGCGCAGAATTGGCACTTGCTCTGAAAGTTTGACTTAATGATGTGAGACCGCAGTCTTTTTGAAAGATTTCAACGATGAATATGAAAATTACTGCATAAAACTAAACAATAAGCTAGTGCATAATTTCTCTGGTAATCAAATCAGCAAAGCCAGTAAAGGCGATCGTCAAGTGATCGCCTTTGTGTCTAATGAATACCTGACCATCAATGAGACGAAGGTTTTATCCGTACCTGAATTCAACCCCCAATGTACCTGAAGGATACTGCCATTTTTCCAGAATGGTATCGCCACATAATACGCGGCAGGTGCCGCATTCCAGGCACCCGGCATAGTCGAACAGAAAATGCCCGTTATCATCCTGTTTATACAATCCGGCGGGGCAGGCTATTACCAGTTTCTTAAATTCTTCGGGATCAGGATATTCTTTTAATACAATATGCGGATTGCCCTCGTCGACATTAAATTTGTTGACGCCCAGTTTGATATCAACGTTCACCTTATTCATAACGAGCGTACTCCTTTGAATCCATCCTTAAGCAAATTGAACATACCCACCTTCCTGGCATGGGCGAGTATTTTCTTGCGCAGCGGCCGTTCCGGGCCGTTTACCGTAAAGATGTCCTGCATTACGCCGATTGCCATTTCCGGGTAGTCGGTAAAAAAGCGAGGGTTGTCCAAAAAGGCCGGGAGATGTCGATAAAGATTCATATCGTTGAAGATAAAACTGTTATCCAGCAGGGTTTTATATGACGCCAACCCGTTGCGGCTGAAGTCGTTTTTTTCTTTGGCGGCGATAACGGCTTTGGCCGCCGCTTCACCCGAAGCGATCGCCAGATCCATGCCTCGGACGGTATAACCAACATTAAGACAGAATCCGGCGGCATCCCCGGTAATCAATACGCCATCGCCGATCAGTTCCGCAACCATGTCCAAACCGCCTTCCGGCACCATATGTGCAGAGTATTCCAACAACTTTCCCCCTTTGACGAGTGGGGCGACGAGCGGATGATTTTTAAAGTCTTCCAGCATCTGGGGAACGCTGCGGGGAAATTTCCCTACGTTATGCAACCCAAGCACCAGCCCCAGAGAAACGGTCGTCTTGTTGGTATATAGAAAACCGCCGCCCATCAGCCCTCCCGAGGGCGCTCCGGCAAAGAGCCAGGCTAGTCCCTCATCGTTTGCACAGCCGAAACGTTCTTCCATTTGGGCGGGAGTAAATTCGAGCAATTCTTTGACGCCGACGGCTACCGTATGCGGGTTGACGTTGCGTGTCATGCCGAGCTTTTTCCCCAGCAGCGAATTGACTCCGTCAGCCAGAATGACCGCGTGTGATTCGATCTCGTCTTCTCCCGCTCTGACGCCGCAGATCTTTCCGTCTCTGACGATCAGGTCGTCCACCAGTACGCCGGGAATCAATTGCGCTCCTGCCGCTTCCGCCTTGTCCATCAGCCATTGGTCGAATGATGCGCGCAGAATAGTATACGAGCTGGTTGCAGGGCTATCTTCCCTGGCGCGCTGGTAATCCAGCGTGACGCCGCTGTCTTCGGTGAGCATGGAAATTTTTTCACGTACTACGCGTCGTTCTATCGGGGCTTCTGCGGCAAATCCAGGAATGATGCTTTCCAGGCTGTGAGCGTACAGCCTGCCGCCGGTCATATTTTTGCTGCCGGCGGAATTACCGCGCTCAATGACCAGCACCGAGTATCCGGCCTGGGCCAGTACGTAGGCGGCAGTACCGCCGGCAAGACCGCCGCCAACGATGATGGCGTCAAAAAGGTCGTCTGCCATAGTTGATATATCCTTCGTGTTGCGTGAGGTGTGTCTACGCCGCCGGAATAAACCGGCGGTGCGCCGACGTCCATCATCCGTTCAGTTTTGCGGTTAGTGTGGGAAGCACCTTATAGAGATCCCCCACGATCCCGTAGTCGACAAAATTGAAGATAGGCGCGTTCTTATCCTTGTTGATCGCCACAATGGTTTTGACGTGATTGACGCCAACCATGTGCTGAATCTGTCCTGAAACGCCAGTGGCGATATATAGATCGGCATTGAGCGCAACCCCGGATACACCGATATAGCGTCCATGCTCCATCCAACCTTCGCCTTCGGCGATCGGACGGGAACAACCCACCTCACCGTGGATGGCTTTTGCCAGTGCCTCCGCCAGCGCGATATCTTCCTGCTTACTGAAACCGCGCCCGATGCCGACCACGCGCTTGGCCTTGGTCAAATTAATCATGCTGCCCTGCTTGGGTCGGCGGGAAACCAATCTTATCGGTTGGGTCGGCGGGATAAATACGCCTGGTTTGATATTCGAACTGGCAACGCTCCCTGCCTGTTCGGTTTCTCCGCTCCCGTTGCTGGTGGTTACGATGGCGTAGGGAGAATGGATCTGTTCGGTTTCATGCGCCAGGCCGCCATAAAACTGATGCGTAACGAATATGGCGCTGTTTTCCACACGTAAACTCAGCATGTCGTTCACTACGGCCGCGTTGAGTTGTTGGCCCAGATGGGCGGCGATGGCCTTGCAGCGTTTGGTCGTTGCCAGCAATACCAGTGCCTGAGGGCCAACCTCCCTGATAATGCTGACGAAGGAAGGAACATAATCTTCGACGATGACGTCTTCCTGTTGCGCAAAATGGTAGACGACATCGGCCCCGAGATTGATACACTCCCTGATCTCCTGATCGTCACCAACGAACAGGACGTTGACTTCTTTGCCCCATTGACGGGCGAGGACAATCAATTCGGCAAGACGATCCGCTTTATCTGCGTAGACGAAAACGATAGGTAATAAATTAGCCATTTGGGGTTTCCTTGCGTTCAATTATTGATTGATGGCCTGCCGGAGATGTTCGGCGAACGCGGCAATGTTTTCATCCGAATCCCCTTCGATAATCATCCGGAGCCTGTCCGCCTGTTTAGGGGCGCAGGCTGATTCTCGGGTGGCGGTCACTGCACCGAGTTCACACGCCAGCGTGGAGAGATCCCACTGTGTGACGGGTTTTTTGTTCGCAGCCAGGATGGCTTTCATTGACGGCAGCTTGGGGGTATTAATGTCGGACGTGACTGAAATCACGGCGGGCAGAGAGAGCTCTAGCTCCTCCACGGTATCCTCAAGCTCCCGTTCTACGAGGATTTTTCCTTCGCCTACCGTGATTTTTCTGACGGCGTTGATACAGGGTAAATTTAATTGCGCGCCGATCTGTAGGCCGGTTTGCTGCGCATACAGATCGCCAGATCCCTCTCCGCAGAGCAGCAGATCGAACCCGATTTTTTGTGCTGCGCTTGCCAGAATTTTGGCGGTTTCCGTTGGATACAGGAGGTGCAATGCGTCATCGGCGACGATTGTCAGCTCGTCCGGGCCGCGGGAAAGTATATCTTTACGGATCTTGGAATTTTCCAGCATGGCTTTATTGCCTGCGCTGAGTGCGATGAGTCGGCTATCTGGTTGTTGTTTGGCGATATCGGTCGCAGCTTCCAGCGCATTGAGATCGTACAAGCTGATTTTTAGTCCCGCGTTGTCCATATCCAGCGATCGATCCGGGCGGGTGGTGATGTCCTGCTCGTCGTGGACGACTTTACAACAGGCGATGAGTCTCATGATTGGTTTTCTCCATTCTGGTGAATGAGGCGGTAAATAGATGATGGAAGCGAGCCGAATGCGCGCGCCACCCACATAAGTGGCGCGGCGTCATCGGCTCAGGCCAGGATATGCTTGGCGATAACCATGCGCTGCACCTCACTGGTTCCTTCAAAAATCTCCGTAAGCTTGGCTTCCCTCATTAACCGTTCGACCGGATAGGATTGGGTGTATCCCATGCCGCCATGCAATTGCACCGCTTTCTGCGTAACGAATGTCGCCGTTTCTGATGCATAGAGCTTGGCCTGCGCCGCTTCCCGGGTATAAGCGCCGCCCGCCATCTTGGCGGCGGCCGCGCGATATACCAGCATCCGGGCGCAATCGACGCGCGTAGCCATATCGACCAGCATCCACTGCACTCCCTGGTTGGCGGCGATGGGTTTTCCAAACTGTATCCGTTCTTTGGTGTAGGCGAGGGTGGCGTCCAGCGCGCTTTGAGCAATGCCAAGTGCGATAGCGGAACAGCTCAGACGTCCCCCATCAAGGGTTTCCATCGCGATGGAAAACCCTTTTCCTTCTTGCCCCAGGCGATGAGCTACGGGGACAATGCAGTCGCTGAAGCTGA
The DNA here is from genome assembly GCF_003115815.1 of Brenneria roseae subsp. americana. NCBI lineage: Bacteria > Pseudomonadati > Pseudomonadota > Gammaproteobacteria > Enterobacterales > Pectobacteriaceae > Brenneria > Brenneria roseae. Next base: position 236,451 of record NZ_QDKJ01000008.1, on the reverse strand, counting down.
CCGCACAGGTATCGGAACCGTTCATCCCCATCTTTTCCTCCGGCAGGCCGATGCTGATGCCCGGATTATCGCGTTCTACGAGGAACGTGGTGATGCCTTTCACGCCCTGGCTTTTATCGGTCATGGCGAAGACGATAAAGAAGGCGCCCTGGGGCGCGGCGGTGATCCACAGTTTGGAACCGTTGATGACATAGGTATCGCCATGGCGTACGGCCGTCGTCTGTTGCGCGGCGGCATCACATCCCGCACTGGGTTCGGAAAGGCAGAAACAGCCCAGGCTTTCGCCCGATACGATTTTCGGAAGCAGACGTTTTTTGGTTTCGGCGTCGGCGTATTTCTGAATAATCGGGCCGGTGAGAGAACACTGCGATCCCATGATCATGGCGTGTGCGGCGCTGACCTTTGCCATCTCCTCTGTTGCCAATACATAACTGATGACATCGGCATCGCTGCCGCCATATTCTTCATCAATATTGAAACCAAACAATCCTAATTCGGCCATGGGAGCAATGCTTTCCCGTGGGAAACGGTGTTCTTTATCAATTGCCGCAGCAATGGGTTGTATTTCATTTTCCACAAATTCCCTGATCATATTTTTGATAAGGGATTGCTCTTCTGTAAGTTGAAAATTCATTTTTATTTTCTCCCTGTAATATTATCGGCGCGGTGTAATTTAATATTCCCTGGTGATTCGCATTCATTTGGTTATGAACGGGTAATTATTTATCCATAACGTGTTCATGCTGAGGTGAATCTATTTTCTGTCCGAACGAAAATCACCCTCCCAGCGTAGTAATGGATGCCGGTAATAAGGCATACAGCAGCAACATGAAGCACATTGCAATTAATGGAATAGCCAATGTCAGCATACCGACCGGACCATAAGACTGTTTATGGTTGACGCCGCAAACGCTGAAAACGGTAATGATAAGTCCGTTGAATGGCGGCGTGGTGCTCATGCAGGCCATGGTCGCCACGCGGTGCAATGCGCCCTGATCCACCACCGCGGCAGGGAACATTGATGCGATCAAAGGCATGGCAATGCTCAACGCTCCGGAGCCGGAGCCGCTGATGAATACCAACGCGCCTACGGCGATGGCGGTGACGATCAGCGGGCTCAATCCGGAATGGGCAATCGCCTGGAATGACTGCTGGAAAGCGGGCAGTTTCATCACCAGTGCGCCGAATCCCACGATAACGGCGGTATTGAACAGGGAAACGACACCTTCCATCGTTCCCGCCGCTAGGTTACCGATGATCTCTTTCCAGTTTAAAAAACGAAAATAAATTATTAACGCGGAAACGATGGCGGAAAATAATGCAATAGCCGGATCCCATTTCAGAATATTCAAGGCTACCAGCAATAACAGCATCGGTGATAAGGCGACGATCACGTGAGGCAGGTTTGTGTTTTTCGTGACATGACTTTTTTGGGCGAGATTTTCATCATCAACCCAGCCTTCACCGCTGGCTTTTACTTTTTTGAACAGGTATGACAGATAAACAATGACGAGAATTGCCTGGAAAGCCGCGGTTATCATTCCGGGTACCAGGCCTGCGGTTGCTGATGTGCCGAGAAATTTCATGGGAATAAGGTTCTGGATTTGCGGTGAACCCGGCATAATCATAACGAAAGTACCTGCTCCGGCGAAATAGACGGCTGGAATAAGCCGACGGGGCAGATTGGCTTTTTTGAACATGCTGACCATCATGGAATAGACGGTGAACAACGCGACAAAAACAGAAACGCCGCCATAGGCCAGAATAGCGCAGGCGGCGACTAATGACGGGATCACCGCTTTTTCGCCAAATTTGCCGATGATGAATGACGCCACGCTGTCGGCAGCGCCGCTGATGGCGGTCAATTTGCCGAAGATGGCCCCCAGGACAAAGATGAAAAAGAAATTACCGAAATATCCCCCCAATCCGGCGGTATAGACCTGCAATATGGCGTCCAGAGGATTAAGCACATCCGGTGCTGTTATCCATGCGGTTATGGCTAAAAAGAGGCTGGCGGTAAATACGGAAATAAAGATGTGTATTCCTTTCATACACATCACCATTAAAATAATTAACCCGAGAATCAAGAAAAGAATACCCATAATTTTCTCACTTATATTTATCAGGGATCAGTTTGGATCATAGAGAACCCATGCTTTTCAGGTTGTCTATGATCCTATAAGTCTATTGGGAGACATAAAGACTTATTAATCCGACAAGACATCGGCAAAAGTCTGTAATGCCGTCCGCGCTTGTTCGTAACTTTTGGTTTGCTGATCGATTTCGATAACGATTGAAGGAATACCTTCTTTATCGAGATGTTTTTTTATAATTGGCGCATCGAATTCTTCGGGATCACAGAATTTCGTCAGCAGATAGACAACGCCTTGCGCATTATTATTCCGTACCATATCAGACAGAATTTTTGTGCGTTTTTTATCCGGGTCAAATAACAGTGAACACCCTTCGAGTTTGGCAATGTGTTCAGCCAACCGGGTATAGGGAGAGTCGCCTTCCGGGACATCGAGCCGGAATTGCCGGGATTCATGCGCGACCTCATCCGCAACGATGGCCATATTGTTGTCGGCAAAGATTTGCAGAAGGGAAGGGCTGTCGGCAATGATGCCGGTCACCACGATTTTGTGTCCATCCCATTCTTCCGGCGACTGCTTCTGACAGAGAGAAATAATATCCTGCACGATCTGCGTATGTTCGACGGTATCCATGAAGTAACCGCTTTTGATCACCATATTGCGGAGCAACGGACTGATGGTGCGCGGATATTGTGCGGCGGTGTGCGAGAATTCGCGCAGTACCGCCCGATGTTGGTTAAAGACAGTGATGGCGTTGTTCAACGCCTCATCCGAGATCGATTGTCCTGACAGTTGCTCCAATTGCCTGGCTACCTTTTTGTACTGTTCGGACAGGAATGTTATTCCAGCTGGAGTCCCACGATTCTGTGGATGGACGATCTGTATGAAGGGAACCTGAGGCACGCCGGCTTTCCAGTTTTGACCAAGGCATTTCAGCGTATCGCAAAGGACGGGGATCATGACCGCCGACAATTTATCCAGCGCCTTGTCCAGCCCCATTTCCAGCGATGACAGCGCCAGAGCGCAATAGAAAGGCGGAAAATATTTCTTGGCTTCTGATATTTCCCGTCCTTCCGCTCCCCACAGACCGAACGGAACCATACCTGCGGCGTAGACGATTTCATTAGGTGTGTATTCGGGGAGACATCCCACAACTTTTTTGCCATTTCTGATAAATGCGTTCAGTTGTTTTGCTGGATTGTCGACAATCGATTTTAACAGTTCAAACTTTCTGGCTAACGTTTCCATCAGATTACCCCTTTTTCCGCAGCGGCTTTGTTGGCAGCCATGATTTCTGTCAGTGCTTCGATGCGCGTAACGTATTGTGCTTCGGAGAATCCGCGGGGATCGGCCTGATCGCCATCGAATGTGACGGTAGGAATATTCAGTTCGCGGCGTATTCTTCGCTCTATCTCCGGCATGATGCCGCTCCAGAGTTTGCAACTGCGATTGACATGGATAATGGCGCCGTCGATGTGATTTTGGCGGCCGACGTTAATACGCATATCCGCTGCCCGCTCTACCGAAACGCAGTTGGGAACGTAAGAGTAGGCCCGCATCATTTCGCTGCTGTTCTGATAAATGACGCCGAATGCGGTGGCGTATACCGTCGCCGTTACATTGATACCGTGTTCTTTCAACGGGGTGGAGGTGGCGCGCAGATAGGGCCAGCAAGCAATGCCTTCGAACAGCACCCGATATTTTTCTTCGGCCCGATAGGTCGATTTTTTTTCCCGGATATTCTGTTCCATCTCTTCGCACAGTTGCTCAAAGGCTTCCGCCGCGTCCTGGCGGCCACGGGCGCAAACGGCGACAGCCATATGGTTGAACAGATCGAAGCCGTTCATCGGGGAGGGGGTATATTGGCAATATTCCGCCGCTTTCAGCCAGGCTTTGCCCGTACGCTGCGATATTTCACAGACTTCTCTGAACTTTTCTTCTGAAAACGTTTTGCCCGTTATTTTTGCCAGTTGCGCGATAGCGTCATCAAATTGCGCCTTGATATAGCGAACGGTGACATCATCCGTTTCATAATCATTTTTGTAAGGGATATCGATAAGGATTAGCGGAATATTCAATTCATAAGCGATATTCTCATACCATTTGATCATACAGTTGCAGATATTGTTACAGCACAGCAGGAAATCGGGTTGAGGCATATCCATTTCCTCACAGTGCTTGATATCCATAAAGGCGATGCTGATTCTGGCATAGGCACAAATATCGTTTGAATAACCCATGCTTTCTGCATGTTCGCACATTCTCAAGCCACCGCCTTTCGCGGCGATGGCGGCCGCCTGATTTTCGGGATAAACGACAGGCACGCCCAATGTTTCCGCAATTTCCTGCGGAAAGTTGGAAGCGCACCAGCCAATTTTTTCTCCTTTATTTTTGGCATCCCAGGCACGTTGATACGCGTCAGCGGCAATTTGCTGTAACTTTTTTTTCGCGGGAATATATTCCTGTTCGTTTATATTTACATTGCTCATATATTCTGTACTCCTAAAATGGGAGCGCTGTCTTTTAATGACGAACTGCACGCTTCAAATGCATAAATAGCCGCCCCGATCGCCCCGGTATATTGTGATAATGGCGAGGTCTTTATGGGGGCTCCCAACTCTTTGCTGACATAACGAACAACTTCAAAGTTTTTTGCGACGCCGCCGGTCATGACGACCGGTTCTTCTATCCCTACTCTTTTCGCCAGCCCGGCAATACGGCTGGAGACGGATTTATGAATTCCGTTGACGACATCGGGAATCGTCTCGTTATTGGCAAGATGTGAAATAACTTCGGATTCGGAAAAGACCGTACAGGTAGAACTGATCGTGACCAGTTTTTGCGACCGTGCGCCCAATGCGGCGAGATCGGCGATATTGGTTTCCAGCACCCGTGACATGACGTCCAGGAAGCGGCCTGTACCTGCCGCACATTTGTCATTCATCACAAAGTTGAGCAGACGGCCACCGCCGTCCATGTGTAGCGCTTTGACATCCTGTCCGCCAATATCAATGACTGTTTTGACGCCTGGGAAAAGATAATTGGCGCCTTTGGCATGACAGCTGAGTTCACTGATCTCCTTGTTAGCCTCCTTCAATGAATTGCGTCCGTATCCCGTAGCGCACACCCATTGAATATCGCTACGTGCTCCGCCATATTGCCGAAACACTTCCGCCATGGCTTTTTCTGGTCCGGATGTTCCCGCCCCGACAGGCGACAGAGATTGGGCGACAATCTCCGTACCATTGCGCATGATGACGCATTTGGATGCGGATGAACCGATATCCACGCCCATGGTGAGTATATTTTGCATATGGACGATCTCCTGATAATCGAGGAAATAGCGACGGTTGTTCCAGACTGCCGATGGGCCGCAACAGCGTGTGGACCCGTCTGTAGGCGAGGCCCTGTATGTGCCTCGCTGCCATCCCGCGGCGTTTCCGGTAACGCGGATTCAAGTTTGTCGCCTGCCTCTGATGCCGGTTACTCCTGCCAGATAAAAATGTCCTTGTCGGTTTCCAGTCTGGCGATATCGCTGTCGCTATACCCAAGGTCTTTTAAAATCGCAGGGGTATCTTCACCAAGTAACGGGCCCCGTTTGTAATCGGGCAATCCGCTTTCCAGAAAAACGATTGGCGGCCGCACCAATGCTTTTTCGCTGCCGTTGGCATATTTCATCCGGTAGAAGGTGTCGATGGCCCATGCCTGTTCATCATCCAGAATCTCTTCCCATACCTGCGCGACGCTGAAGGGAATATCGTTTTCCAGGAAGATCGTCTTCCATTCGTTGACCGTCTTTTGCTCCATTTGCTGACAGATAATGTCGTATAACTCAGGCGAGCGTTTATGCCTGGCGACTTCCTGAAGCCGGGTATAACGTTCGTCTTCCGCCAGGTCGGGTCTGCCGATGCAACGGATGAATTTGGGATAATAGGCGTCATAGACCGGCATGCAGATCTGAATGAAACGGTCGTCTTTGGTTTTGTACGCCAGGATGAACGGACTGGTCGTGGTACGGCGGTCGATAGGATAGGGTTGCCCGTAGTCTTTGTATTGCGCCGCCTGAATCATGATTGCCTGAGTGTAGATGGCGGTATGCAGCAGGCTGGTGGAAACATATTCTCCCTGACCGGTATTTTTAGCCCGGATATATGCTGCCAGTACGCCAGAAACCAATCCCATGGCGCATTGGTGATCTCCCAACCCCGGGATGACGTTCATGGGCACGGTTCCTTTCTGATAAAGCGAACCCAGTATGCCGCCTCGGGCGTAAAATGCGGTGTAGTCGAATCCCGGTAGATCTTTATCCGGTCCTGTGTCGCCGTAGCCGGTTACGCAGGCATAGACCAGACGAGGGAATTTTTTCTTCAGCGTTTCATAATCCAGACCGGCTCGTTCACGAGCTTTGGGACGCCAGTTAGTCAGGAAAATATCGGCCTTTTCCAGTAGCTGGAATAATATTTTGCGACCTGTTTCGGTTTTGGTATTTAACGCAATGCCGTATTTATTGGCATTTTCCAAATCAAAGGTCGTGTTTTCGTGCTGATCCAGCGGGCGACCTTCTGTTGGTGCGGTATAACGTAAATTATCTCCGTCCAGCGATTCGATTTTAATCACTTTAGCGCCCATATCCGCCAGAATTCTTCCTGCTGCGGGAACGGCAATGAATGTCGCTAATTCTACAACCGTCACCCCTTCTAATGCTTTTTTATTCGCCATTTTCCCCTCCTTTACCGGTTTTTGGCTCAATGCATAATTTTCAGCGTTTTTTTAAATTATTTTCTATGTGAAGCTACGGCGTTTTCTTTGTATTTATTGACAGTGTTTTTATTACTTGTTAATGATTTCAATTTTTGAATGTCTATCTTTCCACAGGGCGTGTAAGGAAATTTTTTTAAAAAATGAATATTGGCGGGCGTTTTGTAGTGCGCCAAACGATGTCGCAAAAATTCGCGTAACTCGATTTCGCAAGATAAATATCCTTCTTTCATGCAAATGGCCGCGGCGACTTCCTCTCCCAGTTCTTCTGATGCCACACCAAATACTTTTACCAGATCGATCCCCGGATATTCCTGAATCGCTTCTTCCACTTCGCGTGAACTGATGTTTTCACCTCCGCGAACGATAATATCTTTAATGCGGTGGGAATAATGGTAATCACCATTGACGTCGATGAAACCGATATCTCCGGTATGCAACCAACCTTGCGCATCAATGGTTTTCCGTGTCTGTTCATCATCATGGTAATAACCCATCATGACGTGAAATCCCCGGGTACAGATTTCTCCCCGCACGCCAGCAGGACATGGATTGCCCGTTTTCAAATCTGCAATTTTCATTTCGATAAAGGGCAGGGGCTTTCCTATTGAATGACTTTTTACTGAAATCGAATCATCCGGCAGTGTCTGAGTACAGCAAGGCGATGTTTCCGTCTGTCCGTATGACACGGAGATATGCTTCATACCGAGACGCATAACAATGTCCTGAATCAGTCGCGGCGGACAATAGGCGCCGGCAACGATGCCCTTGTCCAGACTTGCCGTATCGTAATGAACCAGGTCATCATGCTGCATCAGCCGACTAAAAATGGTTGGCACGCCGTGCATCACGGTGCATCGGTAGGTCTGGACCGATTTGAGCACCTCATCAGCGCGATAGTTATCCAGCAAGACCATTTTGCATCCGGTATGAAGGGAGAAGAACAGCCCGGAAGAAAGGCCGAAGCAATGAAACAATGGCACCGCCAGACAAAGTATGTCATCTGGCACGACGTTTAATCGCCGGGCGGAAAAAAAGGCATTATTGACGACGCTGTGGTGGCTGAGCATGACGCATTTGGGTAAGGTGGTGCTGCCAGACGTCAGTTGAATGGTCAGAAGGTCGTTGCTTTGCACCTGCGATATGGCTTCTTCGTAATGCGATATTGGCAACGACCGGCCTTGCTCTTTTATTTCATTCAGCGACCATGCCTGAGATACTTTTTTATTTCCGATGCTTATTAATAATTCAGGGAAGAAAGCCTCTTCTGACTCACTTTGTTGATAAAGGGATGCAATGACTTCTGAGAAGTCATTTTCTCTGAAACCATCGGATAAACATAAAGCTTTAATTCGGGTCAGGTGCAATAAATCGTACAGTTCTTTTTTCATGAAATGAAAATTAATACCAATAACAACGACGCCGATCCTGGTCGCTGCTAAAAAACAGATGATCCATTCAACATTATTGGCAGACCAGATACCCAGACGATCGCCTTTTTTCATCCCGCTTACCAGCAAGCCGCGAGCAACACGATTGACATCATCATTTAATTCCTGCCATGTTAATGACTTCCCGGTGCTGCTTTCAATCAATGCAACACCGGACGGATTAAGCGTCGCTGCTTTATTTAAGCATTCTCCTGCGGTTATCGTTAATAGCCCCATCGTGATGTACCTATATTTAGTGATGTCGTGCAATACCGCTTCCGTTTTTTCATTATGGGAATGTGCAAGTCATCATTCTTGGTAAATTGCGAACTGTTTTTCGTCATTTTCATCCGGACGCGGTAAATGTGATCTGTCGCGATATTTCAATGATGCCTTTTTGTAACTTATTTGGGGTGATTGTTAATTAAAAGAGTGCGATGATGATAATGTGATTAATTTGTAGTAAATAATGTTCTGATTTTTTTCGGTGATGATTCCAGTCTGTTATAACGGCAGCTTACATATTTTTCTTGTCGCCAGAGATAGAAGAGGAATAAAGAAATGGCATGAATTTTCAAAATATGCGGAACATGACCGTTTATGAGATGTTGATATGCTTTTAATGAATGAGCCCTTGCTTTTTCTTCTGGATGAAGATAGACCACATAAATAATAGGTCTTTGAGAAAAGTGGTTACATTATGAGAAACATCTTTACGACTCAAGATGTCCCCAGTGCTGAGCGGTTTACTGCTTTCAGGGATACCGTTAAGGGACGTTTCCTCTCCTCTTACGAGTGTTGTATGAATTCGCAGTCCAGCCCCAGCCATCAGCGGTTTTACGCTAATATTGTGGAGCGGCGGGTGGCCGATCTCCAATTTCTTCTTTTGGAGTCGAACGGACACCGCGCAACCAGTTTACCGCGCTCGCAGGGGGTGAGTCAGGAAGGCGATTTCTACATCGAGCTGCAACGTTCCGGTACCAGCCAACTTTCGCAAGATGGAAGAACGGCTTTTTTACGCCAAGGCGATTTCTGCTTTTTCGATATGGCCAGACCTGTTACCTGGTCTTTCGATAATGATTACTCTCTGTTCAAGATCCTGATCCCGCGTGAAAAATTTGCTGGGCGGCTGGGGAATACACACAGTCTTACTGCGAAAGCCATTCGCGGCAACAGCGTAACGGGTGCGCTGGTTTACAGTTTCATGCTTAAATATATTCCATTTCTGGATTCCATTCCGCCGCTGCATGCCCAGCATTTGGCGGATATTTTGCTTAATCTGATTACCATGTCGCTCAGTGAACTTAGCATGGCGTTGCCAGTGCAGAGTATGGGGCGTTCAACCATTTTTTACATTGCGCTGCAATATATTGAAAAACACTTGTCTGAACCGGAATTAAACGTTCAGGATTGCGCCCGGGCGTGCGGAATATCCGTAAGGTATCTGCAAAAGTTGTTTCATGAGCAGGGAACGTCTGTCAATCGATGGATACATCAGAAGCGGCTTGAGCATTATAAGTCAGAGCTTGCGAACCCTTTAATGGCGAATAAAAATATCACCCAGATAGCCTATGACTGTGGTTTTCGTGACATTTCCAATTTGAGCCGTAGATTTAAGGCGGAGTATTCAATAACGCCGTCTGAATATAGAAGAATGCATTCGATTCGGGGAGGATAAATGCGACCGGAATCCGGTTAGTTAATGATAAATGTGTCTTTTCATGATGATGTTTTTGCCGCCAACAGGTTGGCTTTCCCTGCTTTATCTTCAGTAACTGCAACAGAATATTCCTCTCTCATCCATAATGGACTTTCGGTTAGGCTGTGGGACTCTCTCACCGCATCAGAGACCCTATGTCGCGACAGTTCATCTGTTGGTGCCATCGCGTATCGAGTAGGCTCTGAATGAGGGTAGCTATCGGAGCGGGAATAAAGGGCATTCCGATAAGGTCTTGACGGGGTTCTTTGTATTTCAATACAATAGATTAACTTGTAGAGACTCGTTCTCGCACCAATCCTATAGATAACTTGCATTTTTGCGGTTGTCAGCGTAGTATTTGCCACGTTTTCGGACGCGGGGTGGAGCAGCTTGGTAGCTCGTCGGGCTCATAACCCGAAGGTCGTCGGTTCAAATCCGGCCCCCGCAACCACTTAACCTTTCCAGTAGAGTATTTTTTCAAATAAACTGTTCAATAAGTCAACATCGCTTTTACAGTGATTTTTTGAAAGAATCCTTAACCGAAGGTTATGCCGCGTTTTTTAGCGGTATTAGGGTCCAGTTGCATAAAGCCCCGATATATCGGGGTTTTTTGTTATTTGGCAACAGAATTACTGGGCTATTAGGCCCTTTTTTTATGTCTTGGGGGTGGGCTTGTCCACGTTAGAGCAAAAATTAACAGAGATGATTTCAGCACCAGTCGAAGCATTAGGTTATGAATTGGTCGGTATTGAGTTCATCCGGGGTCGCCAATCGACGCTGCGTATCTATATTGATAGTGAAGATGGGATCACTGTTGATGATTGTGCTGATGTCAGCCACCAGGTCAGTGCGGTATTGGATGTTGAGGATCCTATCACTGTCGCCTATAACCTGGAAGTATCGTCTCCAGGGCTTGAGCGTCCCTTGTTCACGATAGAACATTATGTGCGTTTTATCGGTGAAGAGGTGACGGTGGTACTGCGAATGGCAGTCCAGAATCGTCGTAAGTGGCAGGGCGTTATTAAAGCCGTTGATGGCGAAATGATTACCGTAACAGTGGAAGGCAAAGACGAAGTGTTCGCGCTGAGCAACATCCAGAAAGCGAACCTGGTACCCCACTTTTAAAGTTTGGATGAGGCAACTAGGATGAATAAAGAGATTCTGGCTGTTGTTGAAGCCGTTTCCAACGAAAAAGCCGTCCCGCGCGAGAAGATTTTTGAAGCGTTGGAAACCGCACTGGCGACAGCAACTAAGAAAAAATACGAGCAGGAAATTGATGTCCGCGTCAGTATCGATCGCAAGACCGGTGACTTTGATACGTTCCGCCGTTGGCTGGTGGTCAATGAAGTGACCCAGCCGACGCGTGAAATTACACTGGACGCGGCTCAGTTTGAAGATCCTGCGCTCGATGTCGGCGATTATGTAGAAGATCAGATTGAATCGGTAACGTTTGACCGTATTACCACGCAAACGGCCAAACAGGTTATTGTGCAGAAAGTCCGTGAAGCTGAACGAGCAATGGTTGTCGATCAGTTCCGCGAACAGGAAGGCGAGATTATCACCGGTGTCGTGAAGAAGGTTAACCGTGATAATATTTCGCTTGAAGTCAGACCGGTCGATGGTTCTAACACCAGTGCAGAAGCGGTTATTGGCCGTGAAGACATGCTGCCCCGTGAAAATTTCCGCCCTGGCGATCGTATCCGCGGCGTACTTTACTCTGTTCGTCCCGAAGCGCGTGGCGCGCAGCTGTTCGTCAGCCGTTCCCGTCCGGAAATGCTGATAGAGCTTTTCCGTATCGAAGTGCCGGAAATCGGTGAAGAGGTCATCGAGATTAAGGCTGCTGCCCGCGATCCGGGGTCCCGCGCGAAAATTGCGGTGAAAACCAATGATAAGCGTATCGATCCTGTCGGCGCTTGTGTTGGTATGCGCGGCGCTCGCGTGCAGGCCGTATCCAGCGAGCTGGGCGGCGAACGGATTGATATCATTCTGTGGGACGACAATCCTGCTCAGTTTGTTATCAACGCCATGGCGCCGGCTGATGTCGTTTCCATCGTGGTGGATGAAGATACCTGTACGATGGATATCGCTGTGGAATCCAGCAATCTGGCTCAGGCGATTGGTCGTAACGGCCAGAACGTACGTTTGGCTTCCCAATTGTTAAAGCAGCATCGTTCAGATGACCGCTGGGAACTGAACGTCATGACGGTAGAAGATCTTCAGGCCAAGCATCAGGCTGAAGCGCATGCCGCTATTGATGTGTTCACCAAGCACCTTGATATTGACGAAGAGTTTGCCACCGTGCTGGTTGAAGAGGGCTTCTCTTCACTTGAAGAACTGGCCTATGTGCCGATTAAAGAGCTGCAGGCTATCGAAGGCCTCGATGAAGAGACCATTGAAGCATTGCGCGAACGTGCGAAAGCCGCATTAACCACCCTGGCGCTGGCGCACGAAGAAAGTCGCGGCGATGGCCAACCCGCAGACGATTTGCTCAGTTTATCTGGCCTGTCGCGTGAGATGGCATTCAAGCTGGCAGCACGCGGTGTTTGTACGCTGGAAGATCTTGCTGAGCAGGGCGTTGACGATCTGACGGATATTGAAGAGCTGAATGATGAAAAAGCGGGTGAGCTGATTATGGCGGCCCGTAATATCTGTTGGTTTGGCGACGACAACGAATAACGAACTGTAGCAGGAAAGGAACAGCATGACAGATGTAACCGTAAAATCGCTGGCCACAGAGATTCAGACTTCGGTTGACCGCCTGATACAGCAGTTTGCTGATGCGGGAATTACCAAGTCTGCATCGGATTCTGTGACTCAGCATGAAAAAGAAACGTTACTGGCGCACCTTAACCGCGATCGCGGGAGTGTGCCTGGTAAACTGACGCTGCAGCGTAAAACGCGCAGCACGTTGAATATTCCAAGCACTGGCGGTAAGAGTAAGTCGGTGCAGATCGAAGTCCGCAAGAAACGCACTTATGTAAAACGCGATCCTCTGGATGCCCAACAGGCGGAAGAGGAAGAGCTGGCACGGCGTGAAGCGGAAGAACAGGCACAACGCGCTGCTGAAGAGCAGGCTAAACGCGAGGCGGAAGAGAAAGCCCAGCGTGAGGCTGCTGAGAAAGCTAAACGTGCTGCCGAAGAGCAAGCCAAACGTGAGGCCGCTGAAAAAGCTAAGCGTGATGTAGCGGAAAAAGAAAAAGTGACGAATCAACAAAACGAGAGTATGACCAAACCGGCTCAGGCTGAAAAAGCGAAACGTGAAGCTGAAGCTGCCGAACTTAAGCGTAAAGCAGAAGAAGCCGCTCGCCTGAAGGTCGAGGAAGAAGCTCGGCGCATTGCCGAAGAAGCCCGCCGTATGGCGGAAGAAAACGCCGGGCGCTGGGAAGCGGAAAGCCAGAAACCTGAAGAGGTCGCCGATTATCATGTGACCACGTCTCATCATGCCCGTGAAGCGGAAGATGAAAGTGATCGTCAGGTTGAAGGCGAGCGTCGCAGTCGTGGCCGTGGCAAAGCAACCAAGCAGAAGAAAGGTAACCGCCTGTCTGAGTCCAAGGCCGATCGCGAAGAAGCCCGCGCCGTTACCCGTGGTGGTAAAGGTAAACGTAAGCCAAGTACGTTGCAGCAAAGCTTCAACAAGCCGGTTCAGGCTGTTAACCGTGATGTGATCATCGGCGAGACAGTGACTGTCGCTGAGTTAGCCAACAAAATGGCGGTTAAAGGCTCTCAGGTTATCAAAGCGATGATGAAACTGGGCGCGATGGCGACCATCAATCAGGTTATCGATCAGGAAACGGCCCAGCTGGTGGCGGAAGAAATGGGTCACAAAGTGATTCTGCGCCGTGAGAATGAGCTGGAAGAAGCGGTCATGAGCGATCGTGATACTGGCGCGGCGGCTGAATCCCGCGCACCTGTCGTTACCATTATGGGTCACGTTGACCATGGTAAAACCTCATTGCTGGACTATATCCGTTCAACCAAGGTTGCGGCAGGCGAAGCGGGCGGGATTACCCAGCACATCGGTGCTTATCACGTTGAAACGGATAATGGCATGATCACGTTCCTGGATACCCCGGGACACGCCGCGTTTACCGCAATGCGTGCGCGTGGTGCTCAGGCAACGGACATCGTGGTTCTGGTCGTTGCGGCTGATGATGGCGTGATGCCTCAGACAATCGAAGCTATTCAGCATGCGAAAGCTGCCCAGGTGCCGGTAGTGGTTGCAGTGAACAAGATTGATAAGCCGGAAGCCGATCCGGATCGTGTTAAAACCGAACTGTCCCAGTACGGTATTATGCCGGAAGAGTGGGGCGGTGAGTCTCAGTTTGTTCATGTATCTGCAAAAGCCGGTACGGGTATCGACGAACTGCTGGACGCGATCCTGCTCCAGGCCGAAGTTCTTGAACTGAAAGCCATTCGTAGTGGCATGGCCAGCGGCGTGGTAATCGAATCCTTCCTGGATAAAGGTCGTGGCCCGGTTGCTACCGTGCTGGTTCGCGAAGGTACGCTGAATAAAGGCGATATCGTTCTGTGTGGCTTTGAGTATGGCCGGGTTCGGGCCATGCGTGATGAACTGGGGCGTGAAATTGCGTCTGCCGGTCCGTCGATTCCGGTCGAAATTCTGGGGCTGTCAGGCGTACCTGCTGCCGGTGATGAAGCTACCGTGGTGCGTGACGAGAAGAAAGCGCGTGAAGTGGCGCTCTATCGTCAGGGCAAATTCCGTGAGGTCAAACTGGCCCGCCAGCAGAAATCCAAACTGGAAAACATGTTTGCCAACATGACGGAAGGTGAAGTTTCTGAATTGAATATCGTACTGAAATCTGATGTTCAGGGCTCTTGTGAAGCGATTTCCGATTCCCTGCAGAAATTGTCCACTGATGAAGTGAAAGTGAAGATTGTGGGTTCTGGTGTGGGTGGTATCACAGAAACCGACGCCACACTGGCAGCCGCTTCAAATGCGATTATCCTTGGCTTTAACGTCCGTGCAGATGCTTCTGCCCGTCGTATCGTTGAAGCGGAAAGTCTGGATCTGCGTTACTACTCCGTCATCTATGACCTGATTGATGAAGTTAAACAGGCAATGAGCGGTATGTTGGCGCCGGAATACAAGCAAGAGATCATTGGTCTGGCAGAAGTCCGTGATGTGTTCAAGTCACCTAAGTTTGGTGCTATCGCAGGTTGTATGGTCACGGAAGGTGTGGTTAAACGTCACAACAAAATCCGTGTACTGCGCGACAACGTGGTGATCTACGAAGGCGAACTGGAATCTCTGCGTCGCTTCAAAGATGATGTTAACGAAGTCCGTAACGGTATGGAATGTGGTATCGGCGTGAAGAACTACAACGATGTCCGTGCTGGCGATGTGATCGAAGTTTTTGAAACGATTGAGATCAAACGCACCATCGTTTAATTCTGTTCCAGGCGATGACGTGAGTTATTTGTAAGGGGGCCTTAGTGGCCCCCCGATTTTTAATTGAGGATCCAATATGGCAAAAGAATTCAGCCGCACTCAGCGCGTTGCGCAGGAAATGCAAAAAGAAATCGCCATTATTATTCAACGCGAAGTGAAAGATCCGCGGATTGGTATGGCGACCGTTTCTGGCGTTGAAGTTTCCCGCGATCTGGCTTACGCAAAAGTTTTCGTGACATTACTGAATGATAACGAGCCGGAACAGGTGAAGACGTCGGTCAAAGCATTGCAGGACGCCTCTGGTTTTATCCGCATGTTGTTAGGTAAGGCAATGCGTCTGCGTGTTGTCCCGGAATTGACATTTGCCTATGACAACTCCCTGGTTGAAGGGATGAGAATGTCCAATCTGGTCACCAGCGTCGTCAAAAATGATGCCGCGCGTCGTTCTACAACGGGCGAAGATCAGGAGGATTAATGAGTCGTCCTCGTCGCCGTGGCCGTGATGTACACGGCGTATTGTTATTGGATAAATCTCAGGGCATGTCGTCGAATGACGTCTTGCAGAAAGTAAAACGGATTTTTAACGCGAATAAAGCAGGGCATACCGGGGCGCTGGATCCGCTGGCGACCGGTATGTTGCCGATCTGCCTCGGTGAGGCAACCAAGTTCTCCCGGTATTTGCTGGACTCTGACAAGCGGTATCGCGTGATTGCCCGGCTTGGACAGCGGACAGATACATCGGATGCTGATGGAAACGTGATTGAAACGCGTCCGGTAAACTTTTCACAAGCCGAGCTGGAAGGGGCGCTGGAAAGCTTCCGTGGTATCACGCAGCAAGTTCCTTCCATGTACTCGGCGTTGAAGTATCAGGGACGTCCGCTATATGAGTATGCGCGTCAGGGGCAGGTTGTTCCGCGTGAAGCACGTGAAATTACCGTCTATGAACTGCGGTTTATCCGTTACGAAGGCGATGAACTGGAGCTGGAAATTCACTGTTCCAAAGGAACTTACATTCGCACCATCATTGATGATTTGGGTGAGAAGTTAGGCTGTGGCGCGCACGTGATTTATCTGCGTCGTTTGCAGGTTTCTACCTATCCTACTGAAAAAATGGTGACGCTGGATCAGTTGAACGGATTATTGGCGCAGGCGCAGGCTGACGATCGAGCGCCTGCGTTGAGTCTTGACCCGCTCCTGATGCCGATGGATAGCCCGGTGATGGATTTTCCCGAAGTCAATTTGAACCCGGTGGTCGCCGGTTACCTGAAACTGGGGCAAGCGGTTCAGACGCCAGACACCCCCTCAAGTGGTATGGTTCGCATTACCGAGGGAGAAGAGCGTAAATTCATTGGTATGGGCGAGATTGACGATGACGGGCGTGTCGCTCCGCGTCGTTTGGTCGTTGAGTTTCCGAACTAAGCCGGCCTGTTGCCGCCTTGCTATCGCAAGAGGCTGAGAGTAGAATAGCGCGGCTTGACTATTGGGTGGCTGAATTAGAGATCGGCGCCTGTTTTTTTATCTATAATGTTTGGAGTATGACTATGTCTCTAAGTGTTGAAGCTAAAGCTAAAATCGTAGCGGAATTCGGTCGTGGTACTAACGACAGTGGCTCTACCGAAGTTCAGGTCGCGTTGCTGACCGCGCAGATCAACCATCTGCAAGGCCACTTCGCTGAGCACAAGAAAGATCACCACAGCCGTCGTGGTCTGCTGCGTATGGTTTCTCAGCGTCGTAAGCTGCTGGACTACCTGAAGCGTAAAGATGTAGCACGTTACACCAGCCTGATCGAGCGTCTGGGTCTGCGTCGCTAAGTTTCCGAGTTTCAGTGGGAAGGGGCCTCTTTTGGCCCCTTTCTTCTAGGAAGCGCTCGCAAAACAGAGTAATGTATTGTTGTTTTAATTATGATCTTTCATTACAGAGGTTCGCGCGGCTAATGAGAGGCTTTATCTGCATGAGCAGGGTAAAGGTTGTCATTAGTCGTGAGGATGTAGTGTAAAGGTCGGGAGTTCACCGGCGTGTCTATCCTGAGTAGGTGCGACACGCCCTAGTTAAGGATATTATTTTGCTGAATCCGATCGTTCGTAAGTTCCAATATGGTCAACATACCGTCACGTTAGAAACCGGTATGATGGCTCGCCAGGCTACCGCTGCTGTAATGGTAAGCATGGATGATACTGCAGTATTTGTTACCGTTGTAGGTGCCAAACAAGCTAAACCAGGTCAGGGTTTCTTCCCTTTAACGGTAAATTATCAGGAGCGTACCTACGCTGCCGGACGTATCCCAGGTGGTTTCTTCCGTCGTGAAGGCCGTCCGAGCGAGGGTGAGACACTGATTTCCCGTCTGATTGACCGCCCGATTCGTCCGCTGTTTCCTGACGGCTTCCTGAATGAAGTTCAGGTTATTGCCACGGTGGTTTCTGTTAATCCGCAGGTAAACCCTGATATCGTTGCCATGATCGGCGCCTCTGCCGCGCTGAGCCTGTCTGGTATTCCGTTCAGCGGCCCAATCGGCGCTGCTCGTGTCGGCTACCTGAACGATCAGTATGTGTTGAACCCGACCACTAACGAACTGCAGGAAAGCCGTCTGGATCTGGTGGTTGCGGGTACTGAAGGCGCGGTACTGATGGTTGAATCTGAGGCCGATCTGTTAAGTGAAGATCAGATGCTGGGCGCGGTGGTATTTGGCCACGAGCAACAGCAGATTGTTATTGAAAATATCAACGCACTGGTTGCTGAAGCGGGCAAACCGAAGTGGGATTGGCATGCACCGGAAGTGAATGTCGATTTGCACCAGCGCGTACAGGCTCTGTCTGAAACTCGTCTGGGTGATGCTTATCGTATCACTGAAAAACAAGAGCGTTATGCGCAGGTTGATGTCATCAAAGCCGAAGTGGAAGCCGCGCTGCTGGCGGAAGATGACACGCTGAACGCGGGCGAAATCCAGGAAATTCTGGGCAACATCGAGAAGGATGTGGTGCGTAGCCGCGTATTGCGTGGAGAACCGCGTATTGATGGCCGTGAGAAAGACATGATTCGCGGTCTGGATGTTCGTACTGGCGTATTGCCGCGTACCCACGGTTCTGCGCTGTTCACTCGTGGTGAAACTCAGGCGTTGGTTACCGCGACATTAGGTACCGAACGCGATGCTCAGACGATTGATGAACTGACCGGCGAACGTACCGATCGCTTCCTGCTGCACTACAACTTCCCTCCGTACTCAGTTGGTGAAACTGGCATGGTGGGATCGCCGAAACGCCGTGAAATTGGTCATGGTCGTTTGGCAAAACGCGGCGTGCTGGCGGTTATGCCTAAAGCGAATGAATTCCCGTACACCGTGCGCGTGGTGTCTGAAATTACGGAATCAAACGGTTCTTCTTCCATGGCGTCAGTCTGCGGTGCTTCTCTGGCACTGATGGATGCGGGTGTACCGATTAAAGCCGCTGTCGCAGGCATCGCTATGGGTCTGGTAAAAGAAGGTGAAAATTTTGTGGTTCTGTCCGATATTCTGGGTGATGAAGATCATCTGGGCGATATGGACTTCAAAGTGGCCGGTAGCCGTGAAGGTATCACTGCATTGCAGATGGATATCAAAATCGAGGGTATTACCCGAGAAATCATGCAGGTTGCGTTGAATCAGGCCAAAGGTGCTCGTCTGCACATTCTGGGTGTGATGGAACAGGCGATCAGTACGCCGCGTGGCGACATCTCTGAATTCGCGCCGCGTATCCATACCATCAAAATCAGCACTGACAAGATCAAAGATGTGATCGGTAAAGGTGGTTCGGTTATCCGTGCGCTGACTGAAGAAACCGGTACGACTATTGAAATTGAAGATGACGGTACAGTGAAGATTGCTTCTACAGATGGCGAAAAAGCGAAACATGCCATTCGTCGTATCGAAGAAATTACCGCTGAAATCGAAGTCGGTCGTGTCTATCAGGGTAAAGTGACGCGTATCGTTGATTTTGGCGCCTTCGTTGCCATCGGTGGTGGTAAAGAAGGTCTGGTACATATTTCTCAGATTGCCGACAAGCGCGTTGAGAAAGTGACGGACTACCTGCAAATGGGGCAGGAAGTTCCGGTCAAGGTACTGGAAGTCGATCGCCAGGGCCGTGTACGTTTGAGTATTAAAGAAGCAAATGCTCAGTCTCAGGAAGCGGCAGTGCCGTCTTCTGAGGAAGAATAACTGTTACCACAGTTGTGCAAAACACCGAATCGTTTACGTTAACGCTGGGTGTTGCGTATATCATAAGGATAAGGATGTCCTTGTGTTGAGCAGACCGGGACAGGATGTTCATCCAATGTTCGTCTTCGGGAGTGGGAAATGAAGTCTTTCTTGCGCTGGTGTTATGTTGCAACAGCACTTATGCTGGCAGGATGCAGCAACACGGATTGGCGCAAAGACGCAGTATTGGCGATTCCGTTACAGCCTACTTTGCAGCAGGAAGTGATTCTGGCGCGCATGGAACAGATCTTTGCAAGCCGGGCATTAACCGATGATGAGCGAGCACAGCTATTATATGAGCGCGGAGTGCTGTATGATAGCTTGGGGTTGCGGGCATTGGCGCGAAATGATTTTTCACAAGCGCTGGCGATCCGCCCTGATATACCAGAGGTTTTTAACTATCTGGGGATTTACTTAACGCAGGCAGGCAATTTTGATGCTGCCTATGAAGCGTTTGATTCTGTACTAGAGCTTGATCCAACTTACAATTACGCGCGTTTAAACCGGGGCATCGCTTTGTATTATGGCGGTCGTTACCTGTTAGCGCAGGATGATCTGCTGGCGTTTTATCGAGACGATCCTAATGATCCTTTCCGTTCGTTGTGGCTATACCTCGTGGAGCGAGAAATCAATCCGGAGATGGCCAAAGTAGCGTTGAAGACGCGCTATGACGGAGCACAGAAAGGGCCGTGGGGATGGAAAATTGTCGAATTCTACCTGGGCAGTATCAGTGAAAAAGCACTGATGCAGCTTCTGCAGGAAGAAGCTACGGATAACACTTCGCTCGCTGAGCATCTCAGTGAAACTGACTTCTATTTAGGTAAGCACTACCTAAGTCTGGGGGACAAGAACACCGCTTTGGCGCTGTTCAAGCTGACGGTTGCTAACAACGTTCATAACTTTGTTGAGCACCGCTATGCATTGTTGGAATTGGCGCTATTAGGCCAAGAGCAAGACGACCTATCAGGATCGGACCAGCAATAGCTGACGAACAACTATAATCAGCCTTAAAAGACTACGGTTATCACCTTGACGGGTGAGGGCTTTTTTGTTCGCTTTTTAATCCAATTTGAGCCGGTTCACACTTTTCAATGAAAATGACTGAAAATTTTCTCGACGAGTTATGTAGACTGGCCGCCATATATAATGAGGCACGTGTACATGACTGATTTATTTACTTCTTTTGCTGATTTGGGGCTGTCTGCTCCGATTATTAATGCCCTGACCGATCTGGGCTATGAAAAACCATCGCCGATTCAGGCGGAATGTATTCCTCATCTGCTGAGCGGTCGCGATGTGCTGGGTATGGCGCAGACCGGCAGTGGTAAGACTGCGGCTTTTGCTCTGCCATTATTAAATAATTTAAAACCTGAGCTAAAAGCACCGCAGATGTTGGTGTTGGCTCCGACCCGCGAACTGGCGGTGCAGGTTGCTGAAGCCTGTAGTGATTTTGCCAAGCATATGCATGGCGTGAACGTGGTTGCCTTATATGGCGGTCAACGTTATGACGTACAACTGCGTGCTTTACGCGGCGGCGCGCAGATCGTCGTCGGTACGCCGGGGCGTCTGCTGGATCACCTGAAGCGCGGTACGCTGGATCTGTCCAACCTGAGCGGTCTGGTGCTGGATGAAGCCGATGAAATGCTGCGTATGGGCTTTATTGAAGATGTAGAAAACATCATGGCGCAGATCCCGGCCAAACATCAGACCGCGCTGTTCTCTGCAACCATGCCGGAAGCGATCCGGCGTATTACGCGTCGTTTCATGACCGATCCGCAGGAAGTCCGCATTCAGTCGAGCGTGACAACGCGTCCTGATATCAGCCAGAGCTATTGGACAGTGCACGGCGTGCGTAAGAATGAAGCACTGGTCCGTTTCCTGGAGGCAGAAGATTTTGATGCGGCGATTATTTTCGTTCGTACCAAAAACGCGACGTTGGAAGTGGCAGAAGCGCTGGAGCGCAGCGGCTATAACAGCGCGGCGCTGAATGGCGACATGAACCAGGCACTGCGTGAACAAACGCTGGAACGTCTGAAAGACGGTCGTCTGGATATTCTGATCGCCACTGACGTTGCCGCTCGTGGCCTGGACGTCGAGCGTATCAGTCTGGTGGTAAACTACGATATCCCGATGGATTCTGAATCCTACGTTCACCGAATTGGCCGTACTGGCCGTGCCGGTCGTGCCGGTCGCGCATTGCTGTTTGTGGAAAACCGCGAACGTCGCCTGCTGCGCAACATTGAACGCACCATGAAACTGACGATTCCAGAAGTGGAATTACCAAATGCGGAACTGCTGGGGCAACGTCGTCTGGCCAGGTTTGCTGCCAAAGTACAGCAACAGCTGGAAAGCAGCGATCTGGATATGTATCGTGCGCTGCTGACTAAACTGCAACCGCAGGAAGAGCTGGATATTGAAACGCTGGCCGCCGCATTGTTGAAGATGGCGCAGGGCGAACGTCCTCTGATCCTGCCGCCGGATCCGGTGTTTGATCGTCGTCCGCGTCGTGAATTCCGCGATCGTGATGATGCTGGTCGTGGCGATCGTCGTCGTGATCCTCGCGACAGCCGTGACGGTGAACGCCCGCCACGTCGTGAGCGCCGTGATGCTGGCGATATGGAGCTGTATCGTATTGAAGTGGGCCGCGATGATGGGGTTGAGGTTCGCCATATTGTGGGGGCGATTGCCAATGAAGGTGATATCAGCAGCCGCTATATTGGCAACATCAAACTGTTTGCTTCTCACTCTACGATCGAACTGCCGAAAGGCATGCCGGGTGATCTGTTATCACACTTTACCCGTACTCGTATTCTGAACAAGCCGATGAATATGCAGTTGCTGGGTGATGCTCTGCCGCACGAACGTCGTGAAGGTGGTGAGCGCCGTGGTGGTCGTCCTGCTGGTCGTGACGGTGCTCCTCGTCGTGCTTTCAGCGGCGAACGCCGTGAAGGCAATGGCGGCGAACGTCGTGAACGTACGTTTAACCGTGATGCCGCACCGCGTGCTCCGCGCCGTCGTCCTGCGGATGCCTAATACAGTGACATCAGGAAAATAAAATATCTTTTGCAGATATTCCGTTGCCTGATGTTTTCTGATATAAAAATGGCCCTTTCGAGGGCCATTTTTTTGGACAAAAGATAATCATCTGGTTTCCAAAATTAAGTTTCTCTTAATGATTTTTTTCTAATGGTCGTTAATCATCAGGGAAAAACATGGTTTTTGCATGGTTGATGTATTAAAAAACAGACATTATCTGCAAGATTTGCACACAGCCTTCTTTGAAAATATTTAATTAAAATAACTTACTTTGGATTTAAGTAAATGTATGATTTTTTTATGGAAAAAAAGTTCAGCTGGCGACGGTTGGGTTGGTTGTTATTATTTTTCTGGTATTTCTCCTGCACATTACAGCTATTAATTTTACTGTCCGGGCATAGCGGTGCAAATGGATTACGAGACGCTTTACTTTACAGCTTATTTTGGCTTATTCCCGTTTTGTTGTTCCCGAATAAAACCCGGGCAATTACCGGGGTAATCGGCATAGCACTGTGGGCTTCATCAGCAATAGCGCTGGGCTACTATTCCATTTATAAACAGGAATTCTCGCAAAGCGTTCTGTTTGTCATGTTTGAATCGAACACAACAGAAGCAAGTGAATATTTAAGCCAGTATTTTAGTTTGAAAGTTGTGGGGATATTGATTGCCTACACGCTAGTGGCAATTTTGCTATGGAAGAAATTGCGGCCTGTCTACTTGCCGACGATGCATAAAGCGGTGGTATCGTTGATAATCCTGGCTGTTCTTTTTGGTGCCCCGATCTATAAAAAGATGATTGTCGGTAAGCTGTCATCGGAAGACACCGCAGGTTATCTGGCCGGCCGCATGGCGACGACATCACCATGGCAGTTTCTGAGCAGCTATCTTGAATATCGCCAGCAGTTGGACAGTATGGAATCTATGTTGCAGCAAAATGCTGCGTTGCCGCCGTTAGCCAATCTAAAAGATGCGAATGGAGATACACCTCGCACTCTGGTGTTGGTTATTGGTGAATCAACGACCAGCAGCCGGATGAGTCTGTATGGTTACTCGCGTCAGACTACGCCACGTTTGGATGCGTTAAGCAAATCCGATCCGAATCTGGCGGTTTTCAAAGATGTCGTGACATCACGTCCTTATACGATTGAGATTCTGCAACAGTCGCTGACATTTGCCGATGAGCAAAATCCGGATCTGTATCTGACCAAGCCTTCATTGATGAATCTGATGAAGCAGGCAGGTTATAAAACATTCTGGATCACCAATCAACAGACGATGACTAAACGTAATACGATGCTGACGGTTTTTTCAAAACAGACGGACAAACAGTTCTATCTGAATAACCAGAGAACGCAAAGTGTCAGGCAATACGATGATGTCGTTTTACCGCCGTTTGAGGAAGTGATGGCTGACCCTGCGCCGAAAAAATTCATTGTCGTACATTTATTGGGTACGCATATGAACTATAAATATCGCTATCCAGAGACGTTTGATAAATTTAATGGGCGTGTCGGTTTGCCATCAGAATTAAGCGATCGGGAGGTTGAAGTTTATAACCATTATGATAATGCAGAATTATATAACGATTATATCGTAGATAGCCTGATTAATATCTTTGCTAAAAATAAACCGAATGGTTTCCTGCTTTATTTCTCCGATCACGGTGAAGATGTTTATGAAACGTCGCCGCATGATGTGCTGGGACGTAATGAGGCGGCGCCAACGCGCGCAATGTACACGATTCCTTTTATGGTCTGGATGTCGCCCGAGTGGCAGAAAAACCACTCGTCCGACTATGCACCATATTTGGAGCGCAAATACAGCAATGCGCATTTGATTCATACCTGGTCTGATTTGGCTGGGCTGAGTTACGATTTTTACGAGCCGTCAAAAAGTCTGGTAAACCCGGATTTTAAAGAAACAGAACGTTGGATTGGCAACCCCTACGATAAAAAAGGGCTGAGAACGTTTGATAGCCTGCCTGCAACAATTGCGGGAACCAAATAGTCTGACTAATCCTGTTGAGGCAAAAATGTGCCAACGCTATTTAGGACGGGTCAGTCGTGCGGGAAAGGGATGCGGAAAGCATCCCTTGCTTTATCGTTAATCCAGCAAATCCTGTCGTACGCTTATGGCAATCTCAAACGAATGCAAACGCGCCTGATGATCAAAAATCTGGCCGTTGATCATCACTTCATCCACCCGTGTTTCCCGCAGTAAACTCTGTAAACCATGTCTGACCTTTGCCCGATCGCCCACGATGGACAGGCGTAACGCTTGTTCAACACCCAATTGTTCTGCGGGTGACCAGATGGCGTCCATATCCTCTACCGGTGCGGGAAGTGGCCCCGGCGTGCCGCGGCGCAGATTGACAAACTGCTGTTGCATTGAGGTAAAAAGGAAGCGGGCATCACGATCGCTGTCGGCGGCAACCACGTTGACGCACATCATGGCGTAAGGTTTAGGGTGTGTCGCAGACGGTTTGAACGACTCGCGATAAACGTTTAACGCCTGCAGTAACAGATCCGGGGCAAAATGGGCAGCAAACGCAAAGGGCAGTCCCAGTGCGGCAGCCAGCTGAGCGCTGTATAAGCTTGAACCTAATAGCCAGATAGGAATCTGTAGACCCTGACCGGGGACCGCCTGAACGGCCTGGCCTGGTTGCACATCCGCAAGGTAGCGTTGCAGTTCCTGCACATCTCGCGGGAAATCATCAATATCGGCATTCAGGTGACGTCGTAATGCCATCATGGTCCGTTGATCGGTGCCCGGCGCACGACCTAATCCAAGATCGATACGGCCCGGATAGAGCGACTCCAGCGTCCCGAACTGTTCCGCAATCACCAGCGGCGCATGGTTAGGCAGCATCACGCCGCCTGAACCGATGCGAATATGCTGCGTGCCGGCGGCGAGATAGCCAATCAACACCGAGGTCGCGGCACTGGCGATACCGGTCATGTTGTGGTGTTCCGCCAGCCAATAGCGATGATAACCCCAGTTTTCAGCATGTTGCGCCAAATCCAGTGAGTGATGAAAAGCGTGACGCGGGCTGGCTCCTTGCGGAATAGGGGCGAGATCAAGGACGGAAAACGTAACCGGACGACGGGATAGGGACATAACGTAGCTCACTTTGTTGATGAGACTTGCAAAAATATCATGCCAGCCAATGATGAGAGTACCTACCAGTATTATGCCATTCCGGGCGATTACACAATTTTTGAGAAGAATAGAAAAATAAATGGGCGAAGCGATGCCCCAGCCCATTGCGAAGAAACTATTGGACTAGCTCCAATCCTGCGACACGCTTCCAGTAACCGTTGCAATCCGACTGATTTGTCAGAACCAGAGGCGATTCACCCTGCTCATTGGCGCGGAACTTATCCAGCATGTCCAGAGTGTCGATGCCGTTTGGGGAAAGCCGGACAATGTCCACCAGACCCTGCATGGACGTCAGCTCATTACCCAGGTTATAACAATAACCGCTTTGCGTTTGTATGCCATTAAGTACAAAAACCTGCTGATTTTCCTGCGACAGAACTTTACGTCCCTGTGGATAATTGAGGCAGCAGGTTTCACATTCGTCTTTGGCCCGGTTTTCTGAACGCGCCGTAAAACAGCGGGCCGAGTAAGCCAGTGGCAGATGTCCGTAGCTCAACACTTCAACTTCAAACTGATGACGGAACCCGAGTTCGTCACATTGATTCAGCAGGTTGTACAACCAGTCGCGTGAGAGTTCTACTGGCATACACCAGCGCACCATGCCCTGTTTATGCAGTAAACGCAGCGTATAGGCGTTGTAGCAATTCAGCGCGTGTCCGGCGACGAAAGGCAACCGGCGGACGGCGGCCATGTTGACGGCGCCGAGATCGTTCGCTTCCAGCAGAAATTCGCCGTTTTCTACATAGCGTTTCAGCTCATTCAGCTCGGAAGGCGCCTGAAGCAATGCCAGCGTAGAAATCACCACCTGTTTACCGCTATCTGCAAGCTGTCTGGCGAGCGCAAGCCAGTCATTGACCTTCATCAGGCGACGTTTGCTGCATACCGTTTCCCCGAGATAAATAATATCGGCGCTGCTATTCATGGCTGCCTGATAAAACGTTTCTACATCTTGTTTCGGCCAATAGTAGAGGATGGCACCTAACGCGTATTTCATATTTTCTCCTGCTACTGCCATTTCCGGTGGTAGGCGCCTAGCGTGGTTTGCGTGCCTTCAGCCACCGCACCCAGCGTATCCATCCATTCCTGCGTTGGGCTGAATGTTTCAGGATTGGACAGGCAGCGATCAATCGCCTGTCGCCAGACTCGGGTGATCTGGCTGACGTAGGCTGGGCTGCGTTGCCGTCCTTCTATTTTCACCGAAGCAATATTAGCGGCCAGCAACTCGGGCAATAGCGCCAGCGTGTTCAGGCTGGTGGGTTCTTCCAGAGCGTGATAGCGCTGACCATCGACCAGATAGCGACCTTTGCATAAGGTGGGATAACCGGCGTTTTCATGTTCCTGATAGCGATCGATCAACACATTGTTTAACCGCGATTCCATTCCCTGCGGGGTATCCTGCCAGCGGACAAAGCGCGCCGGAGAGCAGGCTCCAACCGTATTGGGAGATTCACCCGTCAGGTAAGAGGAAAGGTAGCATCGACCTTCGGCCATGATGCACAGGCTACCGAATGCAAAGACTTCCAGCGGCACGGGCGTGGTGCGAGCCAGTTGTTTCACCTGATGGATCGAAAGTACGCGCGGCAGCACCACGCGGGAAACATCAAAATGGCGCTGGTAAAAATGAATCGCTTCCGTATTGGTGGCGGAAGCCTGCACGGAAACATGCCGTTCAATATCGGGATAGCGTTCAGCGGCGTACTCAAGCATGGCAAGATCGGCAAGGATCAGTACGTCAGCGCCGATTTGCGCCGCCATATCCACCGCACGCTGCCAGCGTTGGTAACCATCAGGATGAGCGAATGTATTGATGGCAATATGAAGTTTACGGCGGTGGCGCTGCACATAGTCACGCGCTTCCTGTAGCTTTTTGTCGGTAAAGTTAAGCCCGGCGAAATGACGCGCGTTGGTGTCATCCTTTAGTCCGATGTAGACCGCATCGGCGCCATTATCAATGGCGGCTTTCAATGCCGGAAGATTACCGGCGGGGCAAAGCAGTTCCATACCATTTCCTTCATTAATCACAGTGCCGGAGAGGAAAACGATCCGATACGATCAATGATGTTTGCAGACTGATGAGATTTTTTATGACGGGCGCTCTGCTCGTCACCCTTGCGGACCGTCGCAAGCGACGTTGAAAATCGCTCCCGGCGATTTTTTTATCAGTCAATGAATGTTTTTAACGATAGGGAATCTTAATTAACCCGATGTTTGAGGACTTTGATTTAGACCAGTTAATCGCGTTAATGACGGGGGACAACTTGAAATCGATGGGGGATATGTGGATAACTGACTAAATTATTGACATAGACCTCTGCCGGTTTTATCTGATGTGGCAGAATATGGCCAGATTGTCTGAAGTTTAAGAGGAGTACGCCAGTGTTGGAAAAACTACGGGCGCAGATTGTGCGTCAAGGGCCAGGCTTGTTGGGTAAGCCTCTGAAGTTCACTCCTTTTGCTTTACAGCGTCAGGTTCTGGAGCAGGTATTGCGCTGGCAGTTTCGTCAGGCACTGGACGACGGCGATCTGGAGTTTCTGGAAGGGCGCTGGTTGAAAATTGAAGTTCGCGATGTTGGTCTGCGGTGGTTTATGACGTTGCGTGATAACCGTCTGGTGGTCAGCCATCAGGAAACGCCGGACGTCAGCTTCAGCGCGGATGCCAACGATCTCATCCTGATTGCGGCGCGTAAGGAAGATCCCGATACGCTGTTCTTTCAACGTCGTCTGCGCATCGAAGGGGATACCGAGCTCGGGCTGTACGTGAAAAACCTGATGGATGCGATCGAACTGGAAACCATGCCGGCAGCGCTGCGTATCGGTTTGATTCAACTGGCCGACTTTGTTGAGGCTGGATTACAGGAGGGCGTGATGCAGTCTACCGATCGCGCACCCGCCTCATGCTAGTCCGTGTTGAAATACCGGTTGATGCTGTTGGCATCGATAGCTTGCTGCGTCGCGCTTTCCCAACGAGCGCTGAGGCCGATCTGGTTCATCAACTGCGTGAGGATGGACTGCTGACGTTGGGCATTGTCGCAACGGATGATGAAGGCTGCGTGGTAGGGTACGCCGCATTCAGCCCGGTTCTGATTGAAGGAGAAGATCGGCAGTGGGTGGGGCTTGCTCCGCTGGCAGTGGAAGAAACGCTGCGCCGGCAGGGATTGGGTGAACAACTGGTGTACGAAGGGTTGGATGCCCTTAACGAATTTGGCTATACCGCGGTGGTGGTGCTGGGTGAGCCGGCCTACTACTCGCGCTTTGGCTTTGTGCCGGCGATTGAGCAGCAGCTCCATTGCCGATGGCCGGACAGCGAAAGCGCTTTCCAGGTTTATCCGCTGGCGGATAATCATTTTGAAGGGGCGAGTGGGCTGGTGGAGTATGCCGGGCCTTTTAATCGTTTTCTCTAGAGGAAGCGTTCGGATAATGACAGGGGCTGGTCTTGTACCAGCCTTTCTTTTTGGCTTTTACTCAACTGTTTTACCTGATATTCCAGTTTTGAGGCGCTTGAGCGATTTCCGGCCAGACAGTGAAATACCAGCGTCAGTTCGCCTTTTCCCCGCAACGCCTTTGCCCCTTTTCCCGCCTGATGCTGGGCCAAACGTCGCGCCACATCGTTGGTAATGCCCGTGTAGAGCAGACCCGTCGCTGTTCTCAGGATATACAGATACCAGCTGGGTTCGGTGAGATTTTCATGCATGGTTGGCGCGTGTAATCTGTGATGTCACAATGAAGGTAACCGGGAGCCCGTAATAATGTTGGTTCCATTTTACGAGTCTTTGCCTGCGTATTGAAGTACCTGCCTGTTTTTAATCATCCTCTCCAGCTAAACCCGAACGTGACGTTTGCAGAAGGCGCTACGGTTTACTTGTGCCACTCTTTATACTATCCCCAGTATTCATGACATAAGTTGGAGTCGGTATGTCGCATACCATTAAAAGCAAAAAGAAACTGCTGGCGCGCGTCAGACGAATCAAAGGTCAGATGGAAGCCGTTGAAAAAGCCCTGGAAAAGGAAACGGCCTGTCTGAATATCCTGCAACAGATTGCCGCCGTCCGTGGCGCGGTCAATGGGCTGATGACCGAAGTGCTGGAAGGGCATATCCGTGAACATCTGATGGATGAAAGCCATTCATCACAGGAACGCAGTGAAGATTTGGAAGAGATTGTTTCCGTTATTCGCTCTTATCTGAAGTAATCACTCGCATTTCCGTCAGACCGCGTTGATTGGCGGCACGGTGAACTGGGAAGTGAATGAAAATGGATGCGCTTACCATATCGTGCCGGATCGTCTTTATGATTTCCTTAAATGTAATATACTGGGGGGTAGTATAATTCAAAGGTGATCAACTGATGTCGCTGATACAGATAAATAGCGTGCAACCTCACCATCATGTTTTTGATGAGGGCAACCCGCTGGCGGAAAGGAATACCCGGTATGCTACCCTGCTTACCGCCGCCATGATGGTGATTGAAATCGTGGGAGGTTGGTATTTCAACTCCATGGCGCTGCTGGCGGACGGCTGGCATATGAGTTCGCATGCGTTGGCGCTGGGGCTTTCCGCCGTGGCCTATGCGACAGCCAGGCGGCTGGCCTCCGATATGCGTTTTACCTTCGGCACATGGAAGATCGAAATTCTGGGCGGATTTACCAGCGCCATTTTGCTGGTGATAGTGGCGATGGTGATGCTGTATGAATCCGTGGCCCGGTTGCTCCAGCCGACGACGATCCAATACGATCAGGCGATAGCGATTGGCGTGGTGGGATTGTTGATCAATCTGATCTGCGCCTGGCTGCTGCGCGGCGAGCATTCTCACGGGCCCCATCACACTCATGGTCATCATCATCCGCACGTTCATCATTCAACTGCCCATTCCTCGCCAGCGCATGCCGGGCATCAGGATTTGAATCTGCGCTCGGCCTATATTCATGTCGTGGCCGATGCCGCGACATCCGTACTGGCGATTATCGCGCTGATCAGCGGCAAGTTTTGGGGAGCCGCCTGGCTGGACCCGGTGATGGGAATAGTCGGCGCCATATTGGTGGCCGTCTGGGCTTACGGCCTGATTCGCCAAACCAGTCGCGTGCTGCTGGATGCGGAAATGGATTCTCCCGTTGTGGATGAAATCAAAGCGGTGATTGATGCCAGCCCCATTCCGGCTAAGATTATCGATTTACACGTCTGGCGCGTCGGTACGGAAAAATATGCCTGTATCTTGAGCCTGGCGACCGATCGGGTTGTCCCGCCCGATTACTATAAGCGGCAATTAGCCATACATGAGGAACTTGTTCACATTACGGTTGAAATCAATATCGTCGCTAAAGGCCACATCCTCCTTCACCACTGATTTTTCTCATCCCTATTCATCTGTTTTACATCCTGCTCCCGGCGTTTGCCGGGAGAAAACGCTATGATTAATGCAGGCAATAAAGGTGGATTACTGAATTATTTGTGATTGAAATCACATATAATCCCACTCCATTACACCACTTTTACATTAAGTGTGAATAAAGACACAAAATGACCTGATGTGGCATGGTCAAATACCCAGGATGTTCCTGGTATTTAAATCGCCATCAGTGTGTAGAGGAAGGCTATCGCGGTGAGAAGGATTTCGGTGGCCGCTACGGGGGATTTTCCCTGAGCGCTATCTTCAAGGAACCAAGTCCGCTCGCCAAACGTACTGGTATTGAAATATATCGGTTGATGTTTCCCGCCGGTAAATCGGCTGACGAGTTGGAGTATTGTATGACCACATTAACTGCCGCAGCGCAGCGTGCGCTGGGGCTGATGGATTTAACCACCCTTAATGATGACGATACGGATGACAAGGTGATCGCCTTGTGTCATCAGGCTGACAGCCCGGCAGGGAAGACCGCCGCTATCTGCATCTATCCGCGTTTCATTCCACTGGCGCGCAAGATTCTGCGTGAGCAGGGAACGCCGGATATCCGTATTGCCACCGTGACCAACTTTCCGCATGGTAATGATGATATCGACATTGCCGTGGCGGAAACCAAAGCGGCGATTGCCTACGGCGCGGATGAAGTCGATGTTGTGTTCCCTTATCGTGCGTTGATGGCAGGCGACACGCAGTCTGGTTTTGCGCTGGTCAAAGCCTGTAAAGCAGAATGTCAGGCGGCCAGCGTTCTGCTGAAGGTCATCATTGAAACCGGTGAGCTGAAACAGGCGTCGTTGATCCGTCAGGCCAGCGAGATCGCTATTGATGCGGGCGCGGATTTCATTAAAACCTCCACCGGTAAAGTCGCGGTTAATGCTACGCCGCAAAGTGCGGAAATCATGCTGAAAGTGATTCGTGATAAAGGCGTGGGCGAACAGGTTGGGTTCAAGGCGGCAGGCGGTGTGCGTAATGCCGAAGAGGCTGCCATTTATCTGCAATTGGCTGATGACATCATGGGGCCGGATTGGGCCAATGCGCAGCATTTCCGCTTCGGGGCATCCAGTTTGTTGACCAACCTGCTGACCGTGTTAGGCCATCAGGCGAAAGGGCAGCAGAGTAGCTATTGAGAACGCGACGGCGGAAAAGTTACCGCATGATGAATCTCATTACATGACCCCGCTTTTTATTCGCTAATCAGGAGTGCAAGCCTTGTTTCTGATTCAGGAAATCATCCGTAAGAAGCGTGACGGCAGCCCACTGAGCGCCGAAGAAATTCGCTTTTTCATTAACGGTATCCGTGATAACACGGTGTCTGAAGGGCAAATCGCCGCGCTGGCCATGACCATCTATTTTCATGATATGTCGATGGAGGAGCGTGTCGCGTTGACGCTGGCGATGCGCGATTCAGGAACGGTACTCGACTGGAAAGGGCTTAACCTGAATGGTCCGTTGGTGGATAAACATTCGACCGGTGGCGTAGGAGATGTCACCTCGTTGATGCTCGGGCCGATGGTCGCCGCCTGTGGCGGTTATGTCCCGATGATTTCAGGACGTGGACTCGGGCATACCGGCGGTACGCTCGACAAGCTGGAATCGATACCGGGTCTGGATATCTTCCCGAATGACGGCGCGTTTCGTCAAATCATCCAGCAGGTTGGCGTGGCGATCATCGGGCAGACCAGTTCATTGGCTCCCGCCGATAAACGTTTTTATGCCACGCGTGATATTACTGCCACGGTGGATTCCATCCCGCTGATTACCGCCTCTATTCTGGCGAAAAAGCTGGCGGAAGGGCTGGATGCGCTGGTCATGGATGTCAAAGTAGGGTCCGGGGCGTTCATGCCGACCTATGCGCTGTCCGAACAACTGGCTCAGGCTATCGTCGGCGTCGCCAACCAGGCGGGCTGCCGTACCAGCGCGCTGCTGACCGATATGAATCAGGTCCTGGCTTCCAGCGCGGGTAATGCATTGGAAGTCCGGGAAGCGGTACGCTTCCTGACCGGTGAGCACCGTAACCCGCGCTTATATGAAGTCACGATGGCGTTGTGCGAAGAGATGCTGCTGGCTGGCGGATTAGCCGGGTCGGCAGCCGATGCCCACACCCGTCTACAGACGGTGCTGGATAACGGTAAAGCGGCAGAGGTCTTTGGGCGTATGGTTGCCGCACAGCGTGGCCCGGCTGATTTTGTCGAGCACTATGCGCGTTATTTGCCGGTGGCGACGTTAAGTAAACCCGTTTTTGCCGATCGTGACGGTATCGTCATGGCGATGGATACCCGGGCATTAGGCATGGCGGTGGTGGCATTGGGCGGAGGGCGCCGGCAGGCCAGTGATGCGATCGATTACAGCGTTGGGCTGGATGAGATGGCCTGTCTGGGCGATCGTGTTGATCGCCAGCGTCCGCTGGCGGTGATCCACGCCAATACGGAAGCACAGTGGCAAGAGGCGGCAGAAGCCGTGCGTGCTGCCATTACGCTTGGCGATGTAGCTCCCGAAGCCACCCCGATAGTCTATAGCCGACTGAGTGCTGAAAATTGAATTGGTATTGAAAATTGATGTTTCCAACGCCGATATGGCTTGATTTGCGGCGCTTAATCGCGCAGGAGATGAATTAATGAAACGTGCATATATTATGGTACTCGACTCATTTGGTATTGGTTGCAGTGCTGATGCAGATCGTTTTGGTGATGCAGGTTCGGATACGCTGGGCCATATTGCGCAGGCTTGTGCGGCAGGCAAAGCCGATCAAGGCCGTAAAGGGCCGTTGTATTTACCTAACCTGAGTCGGTTGGGGCTGGGAAAAGCGGCGGAAGCCTCGACGGGAATCTTCCCGGCAGGGTTGGATGAGCAGGCTGACATTATCGGCGCTTATGCGTACGCCAGCGAAATTTCCTCGGGGAAAGATACGCCCTCAGGTCACTGGGAAATTGCCGGTGTGCCTGTACTGTTCGACTGGGGTTATTTCAAAGATGAAGAAAACAGCTTTCCTCAGGAGCTGTTGGATCTGCTGGTAGAACGCGCCAGCTTACCGGGCTATCTGGGCAACTGCCATTCTTCCGGCACGGTGATCCTGGATAAGCTGGGTGAAGAGCATATGAAAACCGGCAAGCCGATTTTCTATACCTCGGCGGATTCCGTGTTCCAGATTGCCTGCCATGAAGAAACGTTCGGTCTGGAAAAACTGTACGAACTGTGTGAAATCGCCCGTGAAGCGCTAACCGATGGCGGCTATAACATCGGGCGCGTCATTGCCCGCCCGTTTATCGGGGATAAACCCGGTCATTTCCAGCGTACCGGCAACCGGCACGATCTGGCCGTTGAGCCGCCGGCGCCGACCATGCTGAAAAAAATGGTCGATGAGAAGGGCGGTGAAGTGGTGTCGGTGGGGAAAATCGCGGATATTTATGCGCAGGTTGGTATTACCCAAAAAGTGAAGGCGACGGGTATCGACGCGCTGTTTGACGCCACGCTGAAAGAAATGGACAAGGCCGGAGATAACACTATCGTGTTTACCAACTTTGTTGATTTCGACTCCGCGTACGGCCACCGTCGTGATGTCGCAGGTTATGCCGCCGCGCTTGAACTGTTTGACCGTCGTCTGCCGGAGTTGTTATCCCGTGTCACGGGGGATGATATTCTGATTCTGACCGCCGACCACGGTTGCGATCCCACCTGGCATGGCACCGAGCATACTCGTGAGCATGTGCCGGTGTTGATTTACGGACCGAAGGTGAGACCGGGTTCGTATGGACACCGTGAGACGTTTGCGGATATCGGTCAGACGGTGGCGAAGTATTTTGGCTTATCGGCGATGGATTACGGCAAGCCGATTCTGTAACCCGAACACGATTGTTTTAGGCTGATTGATAAGGAAGAAGAGCATGGCTACGCCACATATTAATGCGGAAATGGGTGATTTTGCTGATGTCGTACTGATGCCCGGTGACCCGCTGCGCGCAAAGTATATTGCCGAAACCTTTCTGGAAAATGCCCGTGAAGTGAATAATGTTCGCGGCATGCTGGGGTTTACCGGCACTTATAAAGGCCGCAAGATTTCTGTTATGGGCCACGGAATGGGGATCCCTTCCTGCTCCATCTATGCGAAAGAGCTGATTACCGAGTTCGGCGTGAAAAAGATTATCCGCGTGGGCTCCTGCGGCGCGGTGCGTACTGATGTAAAATTGCGTGACGTGGTGATAGGAATGGGCGCCTGTACCGATTCCAAAGTGAACCGTATGCGCTTTAAAGATCATGACTATGCTGCAATCGCAGACTTTGACATGGTGCGTAATGCGGTGGATGCGGCCAAAGCGCGCGGCGTATCCGTTCGCGTCGGTAATATTTTTTCCGCCGATCTGTTTTATACGCCGGACCCGCAAATGTTTGATGTTATGGAGAAATACGGCATTCTTGGCGTGGAAATGGAAGCGGCCGGTATCTACGGCGTCGCGGCCGAATTCGGCGCTAGGGCATTAGCCATCTGTACCGTATCCGACCATATTCGCTCTGGCGAGCAAACCACCTCGGAAGAGCGTCAGACCACGTTCAATGAAATGATCGAGATCGCGCTGGAGTCTGTTCTGCTGGGCGATAACGAGTAAATCGCGACGAGACCGTCCCTGTCGTCGGCTACCGACGGCAGGGCGTCATGGGCAACGGGCGCTCAAACAGGGCGCAGATCGCCGGCTGGTGGCTGACCGCCAGCACAATGGTCTGCGGCAGCGCTTGTCTTAACTGCGTGAGCAACTGGATGGCGGTCGCGTCATCCAACTGGCTGGTGGCCTCATCCAGACACAGCAGCGCAGGGCGCAGCAGTAACGCGCGCGCCAGCGACAGGCGCTGCTGTTCGCCGCCGGATAATTCCTGACCCCAGTTGGACGACTCCGCCAGTCTGGCGCTAAGCGCCGGCAGGCCGACCTGTTTCAACACCTGACGCAGCAAGTCGTCATTCGGTGTTTCCGTCAACGGATAACAGAGCATGCGACGCAGAACATCCTGCGGCAGATAGGGTTTTTGCGGCAGGAACAGCGTCTTTCCCGCCGGAAGTCGCCATTGCCCTTGTACGGCGGGCCACAGTCCGGCAAGGGCGCGCAGCAGCGTGGTTTTTCCACTGCCGCTTTTCGCTGACAGAACGGCCCATTCACCGGCCTTCAGACTGGCGGTTAAGGGGATAAACAAGGGATTACCGTCAGGGTGATGGGCCGTAAGCGCATCAATATGCAAGGTATCGCCAGCCCGATGTGGCGCTTTCGGCTCCGGCAGTTTCTTCAGCCTATTCTGGAATTCCCATAGCCGCTCAATGGTGGCCGACCAGGCGACCAACTGGCGATAAGCATCGATAAACCAGCCGAAGGCATCCAGCACGTAACCGAACGCGGTACTGGCCTGCATCACCGCGCCAAGCGTTACCTGACGCGCCAGATAAACCGGCAGAATGGCGAATACCGGGATCATCAGGCTGAGGCGAAAATAGCTGGTGATAAAGCTTTCCAGCCGGAATTCACGCCCCATCAGGCTATGCCAGTTATTGACGATTGCCTGAAAGCGCCGCTGCATCCGTGTTCGTTCGGCATTTTCCCCCCGGTAGAGCGCGATTTGCTCGCTATGCTCGCGCACCCGCAGCAGCGTGGTGCGGTAATCGGCCTCCGTGCGTTGTTTCTCCACGTTCAGGCCGTGCAGACGATGCCCCAGAAGATGGGCGAAAACGCTGTTGATGGCGGCATAACCCAGCGCGATCCACACCAGATAACCATGAATGGTGAAACTATGACCGCCAACGTTCAGCGTCTGTACGCCGGACAGTTGCCACAGAATGACGATAAAGGAAAAAAAGCGCGCGGTGTTTTTCAGCAACGACAGCAGCAGTTCCAGGCTTTGTTCAATCAAGAGCCGGATATCCTCGGCAATACGCTGATCGGGGTTGTCCGGTTCGCCGCGCAGGCTGAGCCGGTAATGGGCGCTGTGGGCCAGCCATGCTTGTTCAAAACGCTGCGTCATGTCCTGACGGCAGCGGATAATCAGCAACTTTTTCAGCCAGTTGCCGTAAACAATCACCAGTACGAATAGCGCGGTATAGCCTGCGTAGCGCCCGGCCAACGCGGGAATGGACGCGTGCTGAAAATAGTCGGCCAACGCATCGTAAAAGTCCTTGCTCCAGTTGTTATACAGCACGCTGATCCACACCACCGACAGCGTCAGAGCGATAATGCTTAACAGCAGCAGCCAGCAAAAGACGGCGCGGCGGGTAAACCAGAACGGGGCGATCAGCTGATAAAAGCGTTTTAGCGTTTGCATCGAATCATTAAACCCGTGGCCCGCGGGTCGCAGGCCACGTTCTGTCGGTTAGCGTGGGCAATCAAAAGGTGTATTTCGCCGTTAGCATAACGTTGCGCGGATCGCCGTAATAGTTGTAACCACTGCGGTGGCGGTTATTCAGGTTCTTGTAATAAACCTTATCGGTCAGGTTATTGCCCACCAGATTAAAGCTCAGGTTTTTACTGTATTGATAGGTAATATTGGCGTTAACCAGCGTATAGCCTCCCTGAGACAGACCGAAGGCCCGGTTTGGATAGGTCGAGGTGCCGGTTTGGGCGGTCAATCCCGCGCCGATGGTCCACTGATTGAGTTCGCCCGGCAGGTTATAGCTGCTGTACAGTTTAAACATATGCTTCGGCGTGCGGGGGCTGAACTGCGCCGCTTTGTCACTATCAGACGCTTCCAGGTATTTACTGTTGGTTAGCGTGTAACCGGCGCTCAACTGCCAGCCTTCGGCCAGTTTACCGGAAATCTCCATTTCAACCCCCTGGCTGCGTACCTTGCCTTCGGCGCGGAAGCAACCATTGTCAGGGTTCTGACAAACGGAGCTGTCCGCTTCGGCGAGCGCCCGGTTGGCCTGAATAATGCGGAACAGCGCCAGCGATGCATTCAGATCGCCGTCAAAGAATTCGCCTTTAACGCCGGTTTCGTAGTTGGTGCCGGTAATGGCGGGCAACAGGTTATTGTTTTTGTCTTTGGCGCTCTGCGGCTTATAGATCTCAGCGTAGCTCGCATACCAGGTGTAATGATCGGCGAAATCCCATAACAGCCCGCCGTAAGGAACAAATTGATCGCGGACGTGCAGCCGACTGTGATCTTTGTCGCTGCCGTTGCGCAGATTATCGTAATAATAGTCGTAGCTGTAGGCGCTGTAGCGGCCGCCGAGGATCAGTTTCCAGTCATCGGCCAACTCCAGCCGGGTGACGGCGAATAAGCCGCGCTGATAAATATTATATCTTTCTGCGTAGTGGCTATTGTAGAGGCTCAAATCTGACCAGTCTGGTTCTGCGACTGAATTGGGGTTCCAGTGATAGATATCGGCGCTGCTTGTGTTGGTAATACGGCCAAAGGTGGTGTCAAAGTTCTCTTTCTGATAATCGCCGCCGAATACCAATTCATGATTGCGCCCCAACAGTTCAAACGGACCGCTCAGACTGAGGTTGTAACCCCATTGATCGCTTTTGTTGTCATAGTGTAGCGCGTTATTTAACCGGCTGGCGCCGGTCGCGGGATCGACGCCGGCGGTGCCGTTCATAATACCGATATAGCGCTCTTTAGACGTGGCCCGGGTGAAGTTAAGTGCGCTCTTTAATGTCCAATCGTTGTCAAAGTTATGTTCGAATTCAGCAAACGGATTAATCCTTTCAAAATTAATCTGGTTCCAACTGGCACCCAGGAAAGTTGAACGGGAAAGGTGTAAATCGCTTTTATCGGTGCCGAACGGCACGCCGTAAAGATCGGGCGTCACATCGGTTTTCTGCCAGTTGATACCAGTTGTGAGGGTGGTATCCGGCGTCATATCCCAGGCCAGCGTCCCGAATAACACCTTTCTTTCACTGCCGACGTAATCCGTGAAACTCTGCCTATCCTGATACACGCCGACAAAGCGGCCGCGTACGCTGGCATTGTCATTTAACGGACCGGATACATCCGCTTCGCTGCGGTAATTATCCCAACTGCCAGCGGCGACGCTGCCTGATGCCCGGAAATCATAGGTGGGTTTTTTACGTACCAGGTTGACAGCGCCGCCCGGCTCGCCGCTGCCTTGCGTCAGGCCGGAAGCGCCGCGCAGAATTTCCACGCGATCATAAATCGCCAGATCGGGGGATTCACTGCTCGACTGGGAAGCATTCATCACGCTGTTTTGCGACGACAGGCTGACGCCGTCCTCTGTGATATTATCCATAACGAACGCACGAGATTCATATTTCACCTGAAAGCTATTCTGATTCACCACATTGACCCCGGTGGTCTGGCTCATCGCTTCGTCCAGCGTGGTCATATTCTGGTCGTTCATCTGCTTACGGGTCACCACGCTGACCGACTGCGGCGTTTCACGCGGCGACAGATTCAACTGGGTGGCGGTGCTCATGCTGCGGGTGGTATAAGAATCGGTGCCTTCGGTTATGCCGTTACGGTTGATGCTCGCCGTCACCAATATCTCATCGCTCTCCGGCGCCTTCTGCAACATATAAGTGTCATCAGACTGCTTCACCGCCTGCAAACCGCTGCCGGCAAGCAGGGTACGAAATCCCTCGTCCACACGATAATTTCCCTGTAACGCCGCCCCCATTTTGCCGGTCGCCAGATTGGCATCGCCCGCCAGATACACGCCTGACTGGGCGGCGAACTGATTTAGCTGGCTGCTTAATGGACCGGCCGGAATGGCGTAAGCGCGCATTGCCTGAGCTTCTGCCTGCGCGGCGCCGGGTAACATAAGCAAAGGCGCGCTGGCGCTGCACAACAGCAGCCGGATGGCGATCGCAATGGTTACGGGCTTCCCGCCTGCGCCGGACGGAGAGAAAAATGGTGTAAGTGACATACGAATTCGCCTTCTGACCCAGAGTGAAAAATAGTGCTTTTATTGTGAATCGAAGGACGGATGTAAAAGGGGAACCGAAAAGTAGACTTTTTTTATTTTTTTTCCACTGTCACCCACCAGGAAAAGC
Source organism: Brenneria roseae subsp. americana (assembly GCF_003115815.1). NCBI lineage: Bacteria > Pseudomonadati > Pseudomonadota > Gammaproteobacteria > Enterobacterales > Pectobacteriaceae > Brenneria > Brenneria roseae. Next base: position 196,267 of record NZ_QDKJ01000008.1, on the reverse strand, counting down.
GCCGGTTGATTCGAATCGGGAAAGTTTGCGCCAGCATGGTCAACGCTTTATTCGTGTCAGTCAGCGGAAAGGTCCCTATGACCCTTAGCGCAGCGATGTCCGGCTGGCACGCCAGATAGCCGTGCCGGTAGCGGGAGAGCTGTGCGATAACCTCGCCCAGCGGCATGTTGTCGGCCTGTAGCAAACCCTTTGACCAATCGGCGTCGGTTGGTTGGCCGGGCAATAATGGCCCCTGGCCCTGAAGATCGAAATCCAACTGCTGACCGGCATTCACCCGGCGCGGCGTTTGCGTCTGGCGTGCCGTGACTTCAACCGCGCCTTCATAGACGGCAAGATGCGTGGTTTCATCGCGCTGTTCCACGCTGAAGCGGGTTCCCAGCGCCTGCATTTGTCCTTGCGCGCTGGAGACAAAAAATGGGCGGACATCCGGGGCGGTATCGATCAACACGTCGCCTGACAGTAGCGCAATCTGTCGTTGCCGATCGCTGTAGCGTACGTCGATCGCGCTGGCGGTATTCAACCAGATCTGCGAGCCATCCTGTAATCTGAAGTGTTTGACTTCGCCGACGGCGCTGCTGTAGTCCGCCGTCATCGCCAGCAGCGATCCCCGCAGCGGCGTATGGCGGTAAGTCGCCCAGGATAACAATGCCCCTGTGCCCAATAGCGCACCCAGCTTAAGTGCCCGACGGCGATTCATGTTGGTGGATTGATGCAGCAGAGTCTGCATTACCGGGTGTGGGCTGCTGTCACGCAATGGCCGAAAGCGTTGGCTCACGGTTTGGACATAATCCCACGCCCGGCGGTTTTCCTCGCTTTCATCCAGCCAGCGTTGCCAGCGCCGGTGATGATCGTGATCCGGCGCCAGATCGCGCAGTCGGGCGTACCACTGTGAAGCCTGCTGTAGAGCGGCAAAGCTGGGTTTATTCATGATGTTGCAGTCTGAACAACGGGCGCAATGCCGTCTATTTCCGCTTCCAGCAGTACGCAGTGCAACATGGCCTGCGCCATGTATTTTTTCACCATGCGTTCCGATACGCTGAGTGCTGTCGCGATTTCCCGGTAGGTCAAACCCTGAACCTGCGCCATGAGAAACGCGGCATACACTTTTTCTGGCAATGCCCGCAACATGGCATCAACCTGATACAGGGTTTCGAGAATAATGTGGTTGTGCTCAGCGGACAGCGTGACGGGTTCCGGTTGGGCAGCCAGCGAATTCAGCCAGGCGCGCTCAATTTCCCGTTTACGCCATAGATCGACGCACATCCCCTGCGCCATCACGCTCAGATAGGCGCGGGCTCCGGCATGACTGTCGAATTGACGCGGTTTTAGCAGCAGGCGTAGAAAGACATCCTGAGCCAGATCGGCGGCGTCGCACAGATTGCCCAGCCGTTTACGCAACAGCCCCTGTAGCCAGCCGTGATGCTGGTGATAGAGTTGATGGATATCTGCTGCGGTATCAATAGGGACTGATGGCATGTCAATGGCCTGAAAACGAAATCGTGGGGAAAAATAAGATGTGCGTCACATTTTAATTGAGAATGATTGTTGTTTCAATGAAAGCCTCGACAAAGGCCCGGCAGGATTTTCTTTATGCCTGACGGTGCTCGGTGTCGCCAGAAAGGAAGGGCTGGCGATGCCGCGCCCGTTACCCCAGCGGCAGCGCCATGATGATGGCGTCTTCACGGCCTGCTGCGGTGGGGTAATAATCTCGCCGCAGCGACACTTCGTTAAACCCCAGGCTTTCATATAGCGCGATGGCCCGCTTATTGGAGGCGCGAACTTCCAGCCATAGCGTCAGGATATCGCGTTTTTCCATTTCCTGAATGACATGTTCGAGCAGTTCACGGCCAAGCCCCTGACGCTGATAGTCCGGGTGAACCGCAATGTTGAACAGCGTCGCTTCATCAAGCACGACCTGGGTAATGGCATAGGCGGCCATGCGTCCGTTGTGGCTCAGCTTCAGGTTGACATAGCGATCTCCCTGATTGCTGACAAACGTTTTTTCCGTCCACGGAAAGGCGTGACTGGCTTGTTCAATCAGAAAGGCTTGCGCCAGATCGGTCGGTGTCAGAGAAGATATCGTGTTCATGTTCGCAAATTTGTTGCCAGAGCGCGCGTTTGGCGTCGGCACTCCGGGAAAGCTCAGGCAGGGCCGGGCTGGTTAGCTGGACACCGTCCAACGCAAGCGGTGCGTCCACCCCCAGGCGCCAACTATGGCAGCGGGTTTTTTCGGGAAGCATCACGGTTTGCTGCGGGGTCAGACGATAGGTTTGCTCTGGCGTAAGCGCCAGACTGCGTAAAACATCGTTCAGCAGCGGGACATCGTCGGGCAGCGGCTCGGCGGAGACAATAACCAGACGAACCCGTGAGGGCAGACTGACGGCGATTTCACCTTGCAGCGCCGCCGGGCGCTTCAGGATCCACGGCGTAATCCCCAGTTGTTGTAGCAGCCAGTCACGTCTTGATTCCATGCTTTATCCTGTCCGCAGCGCGATTATGCCGCCCTATGCTAGCAAACCCATCGTACATGCGCCAACAAAGCTCTATAATCCCGGTTCAATTATTAAGGAGCCATAGTCTGATGTCTGCATTAACCCCTGCCAGTGAAGTAATACTGCGCCATAGCGACGAATTTGTCTCACGCCGGGTCCTGTTTGCCGGTGATTTACAAGACACGTTCCCTGCGCAGTTTGAAGCATCCGATGTGTGTGTCCACGCCACGCAGTTTCACCACTGGCAGCAGTTAAACCGGACGCTGGGTGATCATGTTCAGTATGGTTTACTGGCTGAGGCCCAACTGGTGGCTGACTGCGATACCCTGATTTATTACTGGCCGAAGAGCAAGCAGGAAGCGGAATTCCAGCTGTTCAATCTGCTGTCGTTATTGCCTGTCGGCGCTGAAATTTTTGTAGTGGGTGAGAACCGCAGCGGCGTGCGCAGCGCTGAAAACATACTGGGTGATTTTGCCACGCTGGTGAAAATCGACAGCGCTCGTCGCTGTGGGCTTTATCATGGCCGTATCGATAAGCAGACCACCTTCAATCTTGATGAATGGTGGGACGAGTATGTGATTGATGGCGTGACCGTGAAAACCCTGCCCGGCGTGTTCAGCCGTGATGGGCTGGATCCGGGGAGTCAATTGCTGCTGTCCACGTTTGAGCCGCATATGAAAGGCAAAGTGCTGGATATCGCCTGTGGCGCGGGCGTTCTGGCCGCCGCGCTGGCGAAGCAGTCCCCGAAAATCCGTCTGACGCTGAGCGATGTCAGTGCCGGAGCCGTTGAATCCAGTAAGGCGACGATGGCCGCCAACCAACTGGAAGGGGAGGTCATCGCCAGTAACGTTTACTCCGAGATTACCGGCCGTTTTGACATGATCGTATCCAATCCGCCGTTCCATGATGGTTTGCAAACCAGCCTTCAGGCGGCAGAGCTGCTGATTCGCGGGGCGGTATCGCATTTGCCGATTGGCGGACAGTTACGCATCGTCGCCAATGCGTTCCTGCCCTATCCGGCATTGCTGGACGCCGCCTTTGGCAGCCACGAAGTATTGGCGCAAACCGGGCGCTTCAAGGTTTATCAGGCCACGGTTGGTCGTCCGCCTCGCACTGCCAAAGGCCGCCATTAATTTCTAAAGATTAACCGTTGCCATGCCTTCCGTGCTGTAGCGTTCTCCCGCTGCGGCATGGAACGGGAAGATGGCTTCAATTGCCTCCAGTTCTTCCTCCGTCAGTGTGACATCCAGCGCCGCAACGTTCTCTTCCAGATAGCGGCGGCGTTTGGTTCCCGGAATAGGCACGATGTGTTCGCCTTGCGCCAGCACCCAGGCCAGCGCCAGCTGCGATGGGGAGATCCCTTTTTGTGTGGCCAATTGATTGACTTTTTCGACCAATTGCAGGTTTTTGGCAAAGTTATCTCCCGCAAAACGCGGATTGCTGCGGCGGAAATCATCGGCAGCCAAATCATCCGGTGTACGGATTGCGCCGGTCAGAAAACCGCGTCCCAGCGGGCTGTAGGGAACAAAGCCGATACCCAGACGCTGGCAGGTCGGCAGGATGTTTTCCTCTACATCCCGCGTCCACAGCGAGTATTCACTTTGCAACGCCGTGATGGGATGCACCCGATGCGCCCGTTCCAACGTGGTTGCGGAGGCTTCGCTTAGCCCGATGTAGCGGATTTTCCCTTCTTTAACCAAGTCTGCCAACGTCCCGACCGATTCTTCAATGGGGACGGTAGGATCAACCCGATGCTGGTAATACAGATCAATCACCTCGACGCCCAGTCTTTGCAAACTGCCTTCGATGGAGGTGCGGATATATTCCGGTTTACCACAGACTCCGCGCAATTCCGGATGTGCCGGATCGCGCAGAATGCCAAACTTGGTGGCCAGGAAAACCTGTTGGCGTTTGCCTTTGATCGCTTTGCCAACCAGTTGTTCATTGGTGTGGGGGCCGTACATATCGGCGGTGTCCAGCAGTGTGACACCCAGCTCCAGCGCACGATGCAGGGTGGCAATGGACTCTTTTTCGTCCTGCGCGGTGAAATAGAAATCACTCATTCCCATGCAGCCCAGTCCGAGGGCCGAAACTGATGGACCGTTGATACCTAATTTACGTTGTTGCATTGTGCCGTCCTCATCATGTTTTTATACCCGTCATACTTCAAGTTGCAGATGCGTTGGCTGCGCTTAGTCATCCGAATCACTTACCTGAGTAAGCTCATCGGGGGGCCTGCGCTTGCCGCCTTCCTGCAACTCGAATCATTTAGCGTAAGGGGAGTGTGGTTGTTTATTGAAAAAAGATAAATAACGCATTTTGTGCAACACTATTCAAAAATTAACAACAATAGTGGGGTGGCGATGGATCATATTCAGGCGATGCGGATCTTTGTACGTATCGTGGAACTGAGGAGTTTTAGCCGCGCAGCCGAAAAGCAGGGGTTGCCGCGGGCCACCGTAAGCCATACCATCAAACAGCTCGAAACGCGGCTGGGGGTTCGATTGCTGCAAAGAACGACCAGACAGGTGAATGTCACTGACGAAGGTCAGATTTATTATCAGCGCTGTACCCATCTGTTGGCCGAGATTGAAGAAACCGACACGCTTTTTACCCACCAAAAGCGGCAGCCGGTGGGAAAAGTTCGGGTTGATATGCCACATTCGCTGGCCAGAGACGTCGTTATCCCTGCGCTGGAGGAGTTTTACCAGCGCTACCCTGAGATAACGCTGATGCTGAGCGCCAATGACTCGGCGATTAATGTCCTGCGGGAAGGCGTTGATTGTGTGTTGCGAGCCTGGCGATCGGAGGATGAATCACTGGCGACCCGGCATTTACCGTCCATGCCGCAAATAACCTGTGCATCCGCGAGTTATCTGGCCCGGTTTGGCATCCCCCCGTCATTGGACGAGCTGTCCGGGCATCAGGCCGTTGGCTATTTTTCATTACGTACTGAGCATCTTTATCCGCTGGAATTCATGCAAAACGGGGAGCGAATAACGCATATGCTGCCGGGAAAATTGCAGGTCAATGGCGCTGATGCCTATATTGCAGGCTGCTGTGCCGGACTGGGGCTGATTCAGGCGCCCCGCCGTGGTTTACAGCCGTTTCTGGACCGTGGGGAACTGGTGGAAATATTGAAAGATACACCTCCGCCGGATATGCCGTTATATGTAATGTACCCGCCGGGACGCTTCCTGGCGCCGCGGATTCGGGTGTTCATTGAATGGCTAAATGAACTCTTTGCTCGCCACGCTGCTGCGAGGTGATGTTTTTTGCAGCAAACCCCGCATTTCAACGGAAATAATCATTGACCTTGACGTCAAAACCTCTAGAATTCGCCTCCGTGGTGGCATCGCGTAGCGCGGTGTGACGGGATTGCGAAGGTGGCGGAATTGGTAGACGCGCTAGCTTCAGGTGTTAGTGCCTTAACGGGCGTGAGGGTTCAAGTCCCTCTCTTCGCACCATATCACCACGATCGTGTTTCACGGTGAATTCGTATCGCACAGCATTATTGCGAAGGTGGCGGAATTGGTAGACGCGCTAGCTTCAGGTGTTAGTGTCTTAACGGACGTGAGGGTTCAAGTCCCTCTCTTCGCACCATGTTGTGACCCATGTCGGGCGGTGATACGAAGTGCGCGGTGATAAAACGGTTTATCAGTGCGAAGGTGGCGGAATTGGTAGACGCGCTAGCTTCAGATGTTAGTGCCTTAACGGGCGTGAGGGTTCAAGTCCCTCTCTTCGCACCAATCCTTTCTTATCTATTTCCTGCTTTGATTTTTTTACTCTCCCCGGTTTTCCCCTGGCAAGCGTTGTTCGCGTTTGTTCCGGAGGCATTCGCTTCTATCGTACTATCCCTGGATGAGATTAAACGTAATTGACAGCGCGGCGAGTCCACCTGCCAGTGCCACGCACGAGGGGAGTAGCAGATAGTGCCGTAAACGCTGATGGAACAGCATGAACAGGGTTGCCAGCAACGCGACGGCAATGATCAGTTTGAGATGCGTCAGGTTGAGATCAAGCATTGCCAGTAAAGGCATGATAGCGCAAGGCAGCAGCACGCCCCAGGCGCTGGACAGACGTTTGCCCAGACACCAGCTTATCCCCCACAGTCCGCATGCGGTAATCATCGCTGTCAGCATTTTTATCACCGTCAAATATGATAATGATAACCAATATCATATAAGAATTTATATCAATTACCAGTTTTTTGATGGAGAAGAATCGACTGTTCAAAGCGTGGCAATGGCTGACAACGCCGCGTATTGATCATGTTCTGCACGACCGCAGAACGCTTGTGCTGGCGCCGGGAGAAAGTTTGTTATCACAAATGAATATAAGTAGTATTACTAATCGTTATCATTTCGTTTTACGGAACGCCTGCCATGCCGATAGTCAAAAATAGTCCCTGTACTTCGGAATCGTCGACATTTTCCGTTGGCGATCGGCAGTTGGCGGATTCGCTGAATGATATTCTGCGCCAGTATCGCCCTCATTGCCTTGATACGATCAAATTCGGTGAATCGCCGCCACCGGAAGCCATGACGCTGGCCGAGTGGTCGCGTCCCGCGGCGTTTCGTCAACTGCTGCAACGTTATAGTAATGATTTATATCAGGAATATTCCGATCGCACGCGTGAGGAAAAGCCGCTGCAATCACTCTGGGCGCAGTGGTATGTCGGGCTTCTGGTTCCGCCGCTGATGCTGGTATTACTCAAGCACGCTGCGGCGTTGGATTGTTCTTGCCCGCAGGTTTATGTCGCGTTTCATCATACCGGCCGGCCGGAGGCGTTTTATCTCGCTGCGCAGGTTTCGTCGGGCATCGGCCTGTCGCCGCGCGAGCGGCTGGAAATGCTGTTACATCAACATCTCATTCCGGTAATAAATGCGCTGGATAGTTTTGGAGCATTGAACGCCAAACTGGTCTGGAACAATACCGGCTATCTGATGCACTGGTTTTTGGGGGAGTTGAGCGCGTGTACGCCACAGCCGGTGCTCACCGGCCTGCAAAACGATCTGTTCTTTTCCCCCGCGCTGCTGGATGGTCGTGACAATCCGCTCTATCGCACGGTTATCCCTCGTGGCGGCGTCATTCAACGCCGTAGCTGTTGCCAGCGTTATCGTATCCCCGGCGTGGATAAATGCCTGGACTGTACCCTGAATTCGACTTGATCAAACGAGTGTGCGTCTTGCATTGTCGGTTTCCCGGCATCCTCATCAGAGTGTCATTTTGATATGATCATGCTTTCCCCATGTAAGCGAGAACATGATAAAAATATGTTTTCGCAAGGGACTCGAAACGGAAAATCAACATGGTGATCAAATCTGTCAGGCGAGTGATCAAACGGGGTGCCATTATTCTCGCGGTGGTGGCGATAACGCTGCTGGTTATTCGTATTTATGATACCCAGCGCGGCCCCGCACTGGCTCCCTGGCATACCTATGTACCTGATGAACTCTCCGCGGAACAGTTGGATAAAGCCGACTGGACGGCATATCTACAGGCGGAAGACACGCTTTTTCAACAGATAAACCAGCATGTGACGCAGGAACTGGATGAGGACGAGCAGCGGCCGATTAACCGCTATTTTTCCGGTAGCCCGGTTTATCCGGGGAAATTTCAGCATGACTGGAATCGTTCTTATGAGCTGATGCCTGATGGCGCCCCGAAAGGCGCCGTGGTGTTGCTGCATGGATTGACCGATTCACCATATAGCCTGCGGCATGTCGCTGAGCGTTATCGTCAGCGCGGCTTTGTGGCGGTAGGAATTCGTTTACCGGCGCACGGCACGGTGCCCGGCGCGTTGACGGATGTTCACTGGCAGGATTGGTTAGCGGCGACGCGCCTGGCAGTGCGTGAAGCGGAACGTCATATTACCCCGGCTTCTGGTCGGTCTTTGCCGCTGCATATTGTGGGATTTTCCAACGGCGGGGCGCTGGCGCTGAAATATGCCCTGGATTCGCTGGATGACGCGACGCTGACGCACCCGGATCAGCTGATTCTGATTTCGCCGATGATCGGCATTACCAGCTACGCCCGGTTTGCCGGTTTAGCGGGGCTGCCGGCCATCTTTCCGGCGTTTGCCAAATCAGCGTGGCTGGGAATTCTGCCGGAGTTTAATCCGTTCAAATACAATTCGTTCCCGGTGAATGGCGCACGGCAGTCGTGGCTATTGACGCATGAGCTGCAACGTCAACTGACCCGCAAAGCGCAGAGCCAGACGCTGGCTGCGCTTCCGCCGGTGCTGACGTTTCAGTCGGTGATGGATTTTACCGTCAGTACCCGGGCCGTTATCTCCGCGTTTTATAATTTATTGCCCGCCAATGGCAGCCAACTGGTGCTGTTTGATGTCAATCGCACGATCAACTTTGGACCGCTATTACGCGATTCCGCCAATGGGGCGGTGAATCAGTGGCTACCACCCGCGCCGCGCTATTATGACACGACGGTGATCACCAATGCGGCGCCTGATAGCGCCCATGCCGTCGCGTTTGACGTCAATGCGGGAATGAAGCAGGAGAGCATTCGCGATTTGGGGATTGATTATCCCCCTGACGTTTACTCGCTATCGCATGTGGCGTTACCGTTCCCGGATTCGGATTCGCTGTACGGGCGTTTTTCACTGAATCCCAGAGAATTCGGCCTGCCGCTGGGGATGATTGCGGCGCGTGGCGAGCGTTCGGTACTGGTGGTCGATCTGGATACGCTGCTGCGTTTATCTTCGAATCCTTTTTTCCCTTATTTGATTCAACGAATCGATGAGAAAATCCCGCGGTAGCGTAACGCCGGGGATGCGTCATCTGCCCGGGCGGGCAGATGACCGGTCAGTCACCCGGAGGCGACTGACGAGAGGACGTTAGTAAATCGACTGATACAGCGCTTTGATGTCTTCGATGCTCGTTGCCCGCGGGTTACCGCCGGTGCAAACGTCGTCAAAAGCGGCCTGAGCCAGCGCCTGAATATCCGCTTCCTTCATGCCGACATCGCGCAATTTCGGTGGAATATCCACGTCATGAGACAATTGCCGGACCGCCTGTATCGCCGCTTCCCGCGCCAGGGCAATCGGCATGTCTGCGACTGCTTTCACGCCCATGGCAATGGCGATGGCTCTGAATTTTTCACCGGTATAATCGGCGTTATAGGCCATGATATGCGGCAGCAGGATCGCATTGGCGACGCCGTGCGGCGTGTCATAGAACGCGCCCAGCGGGTGCGCCATGCCGTGAACCAAACCCAGCCCGACATTTGAGAAGCCCATCCCGGCGATATACTGCGCCAGCGCCATTTCCTCCACACCTTTAGCTTTGCCGGCGACGGAATCACGCAGCGAGCGGCTGATGATTTCGATCGCTTTCAGATGCAGCATATCCGTCAGCTCCCAGGCCCCTTTGGTGGTAAAGCCTTCAATGGCGTGTGTCAGCGCATCAATCCCTGTCGCGGCTTTCAGCGAAGCGGGCATGCTGGCCATCATCTCGGGATCAATGATCGCCACAATGGGAATATCATGTGGATCAACACAGACGAATTTGCGGCGTTTCTCTTCGTCGGTAATCACATAGTTGATGGTGACTTCGGCTGCGGTGCCGGCAGTGGTGGGAATGGCGATAATGGGTACAGAAGGACGTTTGGTGGCGGCGACGCCTTCGAGACTGCGGACATCGGCGAATTCGGAGTTATTGGTAATAATGCCGATGGCTTTGCAAGTGTCCTGCGGCGAACCGCCGCCGATGGCGATCAGATAATCGGCTTGCGCGGATTTAAAGCGTTCAACGCCTTTTCCCACTACGCCGATGGTGGGATTGGGGATAACTTCATCGTAGATCTCATAAGCCAGTCCGGCGGCGTCCAGCTGTGCCGTGACCTTGCCGACAACGCCGAATTTAATCAAATCCTTGTCCGTAACCAGCAATGCTTTTTTAAAGCCATGCCGGGTGACTTCATCAACGACATGCGCGATAGCGCCGACGCCAAAATAGGATGTTTCGTTAAGAATCATTCTGTTAACCATGAGGGTAATCTCCGTAACGTATTGATTTTAATAAATTGAATAAAATTCATGTAGGGCAGCTCAATATCGAACAGGAATGTTTATCGCTAGGCGCTGGTTAAATATCGTTCGCTTTATTCACTGTAGTCCCGCGGCTGATTGGTCAAAACCAGAATGTTATGGCGGGTTGATAAATATCAAATTCCCTAATCCTTATTCTCACTATGAGAATAAATGCCCTGTTGTGCCTTCTGTTCATTGCCATGTTGTCGGCTACGTTGGCATTCAGTGGAAGAAGATTGGGAGCCAGTTCACAAAAGTGCGGTTTGGCGAGACGTGCGAGGAAATCACAGCATCATTTCCAGGGTGGAAACAAACTGGCATTTGATTGAAATAATCTAATTTCAGTCTGTTTTTATCATTATATTAACTAATGCGATATGTGTTTTTATTCTGGTGGCATTGCCTGTGTTATCCAATTTAAATGTCATTAATCTGTGATTAATCCGGTTTTTCATGATTTATATGCTTTATTCTTGCAAAAAATAAGAGCTTTAATCTTATGATTTTGCGTTTATCGCATAAGAGGTTAAGGCTTTCTATATAGTTTAACTTATGTTTATGGATGTGGTTTAACCGGCGCTTCGGTGGTAAGTTCAGTCATAAGATATCGTTTGCGTAACGAGTTTCTATCTCCTGAACGCTGTGTTCTGAATAGAGGGAAAAGATGGCAAAGCAGACTCCGTTGTATCAACAGCATCTGGCCGATGGCGCCAAAATGGTTGATTTTCACGGCTGGATGATGCCGCTGCATTATGGCTCTCAGTTGGATGAACATCACACTGTACGCCGTGATGCCGGTATGTTCGATGTGTCCCATATGACGATTGTGGATTTGCACGGCGCAAGAACGCGCGAGTTTCTCCGCTATCTGCTGGCGAATGATGTTGCCAGGCTGACGCTGCCGGGTAAGGCGTTATACACCGGCATGTTGAATGCTTCCGGCGGCGTGATTGACGATCTGATCGTGTATTTCCTGGCGGAAGACTATTTCCGGCTGGTGGTGAACTCCGCCACGCGGGAAAAAGATCTGGCCTGGATCACCGAGCATGCCAAAGCGTTTGCGGTAGACATTCGTGAACGCGATGAACTGGCGCTGGTGGCCGTTCAGGGGCCGACCGCGCGGGAAAAAGCTCAGTCTTTGCTGAAAGCACATCACCTGTTGGACGATGCTCAGATTGAGCAAATTGCCGCGATGAAGCCATTTTTTGGCGTACAGGCGAATGACTTCTTCATTGCCACGACAGGTTACACCGGCGAAGCCGGCTATGAAATTGCGCTGCCTCAGGAACAGGCGGTGGATTTCTGGCAACAGCTATTATCCGTGGGCGTCAAACCCTGTGGATTAGGCGCGCGCGATACGCTGCGGCTGGAAGCCGGAATGAACCTCTATGGGCAGGATATGGACGAAGGCGTGTCGCCGCTTGCCGCCAACATGGGGTGGACCATCGCATGGCAACCGCAGGATCGCCAGTTTATCGGTCGCGAAGCGCTGGAAAAACAGCGTGAAAAAGGGGGCGAGCAATTAGTCGGACTGGTGATGACCGAAAAAGGCGTATTGCGTAATGATTTACCTGTGCGCTTTACTGATAGTGATGGTGTGATGCAGGAAGGTGTCATTACCAGCGGATCGTTTTCACCCACGCTTGGCGTGAGCATTGCGCTGGCGCGTGTCCCTGCGGGCATCGGTGAACAGGCTATCGTCCAGATCCGCAATCGTGAGCTACCTGTGCATGTCACCAAACCCGGCTTTGTTCGTGCCGGAAAACCGATTGTTCAGTATTAATTTGTGAAGGAAAGGAGAAGGTGGCAATGAGCGATGTACCAGCAGAACTAAAATATACCGCTTCGCATGAGTGGGTGCTGTCTGAAGGTGAAGGTGTTTACAGTGTCGGTATTACCGATCACGCGCAGGAATTATTGGGCGATATGGTGTTTATCGATCTGCCGGAAGTGGGTACGATTGTCGCGGCTGGTGATGATTGCGCTGTTGCCGAATCGGTAAAAGCGGCTTCTGATATTTATGCGCCGATCAGCGGTGAGATTATCGAAGTCAATGAGGATCTGGAAAACGCGCCTGAACTGGTCAACAGCGCGCCGTATACCGATGGTTGGCTGTTTCGGATCAGATCGTCTGACGAATCTGATCTGAATGAGCTGCTTGATGCCGAAAGCTATCAGGCCTCGTTGGAAGAAGACGAATAACGATGCCGCCCTGGTCTCTGCCGAGCCGGGGCGTTTTTTATGGCGGGCTATCCGGCTCGCCCCTTTCGGGCCGTCGCGAGCGACGTTGAAAAACGCGCCCGGCGTTTTTTGTTCTTCCGTCCTTGTCGAGCAAGGACGGAAGTATGTTTTACGCAGGAAATTTTGGTAATGACTCAGACTCTCAGCCAGCTTGAACATGACAACGCTTTCGTTGAACGCCATATCGGCCCTTCCGCCAGCCAACAGCAGCACATGCTGTCGGTAGTCGGCGCGGATTCACTGGATGCGTTAATCCGGCAGATTGTACCTGCCGATATTCAGCTACCCAGCCCGCCCGCAGTCGGGGAGGCCGTGACGGAGCATCAGGCGTTGGCTGAGTTGAAGGATATTGCCGGCCGCAATCAGCGTTATAAAAGCTATATTGGCATGGGATACGGTGCGGTGCTGATGCCGCCGGTGATCCTGCGCAATGTGCTGGAAAATCCAGGCTGGTATACGGCCTATACGCCGTATCAGCCGGAAGTGTCGCAGGGGCGTCTGGAAGCATTACTGAATTTTCAGCAGGTAACGCAGGATTTGACCGGTCTGGAGCTGGCCTCGGCATCGCTGCTGGATGAAGCGACTGCCGCCGCGGAAGCGATGGCGATGGCGAAACGCATCAGCAAGCTGAAACAGGCTAACCGTTTTTTTGTGGCTGACGACGTTCACCCGCAAACGCTGGATGTGGTGCGTACGCGCGCCCGGACGTTTGGTTTTGACGTGGTGGTGGGGAAAGCGGAAGCGGCGCTGAATGATGACGCGGTATTCGGCGTGTTGTTGCAGCAGGCTGGTACGACAGGCGAATTGCACGATTACGGCAGCCTGATGGCAGAACTGAAAAATCGTAAGGTTATCAGCTGTGTGGCTGCGGACATCATGGCGCTGGTGCTGCTGACGGCACCGGGCAGGCAGGGGGCGGACATCGTTTTCGGTTCTGCTCAGCGTTTCGGCGTGCCGATGGGATACGGCGGTCCGCACGCGGCATTCTTTGCCTGTCGTGACGAACATAAACGCGCGATGCCGGGCCGGATTATCGGCGTGTCGAGAGACGCCGCAGGCAATACCGCATTGCGTATGGCGATGCAGACCCGCGAGCAGCATATCCGTCGTGAAAAAGCCAATTCCAATATTTGCACCTCGCAGGTGTTGCTGGCCAACATCGCCGGTCTGTATGCCGTTTTCCACGGCCCTGAAGGTCTGAAACGCATTGCCGGACGTATCCACCGCCTGACGGATATTCTGGCGCACGGCTTACGTCAAGGCGGCATGACGCTGCGCCATCAAACCTGGTTTGATACCCTGACTGTCGAGGTAGCGGATAAAAATGCGACGCTCAGCCGGGCATTAAGTTTTGGCATCAATCTGAGAAGCGATCTGGACGATGCCGTCGGCATCACGCTGGACGAAACCACCACGCGTGAAGATGTGCTGGCGCTGTTTTCCGTACTGTTGGGCGACGCGCACGGGCTGGATATCGACACGCTTGATGCGGAAATAAACCCGCAGTCCGACGCTATACCCGTAGCCTTACAGCGTAACGATACGATTCTGTCGCACCCGGTCTTCAACCGTTACCACAGTGAAACCGAGATGATGCGCTATCTGCATCGTCTGGAGCGCAAAGATCTGGCGCTCAATCAGTCGATGATCCCACTGGGCTCTTGTACCATGAAGCTTAATGCGGCGGCGGAAATGCTGCCGATCACCTGGCCGGAGTTTGCGGAACTGCATCCGTTTTGTCCGCCGGAGCAGGCGCTCGGCTACCGGCAGATGATCGAACAGCTGTCTGGCTGGCTGGTGCAACTCACGGGTTATGATGCGGTCTGCATGCAGCCCAATTCGGGCGCGCAGGGTGAATATTCGGGGCTGCTGGCGATCCGCCGCTATCATGAAAGCCGTCATGAAGCGGCGCGTAATATCTGTCTGATCCCCAGTTCCGCCCATGGCACCAACCCGGCGTCGGCGCAGATGGCGGGAATGAGTGTGGTGGTGGTGGCCTGCGATAAGCAAGGTAATATCGATCTGCACGATCTGCGGGAAAAAGCGCAGACGGCGGGCGATCGCTTGTCCTGCATCATGGTGACCTATCCTTCGACTCACGGCGTTTATGAAGAAACCATTCGTGAGGTGTGTCAGATTGTGCATCAGTATGGCGGCCAGGTGTATCTGGATGGCGCCAACATGAATGCGCAGGTCGGTATTACCACTCCGGGTTACATTGGCGCGGATGTCTCTCACCTCAACCTGCATAAGACGTTTTGCATTCCGCACGGCGGCGGCGGTCCCGGCATGGGGCCGATTGGCGTCAAAGCGCATTTGGCGCCGTTCGTTCCGGGGCATCAGGTGGTAAAAATCGACGGCGTTCTGACCGGGCAGGGCGCGGTCTCTGCCGCACCGTTCGGCAGCGCCTCCATCCTGCCGATCAGTTGGATGTATATCCGCATGATGGGGGCGGAAGGATTGAAACAGGCCAGCCAGACGGCGATCCTCAACGCCAACTATATTGCCACGCGGTTGAAATCCGCGTTTCCGGTGCTCTATACCGGACGGGATGGACGCGTCGCGCATGAGTGTATTCTCGATATCCGTCCGTTGAAAGAGAGCAGCGGCATCAGTGAGATGGACATCGCCAAGCGCCTGATCGACTACGGTTTCCACGCGCCCACCATGTCGTTCCCGGTGGCGGGAACATTGATGGTTGAACCGACGGAGTCGGAAAGCCAGGTGGAATTGGATCGCTTTATCGACGCAATGCTGTCGATCCGGGCGGAAATCGATCGCGTGATGAACGGCGAATGGCCGCTGGATGACAACCCGCTGGTGAACGCGCCGCATACGCAGGCTGAACTGGTGGCCGACTGGACACATCCGTACAGCCGCGAACTCGCGGTGTTCCCGGCAGGAAACGAACATAAATACTGGCCAAGCGTAAAACGTCTGGATGACGTCTACGGCGACCGTAATCTGTTCTGTTCCTGCGTGCCGGTGGCGGATTACGAATAACCCCTTTGCCGCCGATGCCCGGCGATATAGGCGTTAATGTCGGGGACGATTGCCGCAATAGCGATCGTCCCCGGCAGACTGTTTGAACATCCGCTGCAATGCGTCTATCGCCATTGGAAATCATTTTCAGGCAAATATTTTCTCACCGAAAACAAACTGTCACTGAACTGACTCTTCCCTGACATGCAAGCTCTTTATGTTAAAGCCTCTGTGTTCAACATAATGTTGTTTACTACAATATTGTTTACTACGTGGCAAATGAGCTATGCGTGCAAAATGCTTTCCTTACCTTGTGCTGCTGCCGACGCTGGTTTTTCTCTTCGCTTTTACCTATTTTCCTCTGTTGCGTTCGGTTATCGACAGCCTGTATGACACCCGGTTAAATGTCGAACGGCCGCTGTTTGTCGGCATGGATAACTTTATCCGTCTGTTGCATGACGATGTGTTTTGGCAGGCGTTGTTGAACAACGTGCTGTATATCCTGATGACGGTGATCCCCGGCGTATTACTGGCGTTATTGCTGGCCGTGCTGCTGTGGGAAAACACGCGGATCAACCGCTGGCTGCGCACCGCTTTTTTCTTTCCGATGATTATTCCGCTGGTGAGTGCGGCAACGCTGTGGCTGTTCATTTTCATGCCGGGGCTTGGCCTGCTGGATTACTACCTGGCGAAGGCGTTCGGACCGATGAACAACAACTATCTCGGCATGAGCGACAGCGCGCTGGTGGCAGTAAGCGTCATCGGTATCTGGAAATTCGCCGGTTACTACATGCTGTTTTTCCTCGCAGGGTTACAGTCCATTTCCACTTCGGCGCGTGAAGCGGCATTGATGGAAGGGGCGTCGAGACGTCAGGTTTTTTTCTACGTCACTTTACCGTTGCTGCGGCCGACTATCGCGTTTGTGGTGACGATTGCCTTTATCTACGCCATTACCCAGATCGACCACGTTGCGGTGATGACGCGCGGCGGCCCGAATAACGCCACTACCGTACTGCTCTACTACATTCAGGATCTGGCAAATGATACCCACGATCTTGGCAAGGCCTCTGCCGCGACTTTTCTGACGCTGGTACTGCTGTTTGCGTTTTCCATCATGAACCTGAACGTGTTGGAAAAGGGGGCGCACTATGAGCGTTAAAAAACATGAGCGTTGAACATCATCATCCGCTGCGTGTGACCACCGCATTTACCCTGCCGCTATTGCTGATTTGCGCCGCCATACTGTGGATCAGCCCGTTTATCTGGATGCTGTCATCTTCCATCAGCACCAGCAGTTTCAGCAGTGATATGGCCTCGCTGCTACCACGGCTCCCGCTGACGCTGGATAACTTCCTCGACGCGTGGGACAGCGCCGATTGGCTACGCCTCTACGCCAATACGCTGATCTTCGCGCTGGGCACTTTTCTGGTTCAGCTGGTGACGATTACGACTGCCGGGTACATCTTTGCTTATCACCAGTTTCGCGGCAAAACGCTGCTGTTTTACCTGCTGTTGATCCAACTAATGATTATGCCCGTTGTGATGATGGTGCCGAACATGATGACGCTGAAACAGCTGGGGCTGCTGAATACGCTGACCGGTGTGATGATGCCGTATTTCGCTTCGGCGTTCGGCGTGTTCCTGATGCGTCAGGCATTTCTCAACATCGCCAAAGAAATTGAAGAAGCGGCGCTGATGGAAGGGTGTCGCTGGTGGCAGGTGGTGTTTCACGTCCTTATCCCCATGACCTGGCCCTCTATTCTGGCTTTCGCCACCGTCAGTATTACCTATCACTGGAATGAGTATCTCTGGCCGCTGATGGTGCTGAACGATCCCGATAAACAGGTGCTGACCATTGGTCTGGTGTCGTTTGCCATGGGCGCGGAGTCCGGTGGACAGTGGGGACTGATTTGTGCCGGAACGCTGCTGGTCTGTCTGCCGCTGATGCTGGCATTCGTGCTGTTCCAGAAGCAGTTCCTGAGTAGTTTTGGTTTTTCAGGCATCAAGTGATTGCCTTTCAAAAAGCGCTAAGAGGTGGAAGTTATGTTACTGGCACAGATTTCCGATCTGCATTTTCGTAGTGAAGGCCGCAAGCTCTATGAATTTATTGATGTTAATGGGGCCAACGCCGAAGTGATAAATCAGTTGAATACGCTGCGTGAGCGCCCGGATGCGATCGTTATAAGCGGTGATATCGTCAACTGTGGCCGTCCGCAGGAGTATCAGGTGGCGCAGCGCGTGTTGCAGATGCTGGATTACCCTTTGTATGTGATCCCGGGTAATCACGACGATAAACGCCATTTTCTGAATGCCATGCGCCCGCTTTGCCCGCTATTGGGCGACGATCCGGATAATATCCGTTATGCGGTAACTGATTTTCCCCTGCGCCTGCTGTTTATCGATTCCAGCCTGACAGGGCAGTCCAGGGGCTGGTTGACGCCCGCAACGCTGGGCTGGCTGGAAAAGCAATTGATCGATCATCAGGAGCGTGAAACGGCAATTTTTATGCACCACCCGCCGATCCCACTGGGTTCTGCACAGATGGATCCTATCGCCTGTGAAAATGGTCATGAATTGCTGACATTGATCGAACGCTTCCCTCAGCTGACGCGGGTATTCTGCGGTCATACCCACCGGTTAATCATGACTCAGTATCGTCAGGCCATCATTGCTACGGTGCCCGGAACCGTGCATCAGGTGCCTTATTTTCATCATGATGATACGCCTTACTACAATCTGGAGCCCGGCGCCGTGGTGATGCACCGCTATGTCCCGATCACCGGTCTGGTGAGTTACAGCCAGTCGCTCGCGTCGTTTCCCGGTCCGTATCTCTATGACTCACGTATCAGTTGCCCGGTGGATGAGTCATGGCCGTGATTCAGTTACGCAATATCAGCAAACAGTTTGAACAAACGCAGGCGCTGGCCTCGCTATCGTTAGACATTGCCGACGGAGAATTTCTGGTACTGGTTGGTCCGTCCGGCTGTGGTAAAAGCACGCTGCTGCGCATGCTGGCCGGTCTGGAAACCGTGAGTGCCGGACAAATCCTGCTGGGCGCAGAAGACATCACCGCCTGGAGTCCGAAACAGCGTAATTTTTCGATGATTTTTCAGAATTATGCGCTATTTCCCCATCTGACGGTGGAACAGAACATCACTTTCGGTATGCGGATGCGCGGCGAGCCGAAAGCGGACTATCCGCAGCGTGTACAGCGGGTCGCCAGCTTGTTGCAACTGGAACCGTTACTTAAGCGCAAACCGGGAAAACTCTCCGGCGGTCAACGTCAGCGGGTGGCCATGGCAAGGGCGATTGTCCGCGATCCCCGGCTATTCCTGATGGATGAGCCGCTATCGAATCTGGATGCCAGACTGCGCAGCGAAGTGCGGGACGGCATCATGGCGCTGCATCAGCAGTTGAAAACCACCACGGTGTACGTCACGCACGACCAGATTGAAGCCATGACCATGGCAGACCGGATCGCCGTGCTGGATCGCGGCGTGCTGCAACAGGTTGGAACGCCTGAACAGCTTTATTCTCATCCGGCCAATGTATTTGTCGCGGGGTTTATCGGCACACCGGCGATGAATATGCTCACGCTGCCCTGTATCGACGGGCATGCTTTTTTGCTGGAGCAATCCATCAAACTACCCGTCACCGAGGAAACCCGCGCGATGACGAAGGTGCAGTTAGGGATCCGCCCTGAACATATTACCGGGCAGGCCGTATCAGGCGTTGGATTGCAGTTGCCGGGTACGGTAACGCAGCGGGAATTGTTTGGGGCCGAGTACCTGATTCATGTGGAGACCCCGTTGGGAGGGATGCGCTACCGTCGGCCAAATCGCGATGGTGTTCCGGACGTAGGAACGCCCCTTGTTCTCCATTTTTCACCGCAGGATTGTCATTGGTTTTCCGGGCGGACCGCCCGCAATTTATCCCAGGAGAAAATAAATGCATAAGCCCCGTATTATTGCACTGGCGATGGCCTTGCTGATGTCCGGCCCGGCGCTGGCAAAGCAGAGTATCGACTTCATGTTCCCGGCTCCGGTTGACGGCAAGCTGACAATGGAAATGACGCGCATCATCAAAGAATACAATCAGTCGCAGGATCAGGTTGAGGTCCGCGGCATTTTTACCGGCGGTTATGACACCACCAAAGTAAAAGCCGAGGCGGCGGCCAAAGCGGGCGATCCCCCTGCGCTGGTGATTATGTCCGCAAATTTTACAGCCGATCTGGTCATCAAGGATGAAATTCTGCCGATGGATGAGCTGTTCAAATACGGCAACGAAAAAGCCACCCCGTTCCTGACCAAAAACTTCTGGCCGGCGCTGCATCAAAATGCGCAGGTAATGGGCGTGACCTATGCCATTCCGTTTCATAATTCGACGCCGATTCTTTATTACAATCAGGATATGTTGAAGCAGGCTGGCTTTAACGAAGCGCCGAAAAACTGGGATGAAGTGGTCGAGGTGGCGAAAAAACTGACCGATCCGGCGAAAGGACAATGGGGCATCATGCTCCCGTCTACCAATGATGACTACGGCGGTTGGGTATTATCGGCCCTGACGCGCGCGAACGGCGGTGCTTATTACAACGCTGACTATCCCGGCGAAGTGTATTACAACACGGCCTCAACCAAAGGGGCGCTACAGTTTTGGCGTAATCTGGTTCACCGCGACAAAGTGATGCCGGGCGGCGTGCTGAACTCCAAACAAATCAGCGCGGCTTTTTTCTCGGGTAAGTTGGGAATGGCCATGCTGAGTACGGGCGCGCTGGGCTTCATGCGTGAAAACACGAAAGATTTCCAACTGGGCGTGGCGATGATGCCGGAAAAAGAACGACGCGGCGTGACCATCGGCGGAGCCAGTCTGGTGAGTTTCAAAGGGATTTCTGAAGATCAGAAGAAAGCAGCCTGGCAGTTCATGAGCTATCTGGTGAGCCCGGAAGTCAGCGGCAGCTGGAGCCGGTTTACCGGTTACTTCGCTCCGCGCATCGCGGCGTATGACCTGCCGGAAATGAAAGATTATCTGGCTAAAGATCCGCGAGCGGCGATCGCGCTGTCTCAGTTGCAGTACGCGCATCCGTGGTACGCCACCTATGAAACGGTCGCGGTGCGCAAGGCGATGGAAAACCAGCTTGCCGCATTATTGAATGATCCGGCGTTGAGCGTGGATCAGGCGGCCGCCGCCGCCCAGCAGGAAGCCGATACCATTATGAAGCCATATGTGGAGCAGACGGCGCTTGGTTTGCCGAAGTAGGAACAGTCGGACTGCCGATACATTCAGGCGCTTTGGCTCTGCCATTGAGCACCCCGCCCGGCCTCTCTGGGCAGGAGAGGGTTGGCGGGGGGTTAGAGCAGCCACCCTTTGGCTTTCGCCTCTTCCAGATGCTGTTTCAGGTATTGCCACAGTTCTGGATTGATATTGGCGATAAAATCGGCGCGGCCTAATACCTGTTCGAGACGGATGCCGTTCTCCACCCAGCTTTGGCCGCCGTTATGTAAATTCATCAGCACCGGCATGATGCGATCGAGCATTAGTGCGAATTGGGCGCTGGCGGTTTCGCCCGCTTCATATTCCAGCCAGAGATCGTGGAACTGCTGGCGTTGCGGTTCCGGCAGCAGACCGAAAATCCGTGCAGCGGCAGCCACTTCCCGATCGTGAATGGCAAGGCGTGCGGAAAGATCGTAAACCAGCACGTCACCGGCATCGATCTCGACGATATCGTGGATCAGCGCCATCTGAATTACGCGCTGAATATCCACCTCTTTGCCCGCGTAAGGCGCCAGCGCCATTGCCGCTACCGCAAAATGCCAACTGTGTTCGGCAGAATCTTCATGGCGATCGCTGCCAATGATTTTTGAGCGGCGCTGCACGCTCTTTAA
The DNA here is from genome assembly GCF_003115815.1 of Brenneria roseae subsp. americana. Taxonomy (NCBI): domain Bacteria; kingdom Pseudomonadati; phylum Pseudomonadota; class Gammaproteobacteria; order Enterobacterales; family Pectobacteriaceae; genus Brenneria; species Brenneria roseae. Next base: position 174,620 of record NZ_QDKJ01000008.1, on the reverse strand, counting down.
TTTATCGATTTCTATCAAAAAGCCGACGACATCGGTCAAAGAACCGAAATTCAGAATGGGTGAAGCAGACGACATGAAAACCACCTTTTGCAGTTAAAACCGGAGGAAGAGCAGGGAGCGTCGGCACCGGATAACCGCTAGCGTGAGTAACCGGTAGGGACGGCGGCGCCCTTCAAAAACGGACGTACATATACCCAGTCGGTTTCGAGATGCAGGGCAGGTAATGAACCTGCAACGGGAAAGATGGAGGGTATCAAAGCCGGTAATTGTAGGGGATGTAACCGAAGATTTACATGAATGATTGCAGCGAAAATTGAAATGTCATATTAGGTAATTATTTTAGCTTACACATGTACACTGAAACTATTCTCAGTTAATCTGCTCAAAGGTTAGACACCGGTGCTTGCAATAGGTACCGGTTAAATATCTGGAGTGCATAAGCCGCTGCTGATTAGGGTAAACATGTCAAAGAACGTACAGACGCCAGGGTATTCGCTGGCAGAGGAGATCGCGAATAGCGTAAGCCACGGAATTGGCCTGGTTCTCGGTATTGTCGGGCTGGTGCTGTTGTTGGTTCAAGCGATCAATAATGGCGCGAATGGCATTGCTATCACCAGTTACAGTCTCTACGGTGGAAGCATTATTCTCTTGTTCCTCGCTTCGACGCTGTATCACGCCATTCCGTCACCGCGGATCAAACCCTGGCTGAAGAAATTCGACCACTGTGCAATCTATGTGCTGATTGCCGGAACCTATACGCCGTTTCTGCTGGTCGGGCTTGATTCGCCGTTGGCGGATGGTCTGATGGTGGTGATTTGGAGTATGGCGCTGCTAGGCGTGATCTTTAAACTGGCCTTTGCCCATCGTTTTGAAGTGCTCTCGCTGATCACCTATCTGGTGATGGGGTGGCTGTCGCTGGTGGTGATTTATCAGCTCGCCATGACGCTTTCGGCAATTGGCGTGACCTTGCTGGCGGTGGGCGGTGCAGTTTACACGCTGGGGGTGATCTTCTACGCGAGTAATCGTATTCCTTACAATCACGCTATCTGGCATGGTTTTGTGCTCGGCGGCAGCGTGTGCCACTTTCTGGCGATTTATCTTTACGTATGACGTATTTCGGTGTGGCGCCCGCCCCTTCCGTGTGGCGCCTGCCCCTTCCGTGTGGCGCCCGCCCCTTCCGTGGGGCGCGCGGCTGAAAGCGCGTGTCGCGCTCAGTCCGTTATTTCATAAGGCAGCGGTTGAATCTTCAACCGACCGTCGGCTTCTTCCCGCACGCGCAACAGGCTGTCGGCGTCCAGATCGTTATTCATGACCACCTGAACCCACACGCTCTCATCCTGTAAACGGCATGCTGTTAGCACAGTACCGGTGCGTCGCCAGTTTTCTCCTAATTGCAGTTCCAAATCTTCCCCTGCTTCTGGAACGCGGTTGGCCTGACCCGCCAGCCAATAGAGCGCGCGTTTGTTGGCGCCGCGGTATTTGGCCCGTGCCACCATTTCCTGTCCGGCATAACACCCTTTGCTGAAACTAATGCCATTTAATGCCTGTAAATTAGCTGCTTGCGGGATGAACTGCGCGCTGTTTGCGCTGTCAATGATCGGCAGACCGGCTTCGATATCCAAAGCCAGCCATTGGCGGCTATCGTTTAGCTCGGTTTTTCCTTCAAGTTGCTGGCTCAGCGTAGCGTATTGTTCGGGAGTCAGCACCAGCAGGAAACGTTCTGCCGGAAGGGAGAAGTGCAGCAGCGTAGCCCCCTCATGTTGCACGACCGGATGTTCGGCGTCTGGCAGGGGGCTGAAAACGGAAGACAGCCGCTCACGAATTTTAGCGCCGGCGGCGCCCAGCAAAATAACATTGTCATCTGCTGCTATCGTAGTTTTAGAGAAAACAGCGTATTTTTTCAGTTCGCTGAGCTGGGTGTCACGTAAGTTACGACGTTCAATAAATGCGAATCCGTCGTCGCGTTGGAAAAGACGTAAGTTGCTCCACATTTTTCCTTTGGCGTCACAGTGCGCGCAAAGGATATGTTGGTCGGCGGGCAGGGCGGCAACATCGGCTGTCACCTGACCTTGCAGGTATTTGATGGTATCCGGGCCGGTTAGCGTCACCAGCGCCCAGTCATCCAGAGAGATGAGCGTTGCGGGGAGCTGGGCCGAAGCAAACGGACGCTGTGATGTAAAAGGAAATTGATTAGCCATATTACCATCCTGCTGCGTTGATGCGGTATGCGAATGGCCTAATGGTAAAATAGCGGCGAAGGTTTGCAAGCGGTTATTGTGCGGGCGTCCTCGCAGTCCCGGTGTGATAGCGCCGCAATGCAGCGGTAAAATATGTCAAAGTGTTACTATTAGTTTAATACCCGCTGTTGAAATCGGGTTACACTAGTGGCAAGCATTGATTAACAAGGTGGATATAAAGCATGGAAATCGATAATAAGTCACGGATTCACTGGGCATGTCGCCGAGGCATGCGTGAACTGGACATTTCTATTATGCCTTTCTTTGAGCATGAGTATGATGCATTGAATGATGATGACAAACGAGCGTTTGTGCGTCTGCTGCAATGCGACGATCCCGACCTGTTTAACTGGCTGATGAACCACGGCGAACCGCAAGATCAGGCGTTGAAACGCATGGTTTCCCTTATCCAGACGCGAAATAAAGATCGTGGCCCAGTGGCAATGTGATATTCGCGTTTCCTGGCGCATGCAGCTTTTTTCACTGATTGTGCATGGGTTATTGGTGTTGCTGATACTGCTGGCTCCCTGGCCGGACGGTTATGCTGTACTGTGGCTGGGGCTGGTTACCTTGGTCGTGTTCGGTTTTATCCGCAGTCAGCGAAATATCAAATCCCGGCAAGGGGAAATTTTACTGCACAGCGAGACGAATCTGCGCTGGCAGCAGCAGGAATGGCAGATTGTTAAACGCCCCTGGGTGCTGAAGAACGGCATTTTGCTCTCTCTGAGATCGTCCAATGGGAAAGGTCAGCAGCGATTGTGGCTGGCATCGGACAGCATGGGGAATGATGAATGGCGCCATTTACGCCAATTGTTGTTACAGCATAAAAGCTGGGTAAGATAAGCGCTTTTTCGAACTACCACGGTATTGGCTTCCCTCACTTGTCCCGGTTACCTGATGTTCAGGTTCCGGTGCGCCGTTTTGGTTGCTATCTGACCACACCTTGAAATCTATTGGATATACACTGATGACCACCCCCTCTGATAAGCATGCGGCACAAAAGAATGTGCTGCACCCGCGTAACCGCCATCGCGGTCGTTATGATTTTACCGCGTTAAAACAAATCCATCCGGCGCTGATCCCATTTGTGAAAGTGAATCCCTATGGCGATGAGTCGGTGGATTTTGCGGATCCTGTCGCGGTGAAGGTATTGAATCAGGCGCTGCTGCACCATTTCTATCAGATCGAACACTGGACCATCCCGGATGGTTTTCTCTGCCCGCCGGTTCCCGGCCGGGCTGACTATATTCACCACCTTGCCGATCTGTTGGCGGAAGATAATGGCGCCGTTGTACCGCGTGATGCCTCGGTGCTGGACGTGGGCTGTGGCGCCAACTGCGTTTATCCGCTGATTGGCCACCGCGAATATGGCTGGCGCTTTACCGGCAGTGAAATCAATTCTCAGGCGATGCAGGCGGCCAATGTCACGATCGAGGCCAATCCCGGCCTGAGTCGTGCGATTCGCCTGCGTCGTCAGAGAAACAGCAAGGCCATTCTGAACGGTATCATCCATAAGAACGAAACCTTTGATGCCGTGCTTTGTAATCCGCCTTTTCATGATTCCGCGGCGCAAGCGCGTCAGGGATCACAGCGTAAGCTGCATAATTTGGGACTGGACAAACATTCTCCGCTCAACTTCGGTGGCCAGCAGGACGAGCTTTGGTGTGAAGGGGGCGAGACCGCTTTTATCAGCCAGATGATTAGGGAAAGCGCCGGCTTTGCCCGGCAGTGTCTGTGGTTTACTTCGTTGGTATCACGTAAGGAAAACCTGCCTGAGCTTTATCGTGTGCTGGAAGAGGTTGGGGCAGAAAAGGTCAGAACCATCAATATGGCGCAGGGGCAGAAACAGAGCCGCTTTATTGCATGGAGCTTTTTTGACGGCGTCGCCCGCGCCAGATGGTTGCAGAAGCGGTAACGTGCGTTGGCTTTCCGGCCCATCCGTGGCCTCGCCCCCGGTGGGGCCATTGCAAGCCGCGTTCAAATCGGTTCCGGGCAGATTGTCAGTCTCCCGGATCGGTGCGCGGGTTAGCTCGCGGTATTACAGCAACACCGCCATTTCCTGTAGAATTTGCTCACACCACTGTTCAATTCGTTCGTCGCTCAGGTCGTATTGATTGACCTCATCCAATGCCAGCCCGACAAACTGTTCGCCATCGGCGGTCAGCGGTTTGGGGCTGGTAAATTCGTAGCCTGCCGTCGGCCAGTAGCCGATGAATTTCACCCCCAGTGGTAAAAGCCGGTCGTGCAGCATGCCCAGCGCATCCAGGAACCATTCGCCGTAACCCAGCTGGTCGCCCATGCCATAAAGCGCCACGATCTTGCCGTTGAGATTTAGCGTTGAGAGCTGCTCCCAGATATTCTCCCAGTCTTCCTGGATTTCGCCGAAGTCCCAGGTCGGGATGCCGAGGATCAGTATGCCGTAATCTTCCATTCGCTGTGGATCAACCTCCTTGACGTTGTGCAGATCCACCAGATCTTCCCCTAAAATGTCGCGGATCTTCTCCGCCGCCATTTCGGTATAGCAGGTGCTTGAGCCGTAAAACAGACCAATTTTCATAGGCAATAAAGAATTCTTTTGAGAGCAATGTGAATGAGGGCGCCTGAAGCCATTATCACACCGGAGGTGATAGCCTTGAACGAATAAGCGTCGTCAAAGCCACAAACGAATGACGTCGGCAGCGCACCACTATAGCCAGATTTTCGTCATATTTCACACGCTTTGCCCTATATATTAAATATGAATAAGTAATGTATTTTACATTCTTCCTGCCCATATCAACTCCCGATAGGATAGACACTATTTTCATGAAATAGCCATCTGACCGCCTCTGATATCATCCCTGGCCGGGAGAGGCTACCGGTCAGAAGGCGCGATATAAGAATAAGGATTCGTTTCGTTATGATCGTTCTTTCGAACGTTGGCAAAACTTTTGACAGTGCTCACGGCCGTATAGTGGCGGTGGACGACGTGAATCTCACGGTGGAACAGGGACAGATTTACGGCATTATCGGCTACAGCGGGGCGGGGAAAAGTACGCTGATCCGCTTGCTGAACGGACTGGAAACCCCGACCAGTGGGAGCATTGTGGTCAACGGATTTGATATCGCCCGCGCCAGCAGCGATGAGCTGCGCCGCGCACGGCTGAAAATCAGCATGATATTTCAGCACTTTAACCTGCTGTGGTCGCGAACCGTCAGCCAGAATATCGCATTCGCTTTGCAGATTGCCGGGGCGCCCAGGGCGCAGATCAGGCAGCGTGTCGTCGAATTGATCTCCCTGGTCGGGTTACAGGGCCGGGAAGACGCGTATCCCTCGCAGTTAAGCGGTGGTCAGAAGCAGCGTGTCGGCATTGCCCGCGCATTGGCCAACAATCCCAGCGTTCTGCTGTGTGATGAAGCGACATCGGCGCTGGATCCGCAAACCACGGACGCCATTCTTGAACTGTTGCTGGATATCAACCGCAAGCTGAATCTCACTATCGTGCTGATCACGCATGAAATGCACGTGGTACGCAAAATCTGCCACCGGGTGGCGGTGATGGAAAACGGCCGTATCGTGGAGGAAGGGCCGGTGCTTGATGTCTTTATCCGGCCGCAGCTGCCCATTACGCGCCAGTTCGTCAAACAGGTGGGCCAATATCAGGCAACCGAAGAAAGCTTTAACCCGCTGCTGACCGAGCATCTGTCGGGCGCCGTGCTCAAACTGACGTTTGTCGGGCAACAAACGCATCAGGCGATCGTTTCCGAAGTGATTCAGACCTATAACCTGACGATCAATATCCTGCATGGTCAAATCAGCCACACGCTGAGCGGTTCGTTTGGCGAACTGTATATTCACATTGAGGGCGACGACCAACAAACCGCTCGCGTGCTGGATTTTCTGAAAGAACGCGATATTACGGTCGAGGTGATTAAACATGCTTGAGTCCCTATTCCCCCACCTGAAAATCGATCAGCTGTTGGACGCTACATGGGAAACGCTGTATATGACCGGCGTGGCCGGACTGGCGACGCTGATTCTGGGCATTATTCTGGGCGTTATCCTGTTTCTGACGTCTAAAGGTCAGTTATTACAGAACCGGCCGGTATACATAGTGATTTCCGCGCTGGTGAACGTGTTCCGATCTATTCCGTTTATTATTTTGATCGTCCTGCTTATTCCCTTCACCAAAGCGCTGGTCGGAACGATTCTGGGGGCGAATGCGGCGCTGCCGGCGCTGATTGTCGGCGCCGCCCCTTTCTATGCCCGTCTGGTCGAGATCGGACTGCGCGAAGTGGATAAAGGCGTGATTGAGGCGGCGCGTTCAATGGGCGCGAAAACGCACACGCTTATCTTCCGCGTGCTGTTGGCGGAATCCTCTCCCGCACTGGTTTCCGGTATCACGGTTACGCTGATTGCGCTGGTCAGCTATACCGCGATGGCGGGCGTTATTGGCGCCGGCGGGCTGGGGAATCTGGCTTATCTGGAAGGTTTTCAACGTAACCACGGCGATGTGACCCTGGTCGCGACATTGACGATTCTGCTGATCGTGTTTGTCATCCAGTTCATCGGCGATGTTATCACCACAACACTCGATAAACGTTAATAACAGGAATAATGATGATGAAAAAACAAATTATGATGATGGCGTTTGCCTCGTTAACCGCGTTAGCTTCTTTTGGCGCTGCCGCCGAAACTAAGCTGGTGGTGGGGGCATCCAACGTTCCGCACGCGGAAATTCTTGAACAGGCAAAACCGATCCTGAAACAGGAAGGCATCGATCTGGAGATCAAACGTTTCCAGGATTACATCCTGCCCAATACCGCACTGGCAAGCCGCGATATTGATGCCAACTACTTCCAGCATGTGCCTTATCTTGAATCGGTGCTGAAAGATCACGCCAACGATAAAAGCTATGACTTTGTCAGCGCAGGGGCGATTCATATTGAGCCGATTGGTATCTATTCTAAAAAGCATAAGAGCCTGAAAGATCTGCCGGAAAACGGCCGCATCATCATGCGTGACGCCGTCGCGGAAGAAGGCCGTATTCTGTCGATTTTTGAGCGTGAAGGCGTCATCAAGCTGAAGCCGGGCGTCAGCAAGGTCGATGCCAGGATTTCCGATGTGGTGGAAAACCCGAAAAAGCTGAAATTCCTTGCTAACGTCGAAGGCGCGCTGTTGCCGCAGATGTATAACAACGATGAAGGGGACGCGGTGGTAATTAACGCCAACTATGCTATCGATGCCGGTCTGAACCCAACTCAGGATCCGATTGCGGTGGAAAGCGGTGAGAATAACCCGTATGCCAATATCATTACCGTACATAAAGGGGATGAAACCAAGCCGGAAATTGTTGCGCTGGTGAAGGTGCTGCACTCTAAGGAAATTCAGGACTTCATCCGGGAAAAATATAAAGGCGCGGTGATCCCGGTTGACCAATAAGCCCGTTGATCGCGAAGATATATAGAAGAGATATAAAAGGACCGCCTTGGCGGTCCTTTTGCTTTCTGTGTGATGCGGTCTTGACTCGTTTTTCTCGTCCAGACCGCGACAACCGATATTTAGCCTAATGACTGATGGCGTGTCTCTTTGGTTGCCAGCAACGCAATCAGCGTCAGCGACGCCATGGCGGCCAGATAAACGCCCACGTAGAACAGGCCGTAGTTGGCCGTCAGCCAGGCGGCAATATAAGGTGCGACGGACGCGCCCAGAATGGATGACATATTATAAGAGAACGAGGCGCCGGTATAACGGACTTCCGTCGGGAACAGCTCAGGCAGCAGCGCGCCCATTGGACCGAACGTCAGCCCCATCAGGCTCAGACCGAGTACCAGGAACCCCATGACCAGCGCCTGATTGCCGGAACCGAGCAGATACGGGAACAGCATGGAAAACAGCAGCATGATGCAGGTCACGACGATCATGGTTTTACGGCGTCCAAATGCATCTGCCAGATAACCCGCTATCGGGATCGTCAGGCCAAAACCGATAACCGCCACCATCAGCATCCACAGGAAGCTGTTCCGTGAGAAGCCGAGGCCGTCTGGAATCGGTTTGGTGCCGTATGTCATGGAATAAACGGTCATAATGTAGAACAGCGTATAGGTAGCCAGCATGATGAATGTGCCGAGGATCGTGGCTTTCAGGTGTTTGCTGAGCAATGTGCCCATCGGAATGCGAACCTGTTTACCGGCTTTGACGGCTTTGGTGAATACCGGCGCTTCATGCAGAGAAATACGAACATACAGACCAATCAATACCAGCACGGCGGAAGCCACAAACGGCACGCGCCAGCCCCATGACATAAACTGTTCATCAGTCAGCAGCCAGGACAGCAGCAGGAACGTACCGTTTGCAAAGAAGAAGCCGATGGGGGCGCCAAGCTGCGGGAACGAACCGTACAGCGCGCGTTTGCGGGCCGGCGCGTTTTCGGTCGCCAGTAGCGCCGCGCCGCCCCATTCGCCGCCCAACCCCAGGCCTTGACCGAAACGCGCCAGTGCCAGCAGGATCGGCGCAAGAATACCGATGGTTTCGTAGCTGGGTAACAGACCGATCAGGACCGTTGAAATCCCCATCGTCAACAGTGAGGCCACCAACGTGACTTTACGTCCGACGCGATCGCCAAAATGACCAAATAGCGCTGAGCCAATTGGACGGGCGATAAAAGCAATGGCAAAGGTTGCCAATGATTGTAGCGTGGCGGCGGTTGGGTCACCCTGCGGGAAGAAAATATGTGGAAATACCAGCACGGCGGCGGTGGCGTAGATATAGAAATCGAAGAATTCAATGGCGGTGCCCACCAGCGAGGCGATAATAACCTTACTGCGCGAATTTACCGGTGGGGCATCAACCTCTGCGTCGATAGTTGGAGCGATGGTGGCTTGCATAATGTTTCTTTATTTTAACAACACGAACAACCATTCTATGCACAGAAAAACAGGCTTTTCAACGCCGATTGAGTAGGGATAATCCGTGCCGGGAAGGGGCGTTGAGATGCCTGTTCCGACATATAGGCAATACGGAAAATATAATGTGCTAAGGTTTCATTTTTGCCGGAGAATGTTATGGCGATGTTGATGATTGCGGAATATGTGAGATCGCGCAGAATAATGCGCGTCTGATGAGTGGCTCAGGCATAATACCCTTTCATCCTTACCATTCGCAGGTGTGTTGACCTTATCAATTTCGGTCGCTGGGTTGTCCCGGCGGCTGTGGGGGCGTGGGGTCGCCTGGGTTCCTGTGTATTGGAATCTATTTAGGTACAGATGAGTCGGGAGGACACCGTGATGCAAGCACAGGATCAGGCATTCATCGAGCAATTTCTTGATGCGTTATGGCTGGAGCGAAATCTGGCAGAAAATACGCTGGCTTCTTATCGGTTGGATTTACGTGCTTTGGCTGACTGGCTGGAACATCATGATAATGATTTGCTGCGTGCGCAGGCTATTGACCTGCAATCGTTTCTGGCCGAGCGCGTGGAAGGGGGCTATAAAGCGACCAGCTCTGCCCGCTTGCTGAGCGCGATGCGTCGATTGTTTCAGTATCTTTACCGGGAAAAAATCCGTAGCGATGATCCGAGCGCCGTATTGTCATCGCCTAAATTACCGCAGCGTTTACCGAAAGACCTGAGCGAAGCACAGGTCGATGCCTTACTGAATGCGCCAAGCGTTGATCTGCCGCTGGAATTACGCGATAAAGCGATGCTTGAAGTATTGTATGCCACGGGCTTGCGCGTTTCTGAACTGGTAGGGCTGACAATCAGCGATGTCAGTTTGCGTCAGGGCGTGGTGCGGGTGATCGGCAAAGGCAATAAAGAACGGCTGGTGCCGCTGGGTGAAGAAGCGGTGCACTGGATTGAGCAATATCTGGAATATGGTCGGCCATGGCTGCTCAATGGACAAACGCTGGATGTGCTCTTCCCCAGCAATCGTGCGCAGCAGATGACGCGTCAGACGTTCTGGCATCGCATCAAACACTATGCGATGCTGGCGTCCATTGACAGTGAAAAGCTGTCACCGCATGTGCTACGGCATGCGTTTGCTACCCATTTATTGAACCATGGTGCGGATTTACGGGTGGTGCAGATGTTGCTGGGGCACAGCGATCTTTCCACCACCCAGATTTATACCCATGTTGCGACAGAGCGCCTGAAACAGCTGCACCAGCAGCACCATCCTCGGGCGTGATGAAATATTGATATGGCGGCGCGGATCGCTCGTCACTTCTGGATCAATACGACGTATTGGCAGATAAACCGGAACGGGATTTGATGAAATGAAAAAAGGGTTATTACTGCTTTCTCTGCTGGCGGCAACAGCGGCTGGTTTTGCGCACGCTGATGATTCGGCCATCAAACAGACGCTGACTCGTCTGGGGATGCAGGCGGCGGAAATCCAGCCGGCACCGGTCGCGGGAATGAAAACGGTGTTGACGGACAGCGGCGTGTTCTATGTCAGTGAAGACGGTAAACACCTTATTCAGGGACCGCTGTATGACGTCAGCGGCAAAACGCCGGTCAACGTCACGAACCAGATCCTGAAAGGGAAAATGGAATCGTTGCAGGATCAGATGATCGTTTATAAAGCGGCGCAGGAAAAACATGTCATTACCGTGTTTACCGATATCACCTGCGGCTATTGCCATAAACTGCATGAGCAAATGAAAGATTACAACGCGCTGGGCATTACCGTGCGTTATCTGGCTTTCCCGCGTCAGGGGCTGAACTCTCAGGCGGAAAAGGACATGCAATCTATCTGGTGTATGGCGAATCGAAACAGCGCGTTTGATGCCGCGCTGAAAGGCGAAGAGATTTCTCCCGCGACCTGCAAAACCAATATCGCTGCTCACTACCAGCTTGGCGTGCAGTTTGGCGTACAGGGAACGCCGGCCATTGTATTGGAAGATGGCATGGTGGTGCCTGGTTATCAGGGGCCGAAAGAGATGTTGGCGATGCTGGATGCACACAAGGCGTCGCTGAAAACAGGTGGTTGATGTAACGTGGAACTGATAACTCAACTCCGCCGGCGTCCGCTGGCGGAGGATATTGATTTACCGACAACGGTGCCGCCTTTGTTGCGTCGCTTGTATGCTCAGCGCGGCATTAAAGACGCGCAGGAACTGGAGCGTGGTTTGCGCGGCCTGCTGGATTATCGTCTGCTGAGCGGTATCGAGAAGGCCGTCGATTTTCTGCAACGGGCGCTGGCCGATCAGCGCTGTATCGTGATCGTCGGGGATTTTGATGCCGATGGCGCCACCAGCACCGTGCTGACGGTATTGGCGCTGCGTAGCATGGGCGGCGTTAACGTTAAGTATCTGGTGCCGAATCGCTTTGAGGATGGCTACGGGCTGAGTCCGGAAGTCGTCGCGCAGGCGTCGTCGCTGGGGGCTGAGGTTATCGTCACGGTGGATAACGGCATTTCTTCTCACGCCGGCGTGGATGATGCGCACCGACGCGGCATCGCGGTGCTGGTGACTGACCATCATTTGCCGGGCGAAACGTTGCCCGCGGCCGACGCCATGATCAACCCAAACCTGCACGACTGCGCGTTTCCGTCGAAATCGCTGGCGGGCGTGGGGGTCGCCTTCTATCTGATGATGGCCTTGCGGGCGCGCCTGCGTGAAACCGGCTGGTTTGCCGCGAAAACGCTGGCGGAGCCGAATCTGGCCGAACTGTTGGATCTGGTGGCGCTGGGGACGGTGGCGGATGTGGTGCCGCTGGATGCCAATAACCGTATTCTGGTGGCGCAGGGGCTGGGCCGCATTCGGGCCGGAAAATGTCGTCCGGGGGTCCGGGCGCTGCTGGAAGTGGCGAACCGCGAAGCCGGTCAACTGGTTGCCAGCGATCTCGGTTTTGCGCTCGGTCCGCGGTTAAACGCTGCCGGACGACTGGATGATATGTCGATCGGCGTGGCGCTGCTGCTCAGCGATGATATCGCTCAGGCGCGTATGCTGGCCAGCGATCTGGATGCGTTGAATCAGACCCGGCGTGAGATTGAGCAGGGTATGCAGGTGGAGGCGCTGCGCCTGTGCGAAACGCTGGAGCACAGCCGTGACGAACTGCCTTACGGCGTGGCGATGTACCATCCGGAATGGCATCAGGGTGTGGTCGGTATTCTGGCGTCACGTATTAAAGAACGGTTTCACCGTCCGGTCATTGCCTTTGCGCCTGCGGGTGAGGGCATGTTGAAAGGATCGGGGCGTTCCATCGCCGGTCTGCATCTGCGTGATGCGCTGGAGCGTCTGGATACGCTGTATCCGGGAATGATGCTGAAATTCGGCGGTCACGCCATGGCGGCGGGATTATCGCTGATGGAAGATCAGTTTGAACCCTTCCGCCAGCGCTTTGGCGAACTGGTCGGCGAATGGCTGGATGCTTCCCAACTGGAAGGCGTGATTTGGTCAGACGGCGAACTGGCGCTGCCGGAGCTATGTTTATCCACGGCGGAGATGTTGCGTAATGCGGGACCATGGGGACAGTCGTTCCCGGAGCCGACGTTTGACGGCCGTTTCCGTATCCTACAGCAAAAGTTGGTCGGTGAACGTCACCTGAAAGTGATGGTGGAACCGGTAGACGGCGGCCCGCTGCTGGATGGCATCGCGTTTAATGTCGATACGCTGCTATGGCCTGACAGCAGCGTGCGCGAAGCTGAACTGGCGTACAAACTGGACGTGAATGAGTTTCGTGGTAAACGTTCGGTCCAACTGCTTATCCAGCATTTATGGCCGCGGTAACTTGACGGATGAAAGCCTATAAACCACGCGCTGAATCCGCTAGAATAAGCGGTTTACATATATTCCATCATCTACGACTTAACGTAAGATCATAAAATCATGTTTGAAATTAATCCGGTAAAAAACCGCATTCAGGATCTGTCTGAACGTACCGCCGTTCTTAGGGGGTATCTTTGACTACGATTCCAGGAAAGAACGCCTCGAAGAAGTAAACGCCGAACTGGAACAGCCCGATGTCTGGAACGATCCAGAGCGGGCGCAGACGCTGGGCAAAGAACGTTCCTCGCTGGAAGCCATCGTTGATACCATCGACCAACTGACTCAGGGGCTGGAAGACGTCACTGGTTTGCTGGAACTGGCGGTAGAAGAAGACGATGAAGATACCTTCAACGAAACCAGCGCAGAGCTGGACGTGTTGGAAAACAAATTAGGCCAGCTCGAATTCCGCCGTATGTTCTCTGGTGAGTATGACAGCGCGGATTGCTATCTGGATATTCAGGCGGGTTCTGGCGGCACCGAAGCTCAGGACTGGGCCAGCATGCTGGTGCGTATGTACCTGCGCTGGGCGGAAGCCAAAGGATTTAAAACCGAAATTATTGAAGAATCCGATGGTGAAGTTGCCGGAACGAAATCCGCTACCATCAAAATCATGGGTGACTACGCGTTTGGCTGGCTGCGTACCGAAACCGGCGTACATCGTCTGGTGCGTAAAAGTCCGTTCGATTCCGGCGGTCGCCGTCATACTTCGTTCAGTTCCGCGTTCGTTTATCCTGAAGTGGACGACGATATTGATATCGAAATCAATCCTGCCGATTTGCGTATTGACGTTTACCGCGCTTCTGGTGCGGGCGGACAGCACGTTAACCGGACGGAATCCGCGGTGCGTATCACCCACATTCCGACCAATATCGTCACACAGTGTCAGAACGACCGTTCCCAGCATAAGAACAAAGATCAGGCGATGAAGCAGTTGAAAGCCAAGCTGTATGAGTTTGAGATGCAAAAGAAAAATGCTGAGAAACAGGCGATGGAAGATAACAAGTCGGATATCGGCTGGGGAAGCCAGATTCGTTCCTATGTCCTGGATGATTCACGCATCAAGGATTTACGTACCGGGGTGGAAACACGCAACACCCAGGCCGTGCTGGATGGCGATCTGGATAAATTTATTGAAGCAAGTTTAAAAGCGGGGTTATAAGGAATTTACATGGCTGACTCACAATCACAGGGTGCCGATCAGGCGCAGGATCTTAATAACGAACTGAAGGCGCGCCGTGAGAAGCTGGCGGCGCTGCGTGAAAACGGCATTGCGTTCCCGAATGACTTCCGCCGTGACAGCACGTCCGATCTGCTGCACACCGCCTATGACGACAAAGAAAACGAAGAGCTGGAAGCGCTGAACATCGAAGTAACCGTCGCCGGCCGTATGATGACCCGCCGTATCATGGGGAAAGCGTCTTTCGTCACGTTGCAGGACGTCGGTGGTCGTATTCAACTGTATGTTTCCCGAGACGATCTGGCGGAAGGCGTATATAACGAGCAGTTCAAGAAATGGGATCTGGGCGATATCCTCGGCGCGCGTGGCAAGCTGTTCAAAACTAAAACGGGCGAACTATCCGTTCACTGTACCGAACTGCGTTTGCTGACCAAAGCCCTGCGTCCGCTGCCGGACAAATTCCACGGCCTGGCCGATCAGGAAACCCGCTACCGTCAGCGCTATCTGGACCTGATCGCCAACGAAGAATCCCGTCATACCTTCCGTATCCGTTCCAAAGTGATGGCCGCTATCCGTAGCTTCATGGTCGACAATGGATTTATGGAAGTGGAAACGCCGATGATGCAGGTGATCCCCGGCGGCGCGGCGGCGCGTCCGTTTGTGACCCACCATAATGCGCTGGACATTGATATGTACCTGCGCATCGCGCCGGAACTGTATCTGAAACGTCTGGTGGTGGGCGGTTTCGAACGCGTATTTGAAATCAACCGCAACTTCCGTAACGAAGGGGTTTCCCCGCGCCATAACCCGGAATTCACCATGATGGAGCTTTATATGGCGTATGCCGATTATAAAGATCTGATCGTGTTGACGGAAAATCTGTTCCGCACGTTGACGCAGGACGTGCTGGGTTCCACGACGGTTGAATATGGCGATCAGACTTTTGATTTCGGCAAGCCGTTTGAAAAGCTGACCATGCGCGAAGCGATCTGCAAATATCGCCCGGAAACCAACGTTACCGATCTGGACGATCTGGCTAAAGCCACGGCGATTGCCGAGTCTTTGGGCATCAAGATCGAGAAAAGCTGGGGCCTGGGCCGTATCGTCACTGAAATCTTTGAAGAAACGGCGGAAAGCAATCTGATTCAGCCCACCTTCATTACCGAATACCCGGCTGAAGTGTCGCCGCTGGCGCGCCGTAATGATCTGAACCCGGAAATTACCGATCGTTTCGAGTTCTTCATCGGCGGACGTGAAATCGGCAACGGCTTCTCCGAGCTGAATGATGCGGAAGATCAGGCTGAGCGTTTCGCCCAGCAGGTGAGCGCCAAAGATGCGGGTGATGACGAAGCGATGTTCTACGATGAGGACTACGTGACGGCGCTGGAACACGGTTTGCCGCCAACCGCAGGTCTGGGTATCGGCATTGACCGTATGATTATGCTGTTTACCAATAGTCACACCATCCGCGACGTTATTCTGTTCCCGGCGATGCGCCCGCAGAAGTAATAACTCCCCGTTGGCGGAGAGGATGTCACCAAACGGCGCTTAACCGCGCCGTTTGCGTTTGATGATATAACGCCTGTTTTCCCGCCACCGAAACCGCACTTGCCTCGTCAAATGTGTAACTGGTCAAAAGCTAAACAGCGTTGCCGGGTTTTTTGCTTGCCCGGCAACGGGATAGCGCTATAATGCCAAGCGCTATCCCGTTGCGAGTGTAGTTCAATGGTAGAACGAGAGCTTCCCAAGCTCTATACGAGGGTTCGATTCCCTTCACTCGCTCCAATTATCCCTCTCTCAACGTCCACCAGGCCCATTCAATCCAGTCTTCGTTTTTTGGTCTAAAATAAACTTACCATTATTTACATTAGTGTTGTAATACCATGAACGGAGTATTAATAAAAAGGCCGCTTTGGCTAAAAGTTTGTAGTTTTTCCCTGGGGAGCATCCTTATTCTGGCTGCTCTCTTTTTCGTGATTGCGGGTGGAAAACTGGTTAGTCTGGGAGGTGATTGGTATTTCCTGATATCTGGCATTCTGATGCTGATCAGTGGGTATCTACTGCTTCGTACCCGTTCCTCAGGTGCTCTGCTCTATCTGATCGTTACCGCAGGAACGGTGATTTGGGCGTTATGGGATGCCGGGCTGAATTTCTGGCCATTGATTTCCCGCCTGATGTTTCCTGGCGGGCTGGCGATCATCGCCTTCTTCCTGCTGCCTTCGCTGCGTCGTTATGAGACAAAATCTCCGCTAAGCACCGGTTTCTATTCACTGGGTACTCTGTCTGTTCTGGCATTTGTTGCCGCGTTTGCCGGCATGTTCGTACCACATGAGCCCGTGCCGTTTGCGGGTCAGGAAAAACCACTGATTCCGGTGGCAGAAGAGATGCAGCAAAAAAACTGGGATAACTACGGTAATACTCCAGGTGGCAGCCGCTTTGTTGCTCTTGATCAAATCAACCGCAACAACGTGACTGAACTGAAACCGGTATGGACATTCCGTACCGGCGATACGCCGCTCAGCCCGACCGGTAATGGGGCGGAAGATCAGCAAACGCCATTGCAGATTGGGGATCGGGTTTTCCTGTGTACTCCGCACAATAATGTCATTGCGGTAGACGCTGATTCCGGCGAACAACGCTGGAAAGCAGAGATTAATGCCCAATCCTCGGTATGGATGCGCTGCCGTGGCCTGGCTTATTTTGATGCCACTCAGCCAGTCAAACAGCCTTCGGTTCCGGGCAGCAATGCGCCCGCGGCGGTATCCGTTGCCAGCGATGCGGCCTGCCAGCGCCGCATTCTGATGAATACGATTGATGGACGTCTGATTGCGCTGGACGCCGACGACGGTCAGTTTTGTCAAGATTTTGGTAATAAGGGCGTTGTGAATCTGCTGGATGGAATGGGGGACGCGCCGGACCCCCAGTATGTGGTGACGTCTGCGCCGACGCTGGCCGGCACTACGGTGGTGGTAGGTGGACGGGTAGCGGATAACGTCAGCACGGATATGCCTGGTGGGGTCATTCGTGGTTATGACGTGATCACGGGCGCGCTGCGCTGGGCTTTCGATCCCGGCAACCCTAATCCGAATGCCGTTCTGCAACCTGGCGAACACTACACGCGGAGCACGCCTAACTCCTGGGCGTCCATGTCTTATGATCCGGACGCCAACACGGTCTTTCTGCCAATGGGCAGTTCTTCAGTCGATATCTGGGGAGCTAACCGTACCGAGTTGGATCACAAGTATGGCGCTTCTGTCCTGGCGCTGGATGCCACTACCGGTGAAGAAAAATGGGTCTATCAGACCGTCCACAATGATTTGTGGGATTTCGATGTGCCCATGCAGCCCAGTCTGATTAATTTTCCGGCCGCCGATGGCAGTGAAAAACCCGCAGTCGTCTTTGGCACCAAGGCCGGACAGATCTATGTACTGGATCGTCGTACGGGTCAGCCATTGACACAGGTGGACAACGTACCGGTGAAGCGCGGCGATATCCCTAATGAACAGTACTCGGATACTCAGCCCCGTTCAGTAGGCATGCCGCAGATTGGCGCTCAGACGTTGAAAGAGTCAGATATGTGGGGAGCAACATCGTTTGACCAGCTCATCTGTCGCATCAGTTTCAAATCAATGCGTTATGACGGTCTGTACACTGTACCCGGCACCGATGTTTCCCTGAGTTTTCCGGGATCGCTGGGAGGCATGAACTGGGGCGGTTTATCTGAAGATCCGAATAATCATTATATTTTTGTCAACGATATGCGTCTTGGTCTGTGGCAGCAGCTCGTGAAAGCGGATCCGAATCCGTCGGCGGGTCAGAACAGCGGCGGGGAAGCGGTGAATACCGGAATGGGAGCTGTACCGATGAAGGGCGCGCCTTATTCTGTGAATAAGAACCGTTTTATGTCTCCACTGTCTATTCCCTGCCAGACACCGCCTTTTGGTACGCTCTCGGCAATCGATATGAAGACGCAGAAAATCGTCTGGCAGGTGCCGGTTGGAACGGTTCAGGACACTGGCCCCTTTGGTATCAAAATGGGTATGAAAATGCCTGTCGGCATGCCAACGCTGGGAGGAACCCTAGCGACGCAGGGCGGACTGGTGTTTATTGCCGGGACACAGGATTACTACCTGAGAGCCTTTGACAGTTCGACCGGTAAAGAAGTGTGGAAAGCCCGTCTACCCGTTGGTAGCCAGGGTGGCCCGATCAGTTATATATCACCGAAAACAGGTAAGCAGTATATTCTGATCTCTGCCGGCGGTGCGCGTCAGTCACCCGATCGTGGTGATTATGTGATCGCTTACGGCCTGGATAAATAGCTGACAATATTCCCCGGAATTCTCCGGGGAACGTTTTATTCGGTAACCGTTCTTCTATCTGAAAACGCACGAGCAGACGGTGTCGATATGTCCAGTATCTTGATACTGGCTCACGCCAGGTAACGCTTGAACCAGTTGATGGTACGATCCCATGCCAGATCGGCGGCGGCTTTATCGTAGCGCGGTGTCGAATCATTATGGAAACCGTGGTTCACGCCGGGATAGATGTAGGCCTCATAGGTTTTATTCGCAGCTTTGAGCGCAGCCTCATAAGCTGGCCAGCCTTCGTTGATACGAGTATCCAGTTCGGCATAGTGGATCAGCAACGGGGCTTTGATCGCGGGAACATCGGCCGCGTCGGCCTGACGACCATAGAACGGTACGGCCGCGCCCAGTTCGGGGAATGCGACGGCCGCAGCGTTTGCGACGCCGCCGCCATAACAAAAACCGGTAATGCCGACTTTGCCCGTGGTGTCGGGGTGGTGCATCAGGAAATCGATAGCGGCAAAAAAGTCATTCATCAGTTTGGTCGGGTCGACCTGCTGCTGGAGTTCACGGCCTTTATCGTCATTGCCGGGATAGCCGCCGACTGAGCTCAGCCCATCCGGCGCCAGTGCGATGAAACCCGCTTTGGCAACCCGCCGCGCGACGTCTTCTATATAGGGATTCAACCCCCGGTTCTCATGAACCACAACCACCGCAGGCAATTTGCCGGTGGCTTCTGCCGGGCGCACGAAATATCCCCGCACTTCACCATGTCCGTTGGGCGATGGGTACTGAATGTATTCAGGAAGAATAGAAGGATCGGTGAATTCAACTTGCTGTGCCAGAGCGTAATTCGGGCTCATCAGACTTAGCAGCGTCATGCCTGTCATTCCGCCAACGGCAAGCTTTGTCGCCATGGAAATAAATTCGCGTTTGGTGATTTTCCCATGGGCGTAGTAATCGTAAAGCTCGAGCAACTCCGGCGAAAAGTCTTTAGCAGTCATTCGTGTCATACCCGGTCCCCTTATACTCTGGTTAATATGAAGTTAATGGTAAGTAACTAACAGATGACTGCTAAAAAGATAGCATGGGTTAACTGTATCAGCCAGAGAGTACTAACCGTGTTGTCCCTGCATCAGTCGGTTTGGCGTAGCATTTGGGGACGAATCGCCGTGATGGCTTTTACCTCCGGGTCCCGGAGAGCGAAACGATCTCTTTTGCTGTGAAACGGCTGCGATGGTATTTATCGTCTAAGGTTTTAATGGAGCAACCGTTTTCTCAATGGCATATAGGCGTATGATTGGAAACGGATACCGAGAAAACGAACACTCCGCCTGGAAGGTAAAAGCGATTGTTTATCGTATAACCATTATGTTTAAGGGCATTACCGCATGGAATTCAAAGACTACTATGCCGCGTTGGAAGTCGATCCTTCCGCCGATCTGAAAACGATCAAAACGGCTTACCGCAGACTGGCGCGTAAATATCACCCCGATGTCAGTAAAGAACAGGATGCGGAAAACAAATTCAAGGACGTTGCCGAAGCTTATGAGGTGTTGAAAGACAGTGAGCGACGTGCCGAATATGACGAATTGAGGCAGCATCGCAACGATCCCCGCTTCTCCGAACCACCGCCGGGTTATGACGGTGGCGGGACGCACTGGCACAGTTCGGCCGGTGGTTCGCATGATTTTTCTGATTTTTTCGAGTCTATTTTTGGCCATCAGGCATCTCAGGGTCAGCGTACTGCCTCCGCACGGGCCGCTTATGCTGCCCGCGGTCAGGATCTTGAGATGGAAGTTCCGCTGTTTCTGGAAGAAACGCTGACTGGGCAAAGCCGGTCGATTTCCTACTCATTACCGGTTTTTGATGAGCTGGGACGTCAGACCAGGGAAGTGACTAAAACGCTGAATGTAAAAATCCCGGCAGGTGTGGGAGACGGCGAGCGTATCCGTCTGAAAGGTCAGGGAAGCGCTGGTTTGGGCGGCGGGCCGAACGGCGATCTGTTCCTGACTATTCGTATTGCTCCGCACCCGCTGTTTGATATTGATGGTCATAATCTGACTATCGTCGTGCCGCTGGCGCCCTGGGAAGCGGCATTGGGCGCCAGTATCGAAGTGCCTACATTGACCGGCAGAATAGCCCTGACGATCCCGCCCGGCAGTCAAAGCGGCAAACGATTACGGATAAAAGGAAAAGGGCTGGAAAGTAAAAAGGGGACTGGTGATCTGTATGCCATTCTGAAAGTGGTGATGCCACCGAAGATGGATGAAAAAGCCGCTGCACTGTGGAAACAGTTGGCCGAACAGGCGGCATTTAATCCTCGTCGCGAATGGGAGTCAAAATAATGGCGGAAGAAATGACGTTTACTGTGGTGGAGCTGTGCCGCTCCGTGGATATCACTCAGGAGGAATTGATCGAAGTCGTAGGACTGGGTGTGATTGTTCCTCTTGAGCCGGATGAATCGCACTGGATCTTCGATGACCGGGCGTTAAGCTGTCTCCGGCGGGCGCAGCGATTACAGATAGAACTGGATTTGGACTGGCCTGGCGTTGCCATGACGTTGACGCTACTGGATCAAATAGATGAGCTGAAGAGAGAAAACGAGCAGTTACGACGGCAGCTTGAACGCTTCATGATGGTGTCCTGATGTTTGTTCCCCGTGGCTGAAGTATTGTTTCTTCAGCCCCGGATTGTTCATCAGATAAATGAATCTTGAGGAAAAATCTCGGTTGCTGTTTGAATCAGAAATATGTCGCTTAATCTGAAAATTAAAAGGGGTAACTATGTCAGTTTCTGCAAGAAATCAATTAACAGGTGTTGTTGCCAGCATTATCGAAGGCGCGGTGAATAACGAAGTCGTCCTGAAACTGGACGGTGGAGAACAGCTGACAACGGTGATTACCAAGGCAAGCAGTCATTCTCTGGGCTTGGCGCCGGGTAAAACGGCGATTGCCTTAATCAAGGCGCCCTGGGTTATTTTGGCATCGTCAGACTGTGGGTTGAATTTTTCAGCGCGTAATCAGTTTGTGGGTACGGTGAAAAAAGTCGTCAAAGGCGCGGTAAATTCTACCGTACATATTGAGACCCGCAGCGGGTTATCACTAACCTCTAGCGTGACTAATGAAAGTATTGATGAAATGGCGATTGTTGATGGGCGAGAAGTGATTGCGTTGATTAAAGCATCCAGCGTGATTCTGGCGACCCAAAAATAACCTTGACGGGTATTTTTTATCACGATGGTGAATTCTGTTGTTCCCTGATCGTATTATCGGGGAACTTATTTAATCAATATATCTGGTAATTTTATTTGCCGGGATATTGGCATCATTTCGTTATTCTTTAGCATAGGTATCCTGATTTTTTTCAAGAATGGAAATGGCCGTCATCATTCCTTCTCTGTCATCGCTTTTTTTCATTTCACCTAATTGCACATACATGAAATCAAGTAACGTTCGGGTATTTATCGGTCGGCCCTGTTCGCAAACCTGCACGACAGCGAGGCCGATAATGGACTCGACACGCGATCGTTGTGCCGGGTACCAGGTTAAATTATGGATATTCATTGATTTTCTCCGGCATTGTTTGGTGAAACATTATAACATCTTTTAGGCATAATAATGGAAAATGATGCCGGTGATTGACGAGGATGAAAATGTTACAAGAAAAAATAAAATGATAGTTATCATCATAATGAGAGTGGAAATTTTCTTTTTCATGTCGATAACATGGAGGGAATCTTCAGGAGGTTTTGTCTGTTTTATACGGTCGCCAGAATTTCTTTGAAAGAAAGGCTTGCTATAAAAAACCATTCATGCGTTAATAACGTCATCGGCCTGTAATACAGACCTATTTATGAAAGACATTGTAATTAAGCGGTTCCTAGTTCAAGCGATGCACCCAATCTCTTATCCGACGAATTTCCTTCTTATAAGTGCCCATAAGTAATCACTGTAACAGTCCCCGTTCCGCCCTATAGTGGCTATCTAAATATATAAAGGAAATTCTCTATGTCTAATAAAATGACTGGATTGGTAAAATGGTTTGACGCTGGTAAAGGGTTTGGTTTCATCACCCCGACTGACGGCAGCAAAGATGTATTCGTTCACTTCTCTGCCATTCAAGGCCAGGGTAACGATTACAAAAGTCTGGACGAAGGCCAGAAGGTAGAATTCAGTGTTGAAAGCGGCCAGAAAGGCCCATCAGCGGTGAATGTTTCCGTAATCTAATGGTCTTTTGCTGATGACCGTTGAACCGGCATCTTGCCTTTGCCAATGATCATCACGAAAAACAACTGATTATGTATTAAGCCCTTCAGAGATTCTGAGGGGCTTAATTATTTGCATTTTTATCACTCCCTTCCTCCATGAATTCGAGTATGATGTAAGCCATCTTAGGCCTCCAGGCAGGTTGGTTCGAGTACTTCCCATGTTCCCTTCATAAAAAATATTAGCGTTTTCACCCTGGTGTTAACCCCATGATTGTGGCGGTTAGAGTAAATTTCATACACCGCAGAAACTATAACGATTAGAAAGTGTCACAGTATAAATGTAGCGCGGCGAGAGCGATTCTTTATGCGGTACCTACGTTGACTACTTAAAAATGAGTCTCATGAAGATTAAACAACGATTTGCCAGGTCATTACTTCATCCTCGCTATTGGCTTACCTGGTTTGGCCTTGGCGTCCTGTTCCTGCTGGTACAGCTTCCTTATCCGCTGCTGATGAGAATTGGCAGAAATGCGGGGCGTTTATCGCGTCTTGTTCTCAAACGCCGTGTCTCTATCGCCAGACGTAATCTTGAACTGTGTTTTCCCACCATTTCCGTTGAAGAACGCGAAGCGATGATCGTCAACAATTTCGCCTCTCTGGGAATGGCGTTGGTTGAAACCGGTATGGCCTGGTTCTGGTCGGATCGCCGCGTACGTCATTGGTTTGATGTGTCGGGGCTGGAACACTTGCAGCAAGCCTGTGCTAAAGAGCGTGGCGTCATGGTCATTGGCATTCACTTTATGTCGCTCGAATTGGGCGGCAGGGCGATGGGGCTGTGCCAGCCGATGATGGCGATGTATCGTCCGCACAACAATAAAGTGATGGAGATGGTGCAGACCTGGGGACGTTCCCGATCTAATAAGGCTATGATTGATCGCAAGGATCTGCGCGGCATGGTGCATGCGTTGCGGCGCGGTGAAGCGGTATGGTTTGCTCCCGATCAGGATTACGGCCCCAGAGGTAGCGTGTTCGCTCCCTTTTTTGCCGTCAAGAAAGCCGCGACAACCAGCGGTACGTATACGATAGCTCGTTTGGCTAAGCCCGCGATGATCACCACGGTATTGATTCGTAACCCGGATGCTTCCGGTTATCGGCTGGTCATTCAGCCTGAACTACAGAATTACCCTTATCACGATGAGCAGGAAGCCGCGTGTTATATCAATAAGGTCATCGAACGCGAAATTATGCGGGCGCCAGAGCAATATCTTTGGCTGCATCGCCGTTTCAAAACGCGTCCGACAGGGGAAGTTTCGCTCTACGCCTGAGAATGATTTCAGGCTGATCTGCACGTCTTATCCGCCTCCGCCTCCGTCTCAGATAAGTCGTGCAGAAGAGTAGGGAAGCGCTGCGGTTTTTCTACAAAATACTTTTTCTATAAAATACAAAGAAAAATGGCTGCCTGATGGCAGCCATTTAAATCGTCGTTATCGTACCAGGACGATTAACGGAAGATAGCGTGGGGGTTAACACCGCGATAGGTTTTGCCCAACGCTTTTAGTATTTGATTGATTTTACGGACAACACTCATCTTTTTATCCCCACCTCTTCTTTTCGAGAATTAGTTGTTGAAAGTACCAAAGTTGACGTTGATGTTTTCAAACATAGCGATGATTTTGTTCAGCAGTTTCATTTTGATATCCTCGTGAGTTGATGTTTTTCTGTGACGCTGTTCACGTTTTTAAGAATACTCGCGCTGATACATGAGGTCAACTTTTTTGTGAAGCTAATCACAAAAAAATGAACATTAAGTTTGTTAGAAATAAACCAGCGTTTTGATTGCTGCCTATTGTCCATTATCACTCTTTCTTCTACCTGGTCGTGTTTTCCTGTCATGGCCCGTTTGAGCTCCACAGCTGGGAAGGTTGGGCGGGGTGATAAAGCAACATCGGGAGACAAGACGACGGCAACCGGACGGCAACATGAAAGGTATAGGTAAATAGTCTCGATTAGCAGTTGAAATAAATATGGATGAAGCAGGATAATCGTTGGCTTCAGATAACCCGGCAAAATTCTGTGGTTTTGCATTCAGCGAAGTAATCGTTTGCGTGCATGTCCATAAGGTTCGTGGTGTGTCAGTTATCGCTGATGCACACCCGGTGCAAGGCTGGGTGAACCGCCTACGATTTACCATTAAATAATGACATTTCAGGGGATACCACCATGTCAAATACGACACGTCAGGCTAATAGTGCGGCCCGCCCGCATAATGCGCTTGATGCATTTTTTAAAATCACGCAGCGCGGAAGTAACGTGCGTCAGGAAGTGTTGGCTGGACTAACCACATTTCTGGCCATGGTTTACTCGGTTATCGTTGTTCCGGGTATGCTGAGTAAAGCGGGCTTTCCGCCGAGCGCGGTGTTTGTCGCCACCTGTCTGGTTGCCGGTCTGGGCTCGTTGCTGATGGGATTATGGGCCAATCTGCCAATGGCCATTGGTTGCGCTATTTCCCTGACGGCGTTTACTGCTTTCAGTCTGGTTCTGGGGCAGCAGATTAGCGTACCGGTTGCGCTGGGGGCGATTTTCCTGATGGGCGTGCTGTTCACCATCATCTCCGCCACCGGGATCCGTACCTGGATCCTGCGCAATCTTCCGCTTGGGGTCGCGCACGGCACGGGTATTGGTATCGGTCTGTTTCTGTTGATTATTGCCGCCAACGGAATTGGTCTGGTGATTAAGAACCCAATCGATGGCCTGCCTGTTGCGCTGGGGGATTTTACGTCGTTCCCTGTCATCATGGCGCTGCTGGGTCTGGCGGCGACTATCGGTCTGGAAAAACGTCATGTTCCCGGCGGGATCTTGCTGGTTATTATTGTCATTTCTGTTCTGGGGCTGATTTTCGATCCGAATGTGAAATATCAGGGCTTTTTTGCGCTGCCAAGCCTGACTGGCGCGGATGGTACTTCTCTGATCTTCAGCCTGGATATTATGGGGGCGTTGCAGCCGGTGGTATTGCCGAGCGTACTGGCATTGGTCATGACGGCCGTTTTTGATGCGACCGGTACGATCCGCGCGGTGGCGGGTCAGGCAAACCTGTTGGATAAAGACGGACAAATCATCAATGGCGGTAAAGCGTTGACGGCTGACTCCGTCAGCAGCATTTTCTCCAGTCTGGTGGGGACGTCGCCAGCGGCGGTTTACATTGAATCGGCTGCGGGTACGGCGGCTGGTGGTAAAACCGGGTTGACCGCCACCGTGGTCGGCGTGCTGTTCCTGCTGATCCTGTTCCTGTCTCCGCTGTCCTATCTGGTTCCGGGTTATGCGACGGCGCCTGCGCTGATGTATGTTGGTCTGCTGATGCTGGGCAACGTGTCCAAACTGAACTTTGATGATTTCGTTGATGCCATGTCCGGTCTGGTGTGTGCGGTGTTCATCGTACTGACCTGTAACATTGTGACCGGTATTATGCTGGGCTTCGGGTCGCTGGTGCTGGGGCGTATCTTCTCTGGTGAATGGCGCAAACTGAACATTGGTACGGTGCTTATTGCGATCGCACTGGTGATCTTCTATGCCGGTGGTTGGGCGCTGTAATCTGGCGGACCTTCGGGGCGCTGTCCCGAAGGTCTTTTTTTCTCTTCTATTTCCTTCATCTTTTCCTGTTAATTTAATGCGTCCGGGCGCTTGTCCGACGCCATGCTTTCCCTATATCTGCACGTCTTGTTTATGGCGGACAGGATAGCCCGATCGCCATCTTTCGAGGCGTCACTTCATTTGAATCTGGTTGATGTTGAGCATGCGATAATCAGGGAAAACCATTACCTTGCTCCTCCACTAAGAAATTCATTTTCATGCCCTGATAAATGCGTTAAATATGGAAGAGTATTTCATGGTCTGACGGGTCGATAGCCAATTTTTCAATATGCAGGAGATGGTCTAAGGAAAGCATGGAAATCTTTTTTACTATTCTTATTTTAATCTTGGTGGTTTCATTATCAGGTGTGGTTACACGAATTTTACCTTTTCAAATACCTCTACCGCTCATGCAGATTGCCGTTGGCGCCATACTGGCCTGGCCCCAGTTCGGTTTGCATGTTGATTTCAATCCCGAATTGTTCATGGTGCTGTTTATTCCGCCGCTGTTGTTTGCCGATGGCTGGAAAACACCGACCCGCGAATTTCTGAAGCATGGCCGCGAAATTATTGGTCTGGCGCTGGTTCTGGTTCTGATTACCGTGGTGGGTATCGGCTATTTCATCTACTGGATGGTGCCGGGAATGCCGCTGATTGCCGCCTTTGCGTTGGCTGCCGTACTGTCGCCGACGGATGCGGTCGCACTTTCCGGCATTGTGGGTGAAGACCGTATTCCGAAGAAGTTGATGGGCATTCTTCAGGGCGAGGCGTTGATGAATGACGCGTCCGGTCTGGTATCGCTGAAGTTTGCGGTGGCGATTGCGATGGGGACGATGGTTTTCAGCGTGTCCGGCGCGACGCTGGCGTTCCTTCAGGTTGCGGTAGGCGGCCTGCTGGCGGGTGTCGCCGTTACCTGGCTATATAGTAAATCCCTGCGCATCATTAGCCGTTGGAGTGGCGATGATGCCGCGACGCAGATTGTGCTGCTGCTGCTGTTGCCGTTCGCTTCTTACCTGATTGCAGAACACATTGGCGTATCGGGTATTTTGGCTGCCGTCGCCTCCGGGATGACTATCGGTCAATCCGGCGTCATTCGTAATGCGCCGCTGAATATGCGATTACGTGCAAACGGTGTCTGGTCGATGCTGGAATTTGTGTTTAACGGCACGGTATTTATTATGCTGGGGCTACAGTTGCCCGGGATTCTGGAAACCTCGATAACGCAGGCGCAACTGGACCCAACGGTGGAAACCTGGATGTTGTTTACCGACATCGCAATCATTTATGCCGCGTTGCTGCTGTTGCGTTTCTGCTGGCTGTGGATGATGAAAAGATACAGCATGCATATCCAGAAAAAGCGTCCCATGGTGTTCGGGCAATTTACCACTCGTGAGCTATGGATTGTCTCGTTTGCGGGTGTCCGGGGCGCGATAACGCTGGCGGGCGTGCTCTCTATACCGTTGTTATTGACCGACGGCACCGCTTTCCCGTCACGTTATCAACTGGTATTTATTGCGACGGGCGTCATCCTGTTTTCTCTGTTATGCGGCGTACTGGCGCTACCCTTTTTGTTACGCGGCGTGGTGGTGGCCGATAAAGCCGCTTACGTCAAAGAGGAGCGCATGGCGCGTATTGCTGCGGCTGAAGTGGCTATCAAAAGCCTGTATAAAATGGAGGAGCGGCTGGCGGCGGACAGCGAGGAAAACATTGATGAGCAGGTGTTGAAAGAGGTCAGCGCGCGCGTCATCGGGAACCTGCGGCGGCGGATCGCGGATAAAGACAATCTGGAAAATAGCCTGCTGATTGAAAATCTTGAACGGCGTTTTCGTCTGACTGCGTTGAACTCCGAACGCGCGGAGCTATATCACCTGCGTGCAACCCAGCAAATCAGCAATGAAACATTGCAAAAAATGCTGCGCGATCTGGATCTGCTGGAAGCGGTACTGATCGAACACGAGTAAAACCGCGGTATCCTTACGCCAGCATTTCATTGATCTTTTTCTTTTCCTGTTACTCCCCATCGTTCAGGCGGTGGGGATCTTTTCTAAATCCTTACACGCAAAACCCCCTCTCCCGATTGTAAATAGCTTGTCACTAAATGATAATGATTGTTATTATCCATGCGAAAATCCTTAGATGACACTTTTCTTACTCTCATGTCGCGCCAGAGTCATGTCGCGATGGGAGCAGCCTGCTATGGCAGACTGAAAATAATAAATTGAGTCTTAACCATAAATTAAACATGTGAATATACCCGTCATATTTTAAGTTGCATGTGTGTTGGCTTTATTACCCGGCCCATCCATGAGCCTCGCTCCGGTGGGGCCGCTGCAAGCAGCGTTCAAATCTGCTCCCGGCAGATTTGTCAGTCGCCCGGATCACTTACGCTTGCCGCCTTCCTGCAACTCGAATTATTTAGGGTAGCCACGCTTGGTAGGGGAACGTTATGCGCGTACTGGTGGTTGATGATGATTCTGTACTGTGCCATTGGCTGGGCTCTAAATTACATTCGCACGGTCATTCATGCCGTATGGTTCATGACGGCGAACACGCATTAAAAGCAATAAAAGATGAAGTTTATGATGTGGTTCTGCTGGATAGAATGCTGCCGGTTATGGATGGGTTTACCGTATTGCGTGAATTACAGGGATCGCGCCATCCGCCAATTATGCTGCTTTCCGCATTAGACCGGGATGTCGATCGGGTGATGGGATTGGAGCTCGGTGCGGAAGACTATCTTGGCAAACCTTTTAATTTTAATGAACTCAGACTGCGTCTGGATATTATGGCGCGGCGTGGTAAACGCCATGTGGATAATTCCTCTCTCCTGACATTCGAGGACCTGCAGCTTGATCGTCTACAGCGCGTGGCCTGGCGCGGCGGTCAGCGTATCGACTTGACGGATAAGGAAATCAAGTTGCTGATTATTCTGATGGAAAACCCCGGTCAGGCGATAACCCGAACCATGCTGCTGGAGCGGGTATGGGGCTACAATTTCGATCCCCAGACCAATCTGATCGACGTACACATGTCGAAATTGCGCTCGAAAATTGACAAAGGATTCCCGCGGCCATTAATTAAAACGCTAAGGGCAATGGGCTATGCGCTAGGATCGGTCGACAAGGATAGAGCGAATGTTGGCAGCCACGCTGAATAAAATAAAAACAAAAAAGCTGAGCCGTCGCTGGCAGATGAAAATAAAGCACTGGCAATTAATCGGGGCAAGCCAATATCCGGGCTTTTTATGTACCTCAAACTTTCGGCAGGCGATCACCATTGTTTTTTTATTTTTGCTGATGATGCTGATGTGTATCATCGGCTTCAGCTCATTAAGTGAAACGCTAATCAGAACGCATGTCCGTGAAGTTATTCTGGGTAATATTTATGATTACTCCATGCAGTCTCGTTTAAACAATGCAAATAGTCTGATTACCCAACTTCGGCAGGACAATCGGGCTAAAAGCGATGAACTGCCGATATTTCTGGTTACCGATAAAAATGGCGCTATTTTGTATCACAACCATCCGCTGGAGGATTTGCAAAACACGTCTTGCCAGATGGATGTGACCTGCCTGAAAGCGCTGCTGTCGAGTAAAAATGATACCAATCTGATCGGTCTGTCCGTCATGCTGGACGATGGCGCGGTGTTGTTTACCGCCTACAATATCAAGCCAATGCTTGAACGAGTGCGGACGATCCCGCTGGTGGCGGGGGCCGGACTGTTTATCGTATTGCTGTTTTGCCTGTTTGTCAGTCGCCACTTCAGTTTGATAAGCCTGCGTAGCGTCGAGAAAATCCGTTCCGCGCTGCACCGCTACAGCACCGGCGAGCAGCAGGTACGCATGCCGTTGTCACCTTATGGCGATGACTTTGACAGCCTGAGTGAGGATATCAACCAGAATCTGGAACGTATTGAACGCCTGATGGAACAGGTTCGCAGCACGTCCAGCCATATCGCTCATGAACTGCGAACCCCGTTGACGCATTTGCAAAACCGCCTGTTCAACCTGACGGAACGCGCCGGGCTGGATGGCGACATTCGTGAAGAGTTGAATCTCGCCGTTGAGGAGGTTCATAAAATTCTCGGTCTGTTCCGCACGGTGATGCGCATTGGTGAAATTGAAAGCGGGCGCTGTATCCATCAGTTTGAAAATATTGAAGCGCGACAATTGCTGGAAGAGATCGCCGAATATTACCAACCGCTGGCGGAAGAACGGGGCTGTCAGATCAGGGTGGAAATCAAGGCGGGGATCCAGCTGTTCGGCGATCGGGCCTTGTTGTTTCAGGCATTGGCAAATCTGGTGGAAAACGCCCTGAAGTACGCAGCTCAGGGAAAATACGTCACCCTGAGCGTCACGCTCTACCGCGGCTGGATTGCGCTAAGCGTGGCGGATCACGGGCCGGGTATTCCGATGGGCCAGTATGAAAAAGCGCTACAGCGTTTTCAGCGGTTGGAAACCTGGCAGCAGTCTGGCTATGGGCTCGGCTTGTCACTGGTACAGGCGATTGCCGATCTGCACGGTGGCAAGCTGTGTCTGACATCCTCTCACCCTGGGCTTCATGTTTATTTGTGCCTGACCCCCGTAGTTAAGACAAATTGTTAAAACAAATTGTTAAGACAAATGGTTAAAACGAATGTGAATGTCCCGGCAAAAAACTGAATATTTATCCGTATCATGTCAGGGGCGCAGAATGTATTACTGCTTGATTTATAAAGATTAACGAATATTAATGTTCCGCATCTTGTAGTATATGAGAATAAGTCTCATTATTGCTGTTATTAGCGTCATGGCGTTCGGTATTTGTCATGGTTCCTTTGTCTGCGGATAAGAGACCCTCCTGTGAATAATATGAAAACCAAACTGCGTGCTTTCCTGCGAGATGAAAGCGGTGTGACGGCGATCGGCGCCAGCGGATCCACGTCAGAGATGGCGAAATAAATCCAGTGGTGGCGTATTACGCGTACTGGCTGCAAACGGCGTTACTGGCGGGATGCCTGCTGTGGTGTGTCAGTACCGATCTGTTGGTACGAAAGATCCCCAATCAGGCGGTACTGATCCTTGCATTAAGCTGGCTGGCTTTCAGCGTACTGGATGTATTGCAGTCCGGTATGATTGATGTGGTGAAACTGTATCAGGTGCTGTGGGCGTTGCCGGGCGCCGCTGTCGTTCTGGTGGGCGGTTTTTTGCTTTTCCTCACCGGCAGGATTGGGGCAGGCGATGTGAAACTGATGAGCGTTTTATGTCTGTGGGTGGGGCATGGGCATCAGATCGTTTTTGTCATGATAACCTCGCTGGCGGGGGGCGTATTGGCGCTGGGCCTGCCGTTGCTCAATACCGTACCGGCCGTAGTGGCAATGGGGATTCAAACCACCAATCGGATGTTTAAAAGCCGGTTACCCATGCCGCCTGCGTTGCCGGGCGATCTTTCACAAGGCATCCCCTACGGTATCGCTATTGCGTTCGGCGCGATGTACGTCCTGATTTTTCCCTTGTTTTAATTCTGTCGCAATTTTTAAGAGGCGCACACCGGGGTAGGCAAGTTGAAATGAAAGTTAGCTCTCCGTACTGTCAGGCGCGTCAGCGACCGGCGAAAACCGCGGGAAGCGTTGGCGATGTGCTTAGGTATGGGGGATGGATGCGGCAGGATAAAGAAACGCTGATGTTATCCAGCCGTCAACGTTTACAGCCTGGTAATCCCGAATGATGAAGATGTTTCGGCGCAACGATCTGGATTGGCGCAGTACGCGCGGGGTGATCGCCACAGAAGTGGCGTTCCTGGCGCCGGTGGTTCTGGTCGGCGTGATGATGCTGTTCGAACTGGCGCGCATCGGGCTGGTGATTGCCGTGGGCAGTGCGGCGCTGGATAAGGCGATACAGACATTTCGTCTCGACGATCTCAACGCCGGCAGCGCCTCAGAGATGGAGACGCATCTGAAAGCGCGGATGATCGATGCGGCATACGGCTATCTGCAAGCGGATGATTTAACCGTCAGCGTGTTGCATTTCGACGGCCTGAGCCAGCTTGGCGGGCTGGAGATCGCCAGCGATGAGGATGACAGCGGCGTGTCGAATACGCTGCCCGTCTGGTCGGTCACGGTGCAGATAAAAAAAGCGTTTCTGACTCCGTTGCCGGAAGTGCTGACGTTGGGCGACACCTTTCGCTATCAGTACAAACACGTATTCGGCACGGAGCGGCGTAGTGAAGAGTAGCCGCCTATTGCGGCGGCGTCGTTTTGAGGCCGCCAGCCAGGCGTCTGCTGCGGTTGAAAGGCGGTATGCGGCAGGGGCTGACGGAAGAAGGACTGCTGGATATTTCCTCCCCGGTGAAGGGGAGGGTTAGTGGAGTCAGAACCATCAACCTCAGTCTGACCCTCAGGCATTAAATACAGCTGGCGCCCTGTTCCGCCCCGGTGATATTTTCCCGTAGCGCTCTGAACAGTTCACGTCCCATACCCACATGTGAAGCGGATAGATCCGGTTGTAGCGCTGTGCGGCGCGCCAGTTCGGCCTCTTCCACCAACAGGCTGATTTCGCCACGCACGCCGTCAATCTGAATCATATCGCCATCCTGAACTTTGGCCAGCAGACCGCCGCTATAGGCTTCCGGCGTAACGTGGATCGCCGCGGGGACTTTACCGGAAGCGCCTGACAGTCGCCCATCAGTGACTAACGCTACGTTAAAACCACGATCCATCAATACGCCCAGCGGCGGCATCAGCTTATGCAGCTCCGGCATCCCGATAGCTTTCGGTCCCTGAAAACGCACGACGATCACGCAATCGCGATCCAGTTTTCCAGCGTTGAACGCGGCATCGATATCATACTGGCTTTCAAACACGACGGCGGGCGCTTTGATAATCTGACGGTCTTCCGGTACGGCGGAGGTTTTCATTACCGCCCGGCCCAGATTTCCGGATAAGACTTTGGTTCCGCCGTGCTTGACGAAAGGCGCGGCCAGCGTGGCGATCACCTCCGTATCCAGCGAGGCGTGCGGGCCCTCGCGATACACCAGTTTACCGTCTTCAAGGAAAGGTTCCTGAGTATAGCGGTGCAGGCCGAAGCCGGCGACGGTATGGACGTCCTCATGGAGCAGGCCGCCTTGCAGTAGTTCACGGATCAACAGCGAAACGCCCCCGGCGGCCTGAAAATAGTTGATATCGCCGGGACCGTTGGGATAAATACGGCATAGCAGCGGCACCACTTCAGATAAGTCAGAGAAATCATCCCAGGTGATGGTGATGCCAGCGGCCTTTGCCATTGCCACCAGATGCATGGTGTGATTGGTTGAACCGCCGGTCGCCAGCAATGCGACGATACCGTTGACGATCACCTTCTCATCAACCAGACGCCCGACCGGCAGATAGTCGCCGCCGGTTTCGGTCATCCGGGTGACCTGACGGGCGGCGGCTTCGGTCAATGCGTGTCGTAGCGGAATATCGGGATAGATAAAAGACGAGCCGGGCAGGTGCAACCCCATGACTTCCATCACCATCTGGTTGGAGTTGGCGGTGCCGTAGAATGTGCAGGTGCCGGGCGAGTGGTAGGCGCTGGCTTCTGATTCCAGTAACGCGTCGCGACCGACTTTGCCTTCGGCATACAGTTGGCGGATACGTACTTTTTCTTTATTGGAGATACCGGTGCGCATTGGGCCCGCGGGCACGAAAACGGCGGGCAGGTGGCCGAATGCCATAGCGGCGATAAACAGACCGGGAACGATCTTGTCGCAAACCCCGAGAAACAGGGCGCCATCAAACATATTGTGAGACAGACCTACCGCTGCCGACATGGCGATCAAATCGCGGCTGAGCAAAGAGAGCTCCATACCGTCCTGCCCCTGAGTCACGCCGTCGCACATGGCCGGCACGCCCCCGGCCACTTGACCAACGGCGCCAACGGAATGCAACGCCTCTTTAATCAGGGCCGGGTAATGTTCATAAGGCTGATGCGCGGACAGCATATCGTTATAGGACGTAATGATGCCGATATTGCTTTTTACCATGTTCTTCAGGCCGGATTTATCGTCGGGTGAACAGGCGGCGAATCCGTGAGCCAGATTGCCGCAGGCAAGCTGAGAACGGTGTACGGTTTTGCTTTTCGCCGCCTCGATATTGGTCAGATACCTGGCTCTGTCGGCCTGAGAACGAGAGATGATATTCTGGGTAACGCGCGCAACGGTAGGATTCATACTTTGCCCCATTTTCTTCAAGATTGATTACTTAAATTGTTAAACGCTGATAGCGCCAAAAATAAATAGCCATATCGCCGGGTA
Organism: Brenneria roseae subsp. americana; assembly: GCF_003115815.1. Taxonomy (NCBI): domain Bacteria; kingdom Pseudomonadati; phylum Pseudomonadota; class Gammaproteobacteria; order Enterobacterales; family Pectobacteriaceae; genus Brenneria; species Brenneria roseae. The sequence goes on along the minus strand of NZ_QDKJ01000008.1, from coordinate 140,044 downwards.
AAAACCGGTATTCTTATTTTTTTGAGATAAACAGCGTTATCGTTCTAATGACGAACGGTAGGTAAACCTTCAGCGGGTGAATAGAGAAATACGCCAGCTTATTTAAAGCCTAAGCCGGGTTTTATCTTATTATTGGCTCATTGACATAATATGGCCCTCAGCTGATTAACACTGCGTATCGGGGTACGCTTTTACGCAACGATCTTACTATATACCGGAATGATACCGGTAACAACGCATTTTTATTGCTGGATTTACTCGATTCAGCAAGTGGTTAAGTGGTTTTGTGATGGATATCACATTGTGATAATGACGTTCGCTTTGGTGTTGTTTTGTTAATATCAAGGATGAGCAACGTGATAGGAAATATTAGTGATGTGAAATAGAAAACATGTAAATAAAGCGACGATAAGAAAGTAAATTCTTGTTATTACATGATATTGGAAAATACGTTCATTCGGCCGTGAAAGTAAACGAGAAATCTGTTTATAAAAAGGCAAAACGGTTGCTTGCAGAAAATGGTTGATGAATGTTAACGCAATGAAAAAAAGTGGCACGGTTGCCGAAGAATATACTATTTCGCCCGGCGATTTTCCGGATCGCTATGTTGGTTGGCAAGTACGACAGACAGGGAGCGTTTTCTTTGTTAAACTATGTTACCGGTTAATGACAGCTTAATTTATTGAAAATGAAGAAGAAAAGACCTGGATTGCAAGATGTGGCCAATCAAGTGGGCGTCACGAAAATGACGATCAGTCGTTATCTGCGCGATCCGCTCATGGTTTCTGCGGCCTTGCGTAGCAAGATCTCGGTTGCGCTGGATGAACTTGGCTATATTCCCAACCGGGCTCCTGAAATTTTATCCAATGCGACCAGCCGGGCGATTGGCGTATTGCTGCCTTCATTGACCAATCAGGTGTTTGCTGAAGTTTTGCGTGGTATTGAAAGCGTCACCGACTCTTACGGCTATCAGACCATGCTGGCCCACTATGGCTATCACGTTGAGCGTGAAGAGATGCGCCTGATGTCGCTGCTTTCCTACAATATCGACGGATTGATTCTTTCTGAACGTTCCCACACCGAACGGACGCGGAAAATGATTGAGGTGGCCGGCATTCCGGTGATTGAAATTATGGACAGCGAATCTCCGTGTATCGATCTGGCGGTCGGGTTCAATAACTTTGATGCGGCTTATCAGATGACTAAAACCATGCTGGAGTATGGTCATACTCATCCCGTTTATCTTGGCGCCCGGCAGGATGAGCGCACCATCATTAAAATGCAGGGATATGAGCAGGCCATGCGGGATTGCGGCTTAACGCCCCATAGCGTCAGTACGGATCGTTCGTCTTCCTACAGTCTGGGCGGTGAATTGATGAAGGAAGCGCGTCAGCGCTATCCGAATACCGACAGCCTGTTCTGCACCAACGACGATATTGCCATTGGCGCCGCTTTCGAGTGCCAACGTCAGGGGTTGCGTATTCCTGAAGATATGGCCATTGCCGGTTTTCATGGACACGATATCGGCCAGTCGATGACGCCTAAATTGAGCAGCGTGTTGACTCCCCGGGAGAAAATGGGGCAAGTTGCTGCTGAGCGGCTCCTTGCCCGTTTGCGGGGAGAAACGGTTACCCCCCAACGGCTTGATTTGGGATTCACCATCCTGCATGGCGGCAGTATTTAAACGCGTTACCGGCGGGATGCCACGCCGGCGTTGCGTAAGGCTTTAATGCCCCGATCGACAACCTGATCGAAGCTGCCGTCGATATCAATAGCGATGACGTCGGTTTCGTCCGCCGCCGGTTCTTCCAGTGCTTCAAACTGGCTCTTCAGCAGGTCTGTTGGCATAAAATGGCCGGCGCGTGCTTTCAGACGCTCCAGAATCACCTCAAAACTTCCTTTCATATACAGAAAAATCATGTCCGGATTGTCTTCGCGCAGGCGATCGCGATAGCGGCGCTTCAGCGCGGAGCAGACGATCAGGCCGATTTCATTTTTGTGCCGCAGACTATAGGCCGCATCATTCAGACGCTCGAGCCACGGTGCGCGATCGTTGTCATCCAATGGATGGCCGCTGGCCATTTTTTGAATATTGGCGCGTGGATGCAGGTCATCCCCATCGATAAATTTGGCGCCCAATGCGTTGGCAATGGCCGCTCCCACGCTGGATTTACCGCAACCAGACACACCCATGATAATTATGCTTTGTCCCGCCATAAGTTTGATCTCTATCCCAAAATGAATATTTAAGTCTTTTCTGTAGTTCCTTATTTTATCACGTTACCGGTATCATGATACCGGTAACAAACAAGGGTGTGATAAATATCACAAAGAGAAACGGAAACAATCATATTGGTTATTGCAGATAAAACATAAAAAATTTCAGGAAGAAATATTTAACAATACGTAGCGTTGGCCCATCGGGCGGTTGGCAGGAATAGCTAGCCCGCTATAGAAAAATACGGCGTTATATTTATGAAAAGTAGCCGGTTTTTATATCTGCCTACAATAGTCGAATCAGATTTGTACGATACATATATCGGAGAATTATTATGCCATTAATCATTGTAGCGATTGGCGTGGCCCTACTACTGCTACTGATGATCCGTTGCAAGTTGAACGGTTTCATTTCATTGATACTGGTTTCGCTGGCTGTTGGTCTTGCCCTTGGCTATACCACACAGGGTTCCTTCAACGTCAATGGTGTCATTGCCTCTATTAAGAACGGCGTCGGCGGCACGCTGGGAAGTCTGGCCCTGATCATGGGGTTCGGCGCCATGTTGGGCAAATTACTGGCCGATTGCGGGGGCGCCCAGCGCATCGCCACCACGCTGATTGATAAATTTGGTAAGGGACACATCCAGTGGGCTGTGGTGCTGACCGGATTTGTTGTCGGTTTTGCCCTGTTCTATGAAGTCGGTTTCGTACTGTTATTGCCGTTGGTCTTTACGATTGCGGCAGCGGCGCGTATTCCGCTGTTATTTATCGGCGTGCCAATGGCTGCCGCGTTATCGGTAACCCATGCGCTATTGCCGCCTCACCCCGGCCCGACCGCCATCAGTATTATTTTTAAAGCTGATATGGGAAAAACCTTGTTGTACGGGACGTTGATCGCTATCCCGACAGTGATCCTGGCCGGCCCGGTTTATGCCCGCTTCCTGCGGGGAATCGATAAGCCGATTCCAGAAGGATTGCACAACCCGAAAGTCTTTACCGACAGTGAAATGCCGGGTTTTGGCATCAGCGTAACGACCACGCTGATTCCGGTTATTCTGATGGCCGGGCGCGCCGTTGCTGAAATGACGTTACCCAAAGGTCATGCGTTGTTGTCTTACGCAGAGTTTCTGGGCGATCCGGTCATGGCAACCCTGATTGCCGTATTAGTCGCCATCTTCACCTTCGGTCTTAACCGCGGTCGCACGATGGAACAGGTGATGGATACCATCAGCGATTCGATCAAGATCATCGCCATGATGCTGATGATTATCGGCGGCGGCGGCGCCTTCAAACAGATTCTGGTTGATGGCGGCGTGGCAAAATATATCGAGACATTGATGGCGAACAGTACGCTGTCGCCGCTGTTAATGGGATGGGCGATTGCCGCCGCGTTGCGTCTGGCATTGGGGTCTGCAACCGTAGCAGCCATGACGGCCGGCGGGATTGTGGCGCCGATGCTGGCTATCACCGGCGTGAGCCCGGAACTGATGGTGTTGGCCGTTGGCTCCGGCAGTGTGATCTTCTCCCATGTAAACGATCCTGGCTTCTGGTTGTTCAAAGAGTATTTTAATCTGACCATCGTTGAAACCATGAAGTCGTGGTCGGCGCTGGAAACCATTATTGCGGTTTGCGGGCTGGTAGGTTGTTTGCTGTTGAATATGGTTATCTAACGCTGAAAGACGTGACGGGGCGATGCCCCGCAACGTGAGGTAAGATCGGGATACCGGGGCGAGGCGTCCCTGCGGGAACCTCATCCCCGTGCGGGGTTGAGGTTCCCCAGGCGGTAATCAGTGAGAACTGCTGCGTGACGCCCCCACGCCTGTCTGTGAGCGGACAAACTGTGAGTGGAAACGGGCGCGTTCCTGTGCACCCGCTTCGGAGTTGTCCGTAATCGAGAACAGCCAGATGCCGATAAAAGCAACCAGCATGGAGAATAGCGCCGGGTATTCATACGGATAAACCGGCGTCGCATGACCGAGAATTGTCACCCATACCGTCGGCCCCAGAATCATCAGTATCACCGCCGTCAGGAGTCCCGCCCAGCCGCCGATCATCGCCCCCCGTGTGGTGAGCTTCGACCAGTACATGGAGATGATGATGATTGGGAAGTTACAGCTCGCCGCGATAGAAAAGGCCAGACCCACCATGAAGGCGATATTCTGATTCTCGAACAGAATTCCCAGTGCGATAGCCACGACTCCCAGTACCAGTACGGTGATTTTCGATACCTTCAGTTCGTCCCGCTCGGTGGCTTTCCCTTTCTTGAGCACATTGGAATAGAGATCATGGGACACCGCAGATGCGCCCGCCAGCGTCAACCCGGCAACGACCGCCAGAATGGTCGCAAAGGCAACGGCAGAGATGAAACCCAGAAAGAAGTTACCGCCCACCGCGTCAGCCAGATGCACGGCCGCCATGTTGTTACCACCGATCAAGGCGCCGGTCGCGTCTTTGAACGACGGATTGGCGCTAACCAGCAGGATGGCGCCAAAGCCGATAATGAAGGTCAGGAAATAGAAGTAACCCATAAATCCGGTGGCGAAAAATACACTTTTCCGGGCCTCTTTCGCATCGCTGACGGTGAAGAAACGCATCAGGATATGCGGTAAACCCGCCGTACCGAACATTAATCCCAGCCCCAGCGACAGAGCGGAGATCGGATCGGAAACCAGACCGCCGGGGCTCATGATGGCTGCGCCTTTCGGGTGAACCGCCATCGCCTGTTTGAACAAGGCGTCGAAGCTGAAGTTGACGGATTTCATCACCATAACAGCCATAAAGGTTGCGCCGAACAGCAGCAGAACCGCTTTGATAATCTGTACCCAGGTGGTGGCCAGCATACCGCCAAACATCACGTACATGACCATCAGTATCCCGACCAGAATGACCGCGACATGATAGTTAAGACCGAACAGCAATTCGATGAGCTTGCCCGCCCCAACCATCTGGGCGATGAGGTAAAGCGCGACCACCACCAGTGAGCCACAGGCCGACAGGCTGCGAATCGGGCGCTGTTGCAGACGATACGATGCCACGTCGGCAAAGGTGTAACGGCCCAGGTTGCGCAGACGTTCGGCGATCAGAAACAGGATGATCGGCCAGCCCACCAGGAAGCCGAGCGAGTAGATCAGTCCGTCGTAGCCAGAGGTGTACACCAGCGCCGAAATTCCCAGAAAGGAAGCGGCTGACATATAGTCGCCCGCGATAGCGAGTCCGTTCTGAAATCCGGTGATGTTACCGCCCGCCGTATAGTAATCACTGCGTGAGCGCGTCCGTTTGGAGGCCCAATAGGTGATATAGAGCGTGGCGCCGACAAACAGCAGAAACATCACTATCGCCTGAATGTTCAACGGTTGACGCTGAACGTCGCCCGTCAGGGCATCAGCAGCCAATGCCGCTGGAGATAAAGCGAGCAGTCCGGGCAGCATCATGAAACGTGTTTTCATTGCTTTACCTCACTCAATAACTGTCTGGTCAGGCGATCAAATTCACCATTGGCGCGATAGACATAAATGCCCGTTAATACAAAGGACGCCACGATCAGACCCACGCCAATCGGGATTCCGCGGGTTATGCTCGATCCCGGACCGATCGGGGTGCCCAGCCAGTCAGGAGCAAACGCGATCAGCAGAATAAAACCGACATAGAGCACCAGCATGATCAGGGAAAGGATCGTGGCAAAGCGCTGTCGTTTGTTCACCAGTTCTCTAAACAGAGGATTACTTTCAATCCGTTGATAAATGGCATCATTCATCGTAAGTCTCCAGTAAACTATTGATTGATCGCAGCCACACTCAGGTGGTTTGGCTTAAGGCCGGCCGCACACCATCGAACCACTATCAGGCTCGGTGGTGTGTGAAGAGCGCATTGAGTCAAATGATCATTGGGCGGACGTGCTCATGGCCTGCTTTTCTTCCAGCAGTTTTTCGACGACGCCAGGATCGGCCAGTGTGGAGGTATCTCCCAGATTACTGGTGTCGCCTGCCGCGATTTTGCGTAGAATCCGACGCATAATTTTGCCGGATCGCGTTTTTGGCAAAGAGTCTGTCCAGTGGAGAATGTCTGGTGTCGCGATCGGACCGATCTCTTTGCGAACCCAGTTACGGACTTCGGTATATAGCTCACTGGAAGGCTCTTCGCCGTGGTTCAGCGTGATATAGGCATAGATAGCCTGGCCTTTCATATTGTGAGGAATGCCGACTACCGCGGCTTCGGCGATTTTCGGGTGAGCGACCAACGCCGACTCGATTTCCGCCGTACCGAGGCGATGGCCGGAAACGTTGAGCACATCGTCAACCCGGCCGGTGATCCAGTAGTAGCCATCTTCGTCACGGCGAGCGCCATCGCCGCTGAAGTACATCCCCTTGAAGGTGGAAAAATAGGTTTGCTCGAACCGGTCGTGATCGCCGAATAGCGTTCTTGCCTGACCGGGCCAGGAATCGATGATCACCAGATTGCCTTCGCAGACACCCTCCTGCGGGTTGCCGAGATTATCCACCAGCGCGGGTTGAACGCCGAAAAAAGGACGCGTTGCGGAACCGGCTTTGGCTTCGATTGCTCCGGGCAGGGGCGTAATCATGAAGCCCCCTGTTTCTGTCTGCCACCAGGTATCAACGATCGGACATTTTCCATTGCCGATCTTGTTGAAGTACCACTCCCAGGCTTCCGGGTTAATCGGTTCGCCGACGGAACCCATGATCTTCAGGGATTCACGTGATGTGCCTTCAATCGCCTTGTCACCTTCGGCCATCAGCGCGCGGATGGCCGTCGGCGCGGTATAGAGAATATTGACCTGATGTTTGTCGACGACCTGCGCCATGCGACGTGCGTCCGGCCAGTTGGGAACGCCTTCAAACATCAGCGTAATGGCGCCACAGGCCAGTGGGCCGTAAAGCAGATAGCTGTGACCCGTCACCCAGCCGACGTCCGCCGTACACCAGTAAATATCGCCAGGATGGTAATCAAAGACGTATTTGAACGTCAGCGCCGCATAAACCAGATAGCCTCCGGTGGTATGCAGCACTCCTTTGGGCTTGCCGGTCGAGCCAGAGGTGTAAAGGATAAACAGCGGATCCTCGGCATTCATCTCTTCCGGCGGGCAATGATCGTCGGCCTGTTCGATCAGATCGTGCCACCAGAGATCGCGCCCGGTTTGCCACTCTCCCTGTTTGCCGGTGCGACGGAAAACGATGACGTTGGTGATGGTTTTGACGCCGGGGTTTTTCAGCGCTTCATCAATATTTTTCTTGAGCGGGATAACGCGCCCGGCACGGATGCCTTCATCCGCTGTGATCACCAGTCTGGCGCTGGAATCAATGATACGCCCGGCGATCGCTTCGGGTGAGAAACCGCCAAAAATAACAGAGTGGATAGCGCCAATACGCGCACAGGCCAGCATCGCCACGGCGGCTTCCGGCACCATCGGCATGTAGATGGCGACCACGTCGCCTTTTTTGACCCCCAGAGACTTCAGGACATTGGCGAAGCGGCAAACGGACCGGTGCAATTCCCGGTAGGTGATCTTTTTGCTTTCTTTTGCGTCATCGCCTTCCCAAATGATCGCCGTTTGATCGCCATGTTCGGCGAGATGGCGATCCAGACAGTTGGCCGCTACATTTAATGTACCATCCTCGAACCAACGGATACGGATGTGCCCGGGATCGAATGACGTGTTTTTGACTTGCTGATAAGGCTTGATCCAATCGACAATTTTCCCTTGTTCGCCCCAGAAGGACGCAGGATCGTCAACGGAATGTTGATACATTTTTTTATATTTGTCGGCGTTTATCAGTGCATTTTCCGCAATTGCGGTAGGGATAGAGTGTTTATTATGTTGAGTCATGTACGCTTCTCCTTAAACATGTTAATAATATGTCAATAAATGGTTAAGTGTGGTTAACCGATCATATTTGTTTCTTTTTTGCGCGATGGATCACGCAACGGAGGAAAAGCAGAGAGGGATTACCTAAAAGATAGCCAAACTGTTCATGAAATAGCCAATTTGTTATGTGAGGGGCTGAATGAGATAAGTGATACGCGTCACAATATGAAAACGGAAGACGTAAAGTGTTTATCAATAAGGGCTCTAACGATCAATTTATTGTTTTCAATAGGTTGTGTCTATTGTTATTAAGTTTTTGATCGCCCTATACGATCAAAAGGCATAAAGATCCCTCTTATTCAGCCGATAGTGGCAATACTGTTCGATGTATATTTCTATCAGTTTCGACTATTTGCCTAAATGGATGAATTAAAATGTTGCGTTTTTGTTTTTACGTTGTGTATCGGTAGGCCTGAAAAATAGACTTATCTGATTATCACCGGGTAAATAGTTATAGATAATCCACAAATTATAAAGGCGGACGAGCAGCAAAATCGGTGCTCACCAAGCCGCTGAAACAAATGACTGCGTCAGTCGAACAGAAGAAAAAGCTAACTGTTATTTTTTTGTTTTAATTCAGTAAGATCCGGTTTTGAAAACTAAACAATTTAGATAACTACACTGCGCCGGAGCCCTGCGAGCTCCGGTGAGTTTGATGCTTATCGATCGATTGCTTGCTGTGGGCGATAGTTGCACCAGCAGTGCTGAGCGATACCTTCTACATAGCATGAAGCAGAGGAAATAATGAGTCTGATATTTGGCAGGAATGAGATCATCAGCATGCTAAGCCAACCTGTTGAGAACGATCGGCGTGCTGTGGCCGTCATTGATGAAAAGTGCAAAGTGGTATGCGCCAATTCAGCATTTAATGCCCACTTTGGACTCCGTTCTGAAATGAATACGCAGGTTTCCATTGATGATGTACTGCCAATTAATGTTAAATTTGCCTATCAGGACTTTATGACGAATTCTGATGTATTAAGCACTCGCGTCGTATCTGACCTGCTGTCTGACGGTTTTGCCAAGAACCAGTTGAGTACGCTGTCTTTTTCTAAATTGAACGTTGAAAACCGTGTCTTGTCATTGCTGATCCTGAACCAGGAATCGCCGGAGCCTACGACAAATCTGGCCTCCTGAATACTACTGGTGGTGCGGTCAACCGATTGAGGATATAACGTCGCTGTTAGTGAAAAATATCGTCAAAAGTAAAATTGTTACTATGATAAAACAGTGTAGGGTGCTCAACAGCAATCGTTTGTATTGATATCACACGGGCGCTTCCTGCTATATTGATTGGGTCGCCGACCAGATGACTTATAATTATCTTCATATCGCTATACCTTCAGATTGTGTTGTTTGATTGTCCGCTTTTCCCATTATTCGCCTGATTGTATATATTGCGGCGATCCCCGGTCTCACGGTATTGCCTGTCAATAAAATCATTGGCGGGCCTGACTTCTTACTGTTTCCCAGAATAGCGATTGATGTTTCTTAATTTATTGGTTTATTAAGAAGTTTTTATTACATCCTGCTATCAATTCACTATTTTTTTACCGTTGGATTGATGGGACGGATCGTCGCATCGAGAAAATATTGCTGATATTTTTCGATTTTGGGTTCCCCCTGACGTGCGTTCAGTTGGCATATCTTCTGAAAACCATAATTCATCAGGATAAAGGGGATAAATGCATGGCAAGATTTCGTACTCACTTGTTGGCTCGCGCTTTACGAGTGGCGGTGTTAGGAGCGGCTTTCGGTGTGACTCTGCCTGTCATGTCCGTGCACGCCGCCGCTGTGGCAACCGTTCAATCCTATGCGGTACCGGCCGGTCCGCTTAATCAGGTATTAAACCAGTTCGCGCAACAGGCGGGTGTGTTGCTTGCTTATGATCCGGCATTGGCGGCGGGGAAAAGCAGTACGGGATTACAAGGCAGCTACCGTGTCGATCAGGGATTTCAGCACATTCTCGGCGATAGCGGGCTGGTCGCGCAATACAGTGCTGACGGCAGCGTAACACTGGTGCCGCAGACTGCTCAGGCGTCTGTTCCCGCGACGGTAGCCGCGTCACCTAAAAACGAACAAATTATCGTAACGTCGCCGCCTAATACGGCGCTGAAGCTGGATGTTCCCCTATCGGAAACGCCGCGGGCCGTCTCCGTGGTGACTGATACGCAGATTCAGGAGCGTGATGCGAAAAAGATTGATCAGGCTTTGCGCTATAGCGCCGGCATTCTGGCGACGCCTTACGGGCCGGACAATAAGGCTGAATGGGTCACGATCCGTGGGTTTAGCGATCAGTCCCGTTTCCAAAATGGTCTGGCGACGCTGAATGAAGACGGTTTTTATGGACAGCAGCTGGAGCCGTTTGGCGTTGAGCGTATTGAAGTGCTGAAAGGTCCTGCCTCGGTGCTTTACGGACAAAACCCGCCGGGAGGGTTGATCAACGTTATTACCAAACGTCCGACGCGTTTACCGCAAGGGCAGATTGAGGTGGAATACGGCTCTAACGACTATCGGCATCTGGCGGTCGATAGCGCCGGTCCGCTGAATGATGACGGTACGGTGTTGTATCGCGTGGTGGCGCTGGCGCGCGACACGTCCGGCGAAGTGGATTTTGCGGACAGCAAACGCTTCTATCTGGCTCCCAGCATGACTTTCCTGGGAGAGGATACCGAACTTACCGTACTGGCAAGCTATATGGATACCCAGTCCGGTATGACCAACGGCTTCAAACTGCCGTACGGTACGTTACAGAATACCCCGTTTGGCAAAGTAGGCTATAAAACCTCGCTGGGTGAACCCGGTATCAATCATCACAATACCCGTCAGTTTAATCTTGGCTATGAATTGACTCACCATGTCAATGATACCTGGACGTTCCATCAGAACCTGAATTACACCTATCTGAATATGGATCTGCGCGGCGCTTACGTGCTGGGGATGGTCGCTGGCAGCGATCGTCTTGCCAACCGCGGCCTGACATACCGCGATGGCTTTGCGCAGAACTGGGCTACGGATAACCGTCTGGTCGGGGAGTGGCAGTTCGACGACATTGAAAACACGCTGTTATTAGGTGTGGACTATCGTCGCGCCAATACCCAAAGCCGCGATGCGAATCTGTATTCCTTCGGTGCGCCAATCGATATTTTTAATCCCGTATATGGCGACTATACGCCACCGGGGGACGATGATCTGTTCGATCACCGTTCAGGACGTCATCAGACGGGATACTACATTCAGAACCAGATTAAATATAATGAGCGGCTCATCTTTCTGCTGGGAGGACGTTACGATGTGGCGAAATCCCGCGATCGCGATCTGACGTCAGGAGCGGATACGCGCACGGATGACTCGAAATTTACGAAAACCGCCGGGGTGATGTATCTGTTTGATAATGGACTCTCACCGTATGTGAGTTACTCCGAGTCGTTCCTGCCGGTGTCTGGTCTCGATGGGTATGACCGCCCCTATGTTCCGGAAGAAGGGCAGCAGACAGAAGCCGGGGTGAAATATACGCCGGAAGGATTCAATGGATATGCTTCCCTTGCCTTGTTCAATCTGGAACAGAAAAACGTCAAGACCACCGATCCGGCAAATCCAAGCCGAACCATTCAGGCTGGTGAGGCGCGCTCCCGCGGTGTTGAACTGGAATTCAGCGGTGAAGTGTATTCCGGACTGACGCTGACGGCCAACTACACCTACAACGAAGTGAAAACCACGAAATCCGGTACGGTAGGGGAAAAGGGGAAACGCTTGCCCGGATTGCCTGAACACATTGTTTCCGGTTGGGCAACGTATGCCTTTAAAGGACCGCTGGAAGGGTTAACGGTCGGCAGCGGGATTCGCTATGTCGGCAGTTCTTACGGCGATATTGAGAATACCGCCGGTATGAAAGTGCCTGCCTATACGCTGTGGGATGCCATGATCGCCTACGATTTCAGCAAAGACTGGCGGCTACAGGTCAATGCCACCAACCTGGCGAATCATGAGTACGTCAGCGCCTGTAACTACTGGTGTTACTACGGAGAAGGGCGCAACGTCAGCGCGAATATCAGCTATCGCTGGTAACCCGTTTTCGTGTGAAAGGATAATGCCGGTCACTTAAGGTGACCGGCGTCATGATCCCATCCTGATCGCTGGCCGATCGATGATGTCGCATCCCAGCGCTGGCCGCTAAGACTATCGATACTGACGCTTATGCCGCCTCCAGCCGCCAGCCTTGATGCAGGCGCACCGCAACGGACTGTTGTTCGCTCAGCGGGGCATAATGATAAGCGGTCAGCGGCTGGCCGTCGCTCAGGCGCAGTTGCAGCAGATAGCGCTCCCCCTGATAAATGCAGCTCTCCACCTGAGCGGCCAACCCGCTGGCGGCGACCTCCACATGTTCAGGACGAATCAGAATCGGTTGACGTGAATGGGCGACAGAAGTCTGTTCCAGCCCGCGATGCAACTGCGCGCCATCCAGCCGGGCGGCGTCGGCAGCCACAGGCAACGTTAATACGCTGCCTTTGCCAATGAAGCGCGCAACCCAGGCGTTTTGCGGATATTGATACAGCTGCTGGGGAGATCCCCACTGCATCAGTTTCCCCTGATGCATTACCGCGATATGGCTGGCTAACGCCATCGCCTCGGCCTGATCGTGGGTGACATAGATAAAAGTGGCGCCAGTACGGCGGTGAAAATCACGGAAGGTCTGCTCCATGGTGGCGCGCAGGTGCCGGTCCAGATTGGCCAGGGGCTCATCCAGCAGCATCACCTGCGGTTCTGACACCAGACAGCGCGCCAACGCAACACGCTGGCGCTGACCACCGCTGAGATCCTGCGGGGAACGGTCGGCGTAGGCACCGAGTTCGACCACCTCCAACGCTTCCATGATGCGTTTTTGTCGGGCGGCGCCATTAACCTTCTTCAGCCTCAGCGGGTAACCCACGTTTTCCGCCACCGTCATATGCGGCCACAGGGCATAGGATTGGAACACCATCCCCATGTTGCGCGCTTCAGGCGGCAGATGCCGCTGTTGGTCCGCCAGAATTCTGTCGCCCAGCAATACCCGTCCCCGACTGAGTTGTTCCAGTCCGGCCAGAATGCGCAAGGTCGTGGTCTTACCGCAACCGCTGGGGCCGAGCAACGCGGTGAAATCCCCCTGGGGAATCGTCAGGCTCAGATCGCGCACCACGGCCTGTTCGCCGAACCATTTATTGATCTGCTCCAGTTTCAGTTCTGCCACGGGATCACTCCTTTGGGAAGATAGCGGCTCAGGCCGCTCAGCAGCAACATCACCAGCGCGACCAGTCCGACCACCATCACGGAAACCGCGGAGGCCAGCACTTTATTGCCGCTCTCGTCCAGATTGAAAATCACCACGCCGAGCGTTTCACTGCCGGCGCTCCACAGCAGGGCCGAGACGGTCAGTTCGTTGACCGCGGTCAGAAATACCAGCAGCGCCCCGGCAAAGGCTGCCGGCGCCAGCAACGGCAGGACGATATGGCGCAGTCGTTGCGAAAAGTGGGCTCCTGCCAGACTGGCCGCCTCTTCCATCGCCGGATCCAACTGCAACATGCCGCTGTGGATCGGCTTGAGGCAGACGGTGAGGAAACGCGCCAGATAAGCCAGAAAAATGATCGCCAGCGTTCCGTGCAGCGCGATCTCCACGATGGGAAGCGGGCGGGCGAACAGCAGAATGAAAGCGATCGCCAGCACCACGCCGGGCAGGGTGTAAGGAATATCGATGGCGTTGTGCAGCCAGCGTAACGGCCGGCTGGGGTAACGTACCAGCAGGTAGGCTAGCGGCAGGCTCAGCAGCATCAGCACGAAAGACGCCGAAACCGACAGCAGCATACTGTTCGTCAACGCGCGCCAGGTGGCGCTTTGTCCTTCCAGCATGGTGCCGTAGGCGGCAAAGGTCAGGGTATCGCCGTTCAACGGTACGCCCAGCGTGGGCACCAGCGATGTGGCGATTAATGCCAGCAGCGGCGCAACCAGAATCATAAACAGAACAACGGCCAGCATCAGCTCCGTTAACCAGCGCCATGTACCAAGGCGAAACGCCAGCGCACGACCGGCCATACCGATAAGCGGCAGCGCATGGCGTTGTTGTAATCGCCCTTGCAACATGACGATCCCTACCGCCAGCACGCCCATCAGTACCGACAGCGCCGCCACCTGATTGAGCATCGTGGGGCCGAAACTGGCCATGGTCTGGTAAATCTGCGTTGGCAGCACAAAGTAGGAAATGGGGATACCCAGCATGGCGGGAATACCGAAGTTGCCCAGCGCCGACACGAAGGCGATGGCGCCGCCAGCCCACAGCGCGGTGCGGCACAATGGCAGCACAATATCGCAGAACACCCGCCACAGCGAGGCCCCATTCAGGCGGGCGGCTTCAATCTGCTCTTTGGGCAGGCAGAGCAACTGGGTGCGCAGCGCCAGAAACACCAGCGGCGCATGCTGAATACCGAGCAGCAGGGCTATCCCTTCAGCGGAGTAAAGCGGGTTGGAACTGCCGAAGGTGGGCGCCATGCTCAGGCTGTTCAGCAAAATGCTGCTTGGCCCAAACAGTTGCAGCCAGCTTAGGGCGGTGACCTGAGGCGGGATCATCATCGGCAACATAAACAGGAATACCCAGATCTGTTTGGCGCGGATATCGGTCAGCGCCAGACAGAAGGCGAAAAGGCTGCCCAGCAGCAGGGAGAGCAAGGTGCCCAGACCGCTGGTGTAGAAACTGTTATAGAGCGCCACCCAGGTGGACCGGCTGGACAGCACCCGCCACAGGCTGCTGTCGCTGCCCAGATGCCAGTCAATCAGCGCCGAAATTAACAGCCGCAGACTGGGCAGCAGACTGAGCAGCGAAACCAGACCGAGCAACAGCCAGAGTAATCCTCTTGGCGGGCTGCCGCTGGAAGGGTAGCGCATGGCAAGACTACTCATGGTTTAGTGGGTTCCGAACAGTTGACCAAAGCGCGTTTTGTTCTGTTCAGCCTCGGCCAATGCTTTGCTGGCGTCGAACGCCATCAGCTTGATTTGGTCGCGCGGAGGAAAACCTTCCGGCACCGGCAGGTCTGCGCGCGCCGGCAGATAGCCTTGCTTCAGAACCAACTGCTGTCCCTGCTCCGACAGGACGAAATCAATAAAGGCTTTGGCGGCGTCGGGGTTTTTGGCTTTCTTCATCATTGCAACCGGTTCGGTCACGATGCTTACGCCTTCCTGCGGAAACAGAAATTCAATCGGGGCGCCTTTGGCTTTTTCACGGATAGCCATGAAATCCACCAGTACGCCATAGGCTTTGCTGCCGGAGGCAATGGCGCTCAGCACCGCGCCATTGCCGCCCTGAGGCATGGTGCCGTTCTCTTTCAGTTTCTGGTAATAGTCCCAGCCTAGCTGCGGGTTATTCGTCAACGTCGCCAGATGGATAAGCGCCGCGCCGGAATAGAGCGGGCTGGGCATGGTGGACATATTTTTCAGTTCAGGTTTAAGCAGATCCTGCCATGAAGCGGGTTTGACCGGCGCCTGACGGTGATAGGCGATGCCCGTGGTGATCAGCTTGGTGCCGTAGTAATAGCCATCGGCGTCATAGAGCGAGGGATCGTAGCGGGCGGCTTCAGGCGATTTGTACGGCGCCAGCAGATCCTGCTGCCTGAGCGCCTCCATGGTTACGCTGTCGGAGATCAACAGCACATCCGGCGAGCTGCCGCCAGCCGCCAGTTCGGCTTGCAGGCGCGCGGTGAGTTTGGTGGTTCCGTCGCGAATCCAGGTAACGTTGATATCCGGATGCGTCTGTTCAAAGGCGGATACGGTCATCTGGGCGTCTTCATTGGGCTGACTGGTGTAGAGCATCAGTGTGGTTTTCGCCATCGCTGAAGTACCGAACATCGTCAGTATCAAAGCGGCAAGCGTTATTCTTTTACACATGTCATTTATTCCCCTTGGATTTCGTTTTGATGATTAAAACAGGGGAATCTGACAAAAATATGACCAGTTAATTTCGTAGTAATAATTTAACATTTTCGTTGTAGTATTTCCGGAAAGCATCAATACAAGGAGAGAATGATGACGCCGGAATCACGCCGTCGCGCTATTACCACGATGGTGACGGAGCAGGGGGAACAAAGTATTGAGCAACTGGCCGGACATTTCGGCGTATCGCTGCAAACCGTGCGCAGCGATGTGCGGGAACTGACCGAGCAGGGGCTGCTGCTGCGTCGGCACGGTCTGGTGGCGCCTTTCGCGCGGGAAAATATTGGCTATCAGCAACGGGAAATCGTCAATGTCAGTGGTAAACGCTGGATTGGGCAACAGGTTGCCGCGCTGCTTGGCGAATACCAAAGCTGTTTTCTGGGAACCGGCACCACGGTTGAGATGGCGGCCCGCGCCTTGCCTGCCCACACCCGGCTGACGGCGTTCACCAATAACCTGCATGCGGCGCAAGCGCTCAGCCGTTTGCCCGGTTGCGAATTGACCGTGGCCGGCGGGCAGGTGCGCAAACGGGATCTGGATGTCATCGGCGGCGACGCGCTGACGTTTTTCGGCCGCTATCGGGTGGCAATCGGCGTGGTGTCAATCGGGGGCATGGGGGAAGCGGGAGAACTCTACGATTTCAATGATGACGAGGTGATGGCGCGCCAGGCGTTGCTGGCTGGCGCGGCGGTAAAGGTGCTGGTGGTGGACAGCACCAAGTTTGGCCGCCCGGCCCTGTGCCAAAACGGCACTATTGCCGATTTCCACTATATCGTCAGCGATCGGCCGCCATCAAAACAGCAGCGTGACGTCTTGCAGGGGCTGACGACGCGCTGGTTGTGCCAGGAGTCTTATTTTTATCGCTAACCAATGCCGCCGTGGCAGAATACACGGCGAATATTCATTGACTTTATTATTAATGATAATGAAAATCATTTCATTGTTATAATATTGAGCCGTTCCCGTGAATAATCCCGCGTTTGCTGATGTAAATCAGCCCGAATCTTTACTGGTTCAGCAGATTTATCATGAACACCATTCCTGGTTGCAGGCGTGGTTGCGTCGACGTCTGGGGTGTTCACAACAGGCGGCCGATTTGGCGCAGGATACCTTTTTACGTCTTATCAGCCAGCATCAAGCGACACAGATCCGGGAACCGCGCGCCTGGCTTACTACGGTAGCGCACGGTCTGGTTGTGAATTACTGGCGACGTAAAGACATCGAAAACGCTTATCTACAGGTATTATCCGAGCAGGCGCCTGCCGTTGTTCCTTCGCTCGAACAGCAGGCGATGACCATTGACGCCCTGCTTGAGATTGATCGTATGTTGGCAACGCTGCCCGCCAAGGTTCGTCAGGCGTTTCTGTGGGTTCATCTTGATGGATTGACTTACAGGCAGGTCGCCGGGCGTCTGGCGGTTTCTGAACGAATGGTGAAAAAATATATGGCGCAGGCGATGCTCAACTGTCTGCTTTGTCGGGACCTATGATCTCCGCTATCAAATCCGATATTCCCCAAGACGTTTTTCATGCTGCGGCAGAATGGTATGCCACTCTGTATGATGAAGAGTGCACCGAATTTGAGCGTCAGGCCTGGCGGCAGTGGCTGGGGCGTGACGAAACACACCGTCAGGCCTGGCAACAGGTTGAACAGATTCACGCGCGCTTTCATGCGGTCGATAAACAGCTGGCTTCTTCGGTACTGAATAAGCGCGGCGCCGATCGCAGACGCATACTCAAGCTGTTGGCGATCGCCGGCGTCACCGGCGGCGTCGGTTTCAGCCTGCCGTGGGAAAGCTATGCCGCCGATTACCGAACCGGCACGGGGGAAACCCGCGAATTGGCGATCGCCAATGGTCTGACCGTATGGCTGAATACGGATTCGGCCCTGAACCAGCAGGGTAACGGGATGGGGTCATTGGCGTTTAAACTGGTTCAGGGCGAGCTTATGCTGGAGAACCGGACGGCGCAGCCAACCAGACTGATGACGGCACATGGCCGGATCGATGCTCCGCAGCCGTGCCAAATTGCGCTACGCTACACCCCGGCACAGAGTTTTTTATCCGTATTCAGCGGCGAAGCGGTATTGCGCACCACTGCGCTGACACAGCGGGTGACGGCGGGTCAGCAGGTCGCCTTTACGCGCGATCGGTGTGATGCCCCGGTGCCTGTCGATAATTTCCGTCAGAGCTGGCGCTCGGGCGTGCTGGTGGCGGATAACATGCCGCTGATACAGTTGATTGATGAAGTGTCCCGTTATCATCATGGCTATTTCCACGTGAGCAAGCAGGTAGCCGGGTTACGGATTTCCGGCGTATTCCCGCTGCATGAGCGCGATCGTCTGCTTGAAGCGCTGGTTCGCACGCTCCCCATCAAAGTGACAAAACGCTTTGCCTGGTGGATTGATATCAGCTCGCGTTAAAACCCGCTGGTGTTTCTGTAGTAAAACGCTAAAAATACTCCTTCACCCGTCCATTGGTTGTCTGGATGGGGCGAAAAATCGCCTGGAACGATTTTCAACGTCGCTCGCGACGGCCCGAGGGGGGCGGACAGGACGCCCGCCATAAAAAAAATCGCTTTTATACCCGAACCAGATATTCAGGACGCTACGGACTGGAAGGGCAGTACATTCTTATTTAGCGTTATTTTACGAATACAGGACGTCATTATGCAGTTACTGAATTTGAAACAAGCCCGATTTCTGAGCTTTTTCTTTGTTATGGGTGGCCTGCTGATTTTGCTGCCGTTGCGTTTGTTGGCTTGTTTCATTGCCGGTTTTCTCGTTTATGAAATTGTGAATTTGTTGACTCCTTATTTTCAACGGGTGATCAGCGGCAAACGCGCGCGCTGGATGGTCGTGGCGATTATCAGTACGTTGGTTGTCAGCCTGTTGAGCCTGCTGTTCGGCAGTCTGGTTGGCTTGCTGATGCAGGAAATGAAAGATACCACCGCTTTCAACATGCGTATTGCCTATATCCTCAATGATATCCAGCGGCAGATGATGCTCTATTTACCGGGATATCTGCCGGTGAGTGTCGAAGAGCTTCAGCATGAATTCCTGCGATGGATTCAGCAGCACATTGTTATTTTGCAGAATATGGGGAAAAGTTTTCTGCATGGTTTCGTTACGATGCTGATTGGTATGGTGCTGGGGGCGATCATTTCTTTATACAATGTTGATGATGATGAAGAAAAACCCTTGCTTAAAGCGGAGCTTCTGCGCCGGGTCGCCCTGTTGTCCTCATCATTTCGCAATATCGTTTTTGCCCAGGTCAAAATCTCTGCGGTTAATACGGTGCTTTCCGCCATTTTTATTCTGGGGGCATTGCCGTGTTTCGGTATTCACCTGCCGTTTTCCAAGACGCTGGTGGTCCTGACTTTTGTCTTTGGCCTGCTGCCGGTTATCGGTAATTTGATCTCCAATTCTATCGTCTTTCTTTCCGCGCTCTCCATTTCCCTGCCCATTGCTCTGGTCGCGCTGGTCTATCTGATGTTGATTCACAAGTTTGAATATTTTCTCAACGCCCAGATTGTCGGAACCAGAATTAAAGCGCATGCATGGGAAATCCTGCTGGCCATGCTGGTATTTGAAGCCGCTTTTGGGCTTTCTGGCGTTATTGCCGCGCCAATCTACTACGCTTATCTGAAAAGCGAACTGAAAGAAGCGGCCCTGATTTAATTCTTCGTATCGGCAGGCGGGTATTTTGATCGCCCGCTGCCGTCTCTGTCGCCCAATATATCTCTCTCTTCCTTTGCAATGTCGCATGAACGGCCCATTGTTAATTTTCACCGACTGATAAAATCAGCATAGTTATCGTGTTTATTCGGGTGTTGAAAACATGAGTAAGGATGTTGCCGTTATTGTTCATAGTCTGATTTTTTCCCTGATGCTGGCTGTCGTGGTCGGGCTGATATCACTACTGATATTTGTTGATATAGTGGTTTTGAAAAACAGTGTGGGGGAGATATCTGTTACCGAGTTTGCCCAAGAGTTGTTTTTACTGTTAACCGGAGGGCTATTTCTCAATATGGCCAGCAAATCGGCGGCATGCCGTGGGGGATATCTGCTGATTGCCGGGTTCTTTTTTTGTTTGTTTATCAGGGAAATAGATTTTTTTCTGGATTACCTTGCCCACGGTAGCTGGTTTTATTTCGCAATGCTTTGCGCTATCGGGTGCATCGTTTACGCGTTAATGTCGATAAAAAGCACGATCGCTGGATTAGCGCATTTTTTTCAGCATCCAAGCTATGGCTACATGGTATGCGGATTGCTGTCGGTTCTGGTTTTTTCCCGCCTGATCGGCATGAATAAACTGTGGCTAACGCTGATGGATGAGGGGTATGTTCGAACCGTGAAAAATCTGGCGGAAGAAAGCGCCGAACTGTTTGGTTATACGCTGTGCCTGATTTCAGGTGTGTTTTATTATCGTTCAGTGCGCCATGATGAAAAAAACAGCCCAATGGTGAGTTGAGCTGATTGAGATTGCAGTCGTGATAAATTTTGTTGTGGATTATCGCTATTTAAGTTCCTGCACCCGCGCCATTATTAAGCGTCGAGACACGATTACGGATAAACAGCGAGGGAATAATGGCGGCAAAGAAGAATATCGCGACGATGTAGAAACCATCCTGATAAGCGAACATCTGCGCTTTCGGCAGCAGAATGCGTTCAATGAATTCCATTACCCCGGGATTGATACTGGCGCTGAGACGTTCACCAAACGGATTGCCCCAATGGGAATAGAAGCCGCCGAGCTGGCGGATGATATCGGTGCTGATGGCATTACCCTGCGTCAGTGATTCTGCCAGCATCTCGCCATGAAAAGAACTGCGACGCTCAACAAAGACGGAAAGCAGATTAACCCCTAATGCTCCGCCGAGCTGGCGGATAAAGTTCAGACTGCCGGCGCCCTGCGCCAGTTTATCCAGAGGGAGAGCGCGTAATGAACCGGCATTCAGGGCAGGCAGCATCACGCCTAGTCCAATTCTTCCCAACACGATCCACCCGGCCATGGTCCAGAATGGCGTATCCGTATCAGCCCCGCTGGATAACCAGCAGGAAAGGCCGAATAACGCCAGTCCGATGATAATCGGAATGTGCGGCGCGGCGCGGTCGCTGATATGACCGGCAATCGGAAACACCAGCCCCAGCGCCAACCCCGCAGGCATCAGCAACAGCCCGGAACGGGTGGGGGTATATCCCTGAATGGTCTGTACAAACAAGGGGATAATATAGGTTGAAGCGTAAATGCCGGCGCCGAGTGCGAACGCCACAATACAGCCTGCGCTAAAGGCCGGGTTGGCAAATACCCGCAGGTTCAATAAAGGGTGAAGCGTGCGCAGCTCATAAAGAATGAAACCGATACCGGTAAACAGCGAGCAGGTTAATAACCCGATAATCGGAAACGCATCCCACCCTTCGCGCTGACCGTTGGATAATCCGCTCAGCAATGTTACCAGGGCAATGATTAACAGGATGAATCCGGCTATATCGAATTGGCGGTGGGGCGTATCCGTTTGCGGTATTTTACCCGGTAAGATAAACATGGCGGCGGCAATGCCTGCGAGACAAAAGGGCACAACCACCATAAAAACGGCGCGCCAGTCCAGTTGGTCGACCATCATACCGCCTGCCGTCGGGCCAAGCGCTGGCGCCAGCACAATGCCGATACCGTAGATGCCCATGGCTTTGCCGCGCTGTGAGGGTGGAAATACCTGGGAGATCACCACCATAGCCAGCGGTTGAATAATACCGGACGCGCAGCCTTGCAGTATTCGCGCCAGGATGACCTCCGCCCCGTTTTGGCTGATAGCGCCCAGTATGCTGCCAAACACAAAGATCGCCAGCGATCCGACAAAGGTATTACGGTAGCCAAAGCGATCGAGCATCCAGGCCGTGGTGAGCATGGTTGCCGTCATTGACGCGAGAAAGGCGGTGGAAAGCCACTGCACCTGATCTTGCCCCATACCGAAAGCCCCCATGATGTCGTGCATGGCGACATTCACAATGGTCGCGGTGGCGGTTGTCGAGATCGTTCCCAGCATGATGGTGACAGTGACCAGCCAGCGGTATGAAGCACCAAAACGTGCCGCCTGCGTTTCAATCGGCGACATTGATGGTCACTTCCGCCATTAAACCGGGTTTCAAACGGGTATCCGGCTGATCGAGGGCGATGCGTATCGGCACCCGCTGGGTGATCTTGGTGAAATTACCGGAAGGATTGGGGCTGGGCAGCAGAGCGAATTGGTTGGTCGCCGCATTGCCGACGCGCATAACATGCCCGTGAAACGTAGCCCCCGGATAAGCATCGACGATAATATCTACCGGTTGTCCTACTTTCACATTTTCGATGGCGGTTTCTTTGATGTTGGCTTCGACCCAAAGATTCAGGGGATCGTGAACCATCATGACCCATTGGCCAACCTGAATATATTCGCCGACATTGCTGATTGTTCTGTCCACCACGCCATCTACCGGAGATCGCAGCGTGCGATCGGCAATTTCCTGTTTCAGTTGATCAACCTGAGCCTGTAAGGCAACGCGCTGCTGGCGCTGCATCTCGATTTGTCGATCCAGCACCATCAGGTTATTGCGCTGTGCCTGCGCATTGGCGAGCGCCGCCTGCTGGGATACCCGCTGTGCCTGTGCTTCCTGTTGTTCACTTTGACGTTGCAGTAGGATGGTGTGAGATTCATCCCAGGTTTTTTTCGGCGTCAACCCGGTTTTAACCAGTTGATCATCGCGGCTGAAGTTGATCTGGGCGAGTTTAAGCTGATAGCCCGCATTGGAGAGCGCGGATTCGGTAGCCGCCAGGTTCGCCTGCGCTTCATCCCGTTCTGCTTTGGTGGTCAGATCCAGCGTCTGCCGCTGTGCCTGGCTGTAACTGACCTGCGCGTCCGCGGCCGCCAGACTGCCTTCCAGCGCCGCCAGCCTCAACCGGGCGTCACGATCGTCGAGTTGAGCCAGTATCTGATTTTTCTTGATCACATCGCCATCAATCACCGGACGCGCAGTAAGCCATCCGCCTTCCCGGCTGGCCAGGGAAATCACTTCACCGACGATGTGAGCGTCGTTTTCGCTGATGTGCGTCATGCGTTGGTGCAGCCACAGCGTAACCCAGATCAATACGATCATTAACATCAGCGCGCCGGACAATACCATGATCTGGTGACGGCGGTTCAAGCGTTGAAACCCTGAACGGAAAGCCTTCATGCTCATGCGTTACCCCGTTCACAGGCTGAAAGATTGGCAATAACCTGTTCAACGGCCTGATTTATCTGCTCAACTTCGGTATCGCTCAATCCGTTCAGCGCTTTGATACGCACCTGATTCGCGATGTTCTCAACTTTTTCAACTTGCCCGGTGCCTTGTGCAGTGAGGTAGATCTCCTTAATCCGGCGATCTGTCCCTTCCCGTCTTTCAATCAGTCCCTGCTTTTGCAGGTTATCCAGCAAACGGACGACGGCGGATGCCTCAAGGCCGATGGACTCCGCCAGTGCTTTCTGGTTCATGGGATGGGTGGCTCTGGCAATGTGTAACAACGGTAGCCAGGTGGCCTGCGTCAATCCGTAAGGCTGTAATTCTCTGTCGATGATGCGGCGCCACAGCCGTGTCGTGTGTCCCATCAGACTCGCAAAGCGGCGACGGGGAGAAGGGGTTGATAGAGACATAAATAACCGGGAGATTAATTGAATGATGTGTCATTAATTAACTATGTAACTAATGATATGTCAATTAATTCTCTACGCCAGAAAGCCAGTGAAGTAAAAGCGTGAGCGTATCCGCGCCCGTCAAGTTCAGCGCCGTGGCTATCGCCGGGCAGAATGGGGCTGAATTAAGGATAGAAAGCCGTGGGAACAAACCGGGAAAGTAGAAAACGCGCCTTATGCGCGTTTTCTATGAAGAGATCGGATTAAGAATGGTTGGCGTTGGTTTCTGGTGCGGGTTGCGCTTCAGTTTCCGGCGCGGCTGCATCAGCCGGATCGTCCTGTACCGGAGCCTGAACGGAATCGTCCTGCGCCGGTGTTTCCGGCGTAATCGGCGCGGCAATAGACTCAACCGGAATCGCCGGCGTTTCTGCCTCGATCAGACCGTTGATCTTGGTCGGCATACCGGAACGCGTTCTGATGGCATGATCCACTTCGCTGGTATTCACGCTGGCATCGGCCAACACCTGGCTGACTTTGGCGGTGATACTGATCGGCGCCGGAGAATCAGAATGGAACTCTTCTACCGTACGAGACAGCGGATGGTGTACTTCCACATAGCGTGATCCATCCGGTTCCACCGTGGCTTTAACCGGCTCATTAATGAACTGTACGCGCGTACCCACCGGGACGTGATCGAACAAATACTTAATGTCATCGGCACGCAAACGCACACAACCGTGGCTCACGCGCAGGCCGATGCCGAAGTTGGCGTTGGTGCCGTGGATGGCATAGAGATTACCGATATACAGCGCGTAAAGCCCCATCGGGTTATCGGGGCCGGCCGGGAACACTTTTGGTAACGTTTCTCCGCGGGCGGCGTACTCGGCGTGCATCTTGGCCGTCGGCGTCCAGGTCGGACCGGCTTTCTTGCGCTGAACGGAGGTCGTCCAGTTAATCGGGGTATCTTTACCTAACTCACCAATCCCGATCGGCAGAACGATGACGGTTTTGGTGCCTTTCGGGTAGTAATACAGGCGCATTTCCGCACTGTTGATCACAATACCTTCGCGCGGCGCGTCCGGCAGGATAAGCTGATGGGGAATAATCATCGTGCTACCGGGCTGTGGCAGGTAAACATCCGCATCCGGGTTCGCTTCCATCATGTTGCTCAGCCCCATTTGGTATTGGGCTGCGAAAGCTTCTAACGGCAATGTGCTGTCTGTCGGGACAGTAATTTCCAGATTCTCTCCCACCAGACGGCTGTTGGCCGCAGGCAGTGGATAGACAACGGCAAAGGCGGCCTGACTAAATGCGGCGGCGGCCAGAACTAGGGTAAGGATCGCGCGAATACTCATTTTCATGTCTTTGTTGAGTGGTAAATGCCATACCAGCGGTAATGGGTCAGGTTTCCGATCGATAACGACCGGATGCGCATTATATGTGCAGAACGGTCTTTGAGGGAAACAAGATGTGCAACGAATCACATTTTTTGGTATCACAATGAAAAATTCTTTCAATCCCCGGTCAGGGAGCCGCGTTCTCCATCCAAAAGAGGTTTCTTAAAACGGCGATTAGCCAATACCGGCAGCGCCTGACGAGCATAGGCCAATCGTTCCGGCTGGATATCGGCGTAGAGCAGGGCGGGCACTTCCGGCGCCTGGACAATAACAACCCCTAACGGATCGACGACCATACTGTTACCGATATTCTTGACGCCGCATTCTCCCACGGCGACAAGATAGACCGTGTTTTCCAACGCCCTGGCCCGAACCAGCAGTTCCCAGTGGGATTCCTTCAGCGGGCCCTTAATCCAGGCGGAAGGCAGCACGAGCACGTCCGCACCGTCCAGCACTAAACGCCGCGCCATTTCAGGAAAACGGATGTCGTAGCAGGTCATCAGGCCGACGTTCATCCCGGCGATGGTCAGCAATGGCGGAATGTCTTCACCGGCCAACACATTTTCCGATTCCTGCACGGAAAATGCGTCGTACAGATGTAGCTTGCGATACTGGGCCACGATAGCACCGTCGCGGATCGCCAGCAGCGTATTCCAGACTTTCCCCTCACCGTTGGGAATATGGACGCACAGCATCGTTGTCATGGCGCTGCCTTTGCTGGCAGCCAGCAACTGTGTGACAAACGGGCCATCCAGCGGTTGGGCCGAGGTTAATACCATATTGGGATTGGTTATATCCCGGGCCAGGACACCTTCGGGCAACACCAGTAAATCGGCGTCGTTTTTCTGCGCTGCCGACATGAATGCCGATATTGTCGTGACGTTGTTTTGCCATTCACGGTCGACCGCGAATTGTCCCAGTGCGACTTTCATCCCCGTTCCCTCTCTTGCTGGCTGATATGGCGGACGGCGGAAAGGGTGCCTGACGCCAGGTGACGCAACGATGCGATGCGTTGACGTTAACGCCCTTTAGGTTATTGCTGCAAGCATAAAAGGATAGCGCGATGGCTATCCTTTTGCGTGATGTCGCCTCGATTACTCCTGCGGATTTTTCTCTGTTTTACCCGCCATCATGGTCAGGAAATCAAAACGGCGGCGCAGATCCAGTTCGGCTTCTTCATACAGCAGCGCCGTTTCTTCCGGCATCTGGCTGTTCAGACGGCGAAAGCGCTGTTCTTTCAGCAGAGTTTCACTCAGGCTGCTTGACGGTGGACGAGAATCGGTCACCAGCGCGGCTTTGCCTTCTTCGATGCGGCGCGGATCGAAGCGATAAAGCGGCCAGAAGCCTGTCGTAGTGAGCTGACGCATCTGATCGTGGCTGAAGGCCAGATCGTAGCCGTGCTCTTCACAAGGGCTATAGGCGATAATCAGCGACGGACCCGGCCAGGCTTCCGCTTCCTGAATGGCTTTCACCGTCTGATTCAGCTGCGCGCCCAGCGATATCTGCGCAACGTAGACATGGCCGTACATCATCACGTTGATGCCGAGATCTTTACGCGCTTTACGCTTGCCCTTTTCGCCAAACTTGGTCACGGCGCCCAGCGGCGTGGCTTTGGATTGCTGTCCGCCGGTGTTGGAATAACACTGGGTATCCAGCACCAGCACGTTGACGTTTTCACTCAGGCTCATGACGTGATCCAGACCGCCATAGCCGATGTCATACGCCCAACCGTCGCCGCCAATCAGCCAGATGGATTTATCCACCAGATGATCGGCTTCGGCGGACAAGGCTTTGGCCTGCTCATTGTTGAGATCGGCCAGGATCATACGCAGCTGTTCAATTTGCTGACGACGCAGCTCCGGCGCGATCGACTCTTCCTGCAACGCCGCGACTAAATCATCCGGCAGCTGCGGCGCAAGCTCATGCAGCAGGCGCACGGCGCGCTGGCGGTGCTGGTCGACGCTCAGGCGGAAGCCCAGACCGAACTCGGCGTTATCTTCAAACAGGGAGTTGGCCCACGCCGGTCCGCGCCCGTTGGCATCGGTGGTCCACGGGGTGGTCGGCAGGTTGCCGCCATAAATGGACGAACAGCCCGTGGCATTCGCCACCAGCAGCCGATCGCCGTAAAGCTGGGTCAGCAGTTTGATATAAGGCGTTTCACCACAGCCGGAACAGGCGCCGGAATACTCGAACAGCGGTGAAATCAACTGAGAAGTACGGATATCGATGCGTTCCAGCCTGGATTTGTCGATTTCCGGCAGTTGCAGGAAGAAATCAAAGTTCTCTTTTTCGACGCTCAGGTTGTCCAGACGAGATTCCATATTGATGGCTTTGAACTCGGGATTCTGACGATCTTTCGCCGGGCAGACTTCCACACAAAGGTTACAGCCGGTGCAGTCTTCCGGCGCCACCTGCAAAACATATTTCTGACCACGCATATCGCGGGCTTTGACATCCAGCGATTGCAATGACGCCGGCGCAGACGCCATGGTATCGGCCGGCACCACTTTTGCGCGGATGGCGGAGTGCGGACAGGCGGCGACGCAGTGGTTACATTGGGTACAGAGCTGGGGTTGCCACCGTGGAATTTCTTCCGCGATATTGCGTTTCTCCCACTTCGTCGTCCCCGTCGGCCAGGTGCCATCGGGGGGCAGCGCAGAAACCGGCAAGGTATCGCCCAAACCCGCCAGCATGGCCGCGGTAACGGTTTTCACGAAATCCGGCGCCGCATCGGAGACCACGGGAGGGCGCTGCGGGCTATCCGGATTGACCGCCTCCAGCGGGACGGCGGAGAGGGCTTCTAATGTGGCGCTCAGGGCGCGCCAGTTGCGTTCAACCAGTTCCTGGCCTTTGCTGCCGTAGCTTTTGGCGATAGCGGCGCGTAGTTTTTCAACCGCGAGATCGCCCGGCAGGATTTGTGACAGATGGAAGAAGGCCATTTGCATCACCGTGTTGATGCGGGCTCCCAATTGACATTCGCGGGCAATTTTCGCCGCGTTGATGCAATACACCTGTGCGTTACGCGTCTTGAGACCGGCCTGTACTTCCTGTGGCAGACGGTGCCAGATATCGTCACTGGAATATGGCGAGTTGATCAGGAAGATACCGCCGGGTTTCAGCCGTTCCACCATTCGGTATTTATCAATGAACTGCCACTGGTGACAGGCGACAAAATCCGCCTGATCGATAAGATAAGCGGAATTGATCGGATGCGGGCCCACGCGCATGTGGGAAACGGTCAAACTGCCTGCTTTTTTGGAGTCGTAAACGAAGTAGCCCTGTACAAACATCGGCGTGGTTTCACCCACGATCTTGATGGCGTTCTTGGTCGCCGAGACGGTGCCATCGCTGCCCAATCCATAGAACAAGGCTTCCAGTGAGGATGTCGTCGGCAGACGCTGTTCCGGCAACGGCAGAGAAAGATGGGTTACATCATCATAAATGCCAACGGTGAAGCGGGGACGCGGGTTGGCAAGTGCTAACTCATTAAAAATCGCCTGGACGCACTGCGGCGTGAATTCTTTCGAGGATAAACCGTAGCGTCCGCCAATCACCCGCGGCATTGATGAACGTTCACTCGCGGAAAATGCTTCGGCCAGTGAGGTCATCACATCCAGATACAGCGGTTCAGCCACCGCGCCCGGCTCTTTGGTGCGATCCAGTACGGCAATGCTTTTTGCCGTTTGCGGAATGGCAGCCAGCAAATGACGGGCGGAGAAAGGCCGATAGAGACGGACTTTAACCACACCGACCTTTTCTCCACGGGTCAACAGGGTATCAATGACCTCTTCGCACGTACCAACGCCCGAACCCATCAAAATAACCACTTTCGTCGCTTCCGGGTGGCCATAGTACTCAAATGGCCGATACTGGCGCCCCGTTGCTTTGGCAAAGGCATTCATTGCCTGTTCGACGTGCCCGCAGGCGGCGTTGTACCATGGGTTGGTGGCCTCCCGCGACTGGAAAAACGTATCCGGGTTGGAGGCCGTTCCACGAATCACCGGCCGTTCAGGTGTAAGCGCTCGCTCACGGTGTGCCTCAATGGCCTGCCGGGGCAACAGCTGGCGAATAACCTCATCGCTCAGCGGCTCAATCTTGTTGATTTCATGGGATGTACGAAAGCCATCAAAGAAATGGATAAACGGTAGGCGGCTGTTCAGACTGGCTATCTGCGCGATCAGCGCGAAATCCTGCGCTTCCTGCACGTTGCTGGCGCACAGCATGGCGCAACCGGTCTGGCGGACGGCCATGACGTCGGAGTGATCGCAGAAAATCGAGAGCGCATGGGTTGCCACCGTGCGTGCCGCCACGTGCAGGACAAAAGGCGTCAGCTCACCGGCCAGTTTATACAACGAGGGGATCATCAACAGTAAGCCCTGCGATGAAGTAAAGGTGGTCGCGAGGGAACCGGTTTGCAACGCGCCATGAACGGTGGCTATCGCACCGCCTTCAGATTGCATTTCAACCACATGCGGCGTATCTCCCCAAATATTCTTGCCGCCGTCGCTCGACCAGGCCGCGGCCTGTTCTGCCATGGTGGAACTTGGCGTAATGGGATAGATGGCGATGACCTCATTGGTTCGCCAGGCGACAGAGGCGACTGCGTTGTTACCGTCGGTGGTGATCATGACTTGGCCTTTTTTGCTCACTAAATGAAACACGATTTTTATTCGGTGGATTATCGCATCTCAAAGAAAGAAGAGGGTGACTCGATTTACGCAGAGTTGTTTCAAACTATTTTTATCTAATGCTAACCATTATACACCGATGCGGAATAAACGCCGCCTCCCGCATCTATTCATCAATAGCCGGGAATGTCAGGTAAACAGCGGGCAGCCAATGGCATCGGTCTGGCGTGTGGTTTCCGGAGGTTCGCTCATTTTACGCTGAAAGCTGTTGACGAAATTGATCAGAACCGGTGAATGGGTTGCGGATTCGTGGCAGAGGATAAAGCCGATATCCCATGTCATGCCGGTATCCAGCAGGGGAATGCACATCATGCCGTCGCGCAGCAGCGGGCGGGCCAGTCCTTCGACAAACACAAAAACGCCTTTGTTCAGCATCACCAGATCATAGGCGACATGCAGATCGTGACTGATGCGGGTATGGATACGGGGCGAGATATTGGCCTGATACAGATGATGCATGATGGTCTCTTGCAGCCGGAAGGTTTCATCCAGCATGATCAGGGAGACATCGACCATGTCGGACAGGCGAATGGGCCGTGTTTTTGCCTGTCGCGCCAGACGATGTTCCTGATTGGTAACCAGCACGATCCGTTCCTGCTTGATGCTGATATAGCGCAGGCGCTGGTTATCCGCCGGCTTGACGGTGATAGCCATATCCAGCGATCCGTTATCCACGCGAGCTTCACATTCAATGTCGGCGTGCTCCGACAGTACACAGTCAGCATCGGTGTACGAAGCCAGAAACTCCATCACCCGTTGCACGCCCAGGCTCTGCAACGTACCGGGAGAGAAGCCCAGACGGTAACACGGATGTTCGTGCTGTTGTCTGGCGCGCATATCATTTTCCAGATCGGCGATACTGTTGATGGCGGTCAGGGCTTTGGCATAGAGAACATCGCCCATTGCCGTCGGAGACATGCCGCGGGAATTACGCCGAAACAGGGTGACGCCCAGTTCGGTCTCCAGGTTGAGGATCTGCCTGCTCAGCGCCTGCTGGGTAATAAACAATTTCTGTGCGGAACGAGTCAGGCAGCGATCCTCATACACCTGAACAAAATATTTCAGCGTGCCGATATCCATGTGCCATCGCTTCCATCATTGAAGATCGTGCAAGGATTGGCGCACAGTGTAACCAGCCCTTTTATGTCAGAACATGACAGCTATCATAGGAATAAAAAACACGTATTGATAAAAGGGATATTGCGCACAGTTTTGCTGTGCGCAAGGGGGGATGAAGATGCCATCGCCAGATTATGACGATGGCGGCCCGACGTTATTGCAGCGGGATGGTGACGCCCAACTGCAATATCGACATATCCACATCGTTTTTGGCGAACAGCGAGAACTGTAGGCGGCCGGAAACGGCAAACGAGCCGAAGTTGTAGCCGACCAGCGGGCCGAGAGCGGCATATTCGGTGCGTTTCCCCTGGGTGTGGAGCCCCGGAGTGCCGGCGACTTTCTGTCCTTTTATCTCATCATTACTGATTTGCCGGGTATAGTTGCCAATCACGCCCAGCGTCCAGTTATCCATCGTTTTAGCGGCGGTCGCATCCAGATAATAAATGTGTCCGGTTTGATACTCGGTGGTTTTGTTGCGGGTATTAATATTGAAGATGTTATTCAGCGTGAACGCCCAGTCATCCCGCAGGTAGGTGAAGGCGAGATTGGGCTGAAAAATATAAAAATTATTGGCGGTGGAGTTTCCCAGCATGACGTTTCTGCCGGCGGCTTCGCTGTATTGATATTCAAACTTGCCGTTTTTCAGGCTGATCCCCGCGCCGAATCCCATGAACAGGCCGCCGCCCAGATCCCACGACAACATCAGCGGCGTGAGCGTGGTGTTGAGTAACCCATCATAGCTATCCGTGCTTGTCGAGATGCCGTTATCGGTTTTGACGCGAATGGTGCGATACGGCTGGGTGACACTGAGCCCGTAACGGGCGCCCATCACTTCCCAACCCGGCACCCACAGTAGCGAGGCCGCAGAGCTGTTAACCTTGAGTTTGACGTTGCCGCCGGGCGTTTGGGCCTTATCGCCGTTTTCATCCCGCAGGAAGCCGGTTTCATAAGAGCTGGCAAACGAAAAATAGAGCCCGTCCGGCGGCAGCATGCCGGCCGCGTTTCCGGTGGTGGCGCCCGGTTGCAACGGCGTGACGTTTTCCACGCCATAAACCGCGGGCGCCGCCATGACGGCTGCCGTCAGCAGCGTAACGCTAATCAATTGATTGATATTATTCATTATTCCCCCAGTGCATGTGATGCACGATGGGGAGCCCTGGCTCCCCATCACAGCGTGCGGGAGTTATTTCAGCGCGCGGATATAGGTGGCGGCGTTGACGCCGGACAAACGGCCTGAGGTGACTGAGAAGGAGTAAGCGGAACCCGATGCCCACAGCGTGTAGGTTCTGCCATATAGCCCGCCCGCATCAAGACCGGTAGCGTAGAGTCCTTTGATCACGTTATCCTGCTTATCCGTTACCTCCATCGCCGGCGTGATGCGTACCCCGCCGATAGTGGCGAAATAGTGAGGTTGGACTTTCAGGGCGTAATAGGTCGGGCCGGTAACCGGTATGATAGTGGCCGGATCTCTGACAAAATTCTCATCCACATTCTTTTCTTTGATCTGGTTATAGCGGGTGACGGAGGCTGTCAGCCGTTTGGGATCGACCGCGATCTTTTTAGCCAGTTCATTGAGCGAGCCGGCCATGACCACTTTGTCGCTGCCTGCGCTGATGGCATCGTTGATCTCTTTTTTTACGTTGGTGAGTTTCTTCATGACCGGAATAATGACCCCCATTCCGGTTCTGGCTCCCTGTTCTTCGACATATTTCACCGTATTGTCGTCAAAAATGGACCAGACGAAGTTGTCGCGCTGCGCTTCAATCGCATTACCGGCAATAACAAAACTTTGCACGACCGTTTCATCAATAAAGCGATCGCCATATTTGTTGACCCACAGATTGGGTTCCCAGGCCATCCCCTGTAAATCGCCCACCAGCGGAATGCCTTTATCCGTCAGCGCGGGATGCATCATCAGCCCGAAGTCGGTGGTATCGGCGCCGACGCCCATCGCCATATCAATGCCGTCGCCGGTTTTGTTCAGGAAGGCGAAGGGTTGGACTTTTTCCGGATCGAAGGGGGTCCAGGCTTTGACTTTCTCCTTGCTGTCCTGGAATCCTCCCGTCGCCAGAATAACCGCTTTCGCCGTGATGGTGATTTTGTTGCCATCGGCATCTTCCGCTTCCACGCCCCTGATGGCGCCATCCTGGTAGATCAGCTTTTTCCCCGGTGTTTTATACATGACCGTCACGCCCAGTTCGTTGGCCCGCTCCACCATGCGCTTGATGAGCGCCGATCCGTGGTGGGCGTTGCCGTAATCCTCCACGATATGCCACACCCGCGGTTCATGCGGGGATATCTGGGTCACGTAGAAACTGACCCCGTGCTTTTCCAGCCAGCGGATCGTGGCGTTGGACTCCTTCAGATACAGTCTCACCAGCGCGGGATTAACCCGGTAAGACTGGTTAAACTCCATGGAGGTCCGGTAAGCCTCTTCCGGGGTCATGGTTATCGAGTTTTTACGGGTTTGATCGGTCTGGACGCCGAACAACCCTTCGGCGAAGTTGGAACTGCCGCCGGCGAACGCCTGTTTTTCCAGCGCAATGACTTTCAATCCGGATTCCGCCGCCGACACCGCGGCGGACACGCCGGCGCCGCCGAAGCCGACGACAACGACGTCGGTTTCTATTTTGCGCTCTTGCGCGGTAGCGTGTTGTGCGTAGCTGAGAGAGAGGCTAAAGATGAAAAGAAAGCAACCGATAGCGCTATTTTTTCTTAATCTGCTCATGACGTTATCTTCCTGTTATTGTAGGGTGGATGCCTTATCCCCGTGCTGTTTTCTGGTTATATCGTTTTCCTGTTCTATGCTGGGAAAGAGGTGCTGATGCAACCTGATAAACGGGCTGGACGTTGCCAAACGGCTATACCTCCCTTGTATCGGTACGGCTGTCGGAGGGAATTACAAGGGCTGGTTTCACTATAACCATCTGAGATATATCGGAAAAACACTCTTTATTTGTGGTAGCCACAATCTCAGGTTGTGGCGTGCCGGGACAGGACAAGTTGCCCGGATTTGGTAAATGCTATGTTGACGGGAACTGAGGAAAGGCCCCGTTAATCAAGGAACTGAACGATGGCGAATGAATTAAAAGATAAGCTTGTTGCTGTGCTGGCATCGCTACAGGAGCAGGGGATGACCCCGGAACAGGCTGTCGAACATATCCTTCAGGCTATTGGGGAAAGTGTCGGCGACATCTCGCAGATTTCCATCATTACGCCGGAGTTGATTACTGATGTGCTGTGCACGGTGTATCAGGATGACATTTCCGCCCGACAAATCGCCACCATCCTGCAACGGTTGGGGTACGACCGACAGGCCGTGGCCAATGCGCTACGCAAGCATTTTCCTGAGCTTTCCCGTGCAGGCGGCGGGACAACGGGAACGCAATAACCATGCCTGTCCGACCCCGCCGGACAGACCAACGCCATTAATAGATGCCGGATTTCGCGCCATTCTCTCAGGCGCGGTCGGTTGAGGCGCTTTATCCGTTGCTATTCGTTGGTTATCGTCATTGGTTATCGCTAATCATTGGTTATCACCAACAGATAACGGCATTCGCTTGGGTGGGAATTATGAAACGTGACGGCATGCTCCACGTCAAAATTCAGGCAATCGCCCGCCATAAGATCAAAACGCTCAGCGTGATACTCAACGGTCAATGCGCCTTCAATCAACCATAGCCGCTGCTGATAGGGGTGACTGCTCCAACGCGGATAGCTGACCTTGGCGAAAGGAGGAAGGGTAATTTCGATCATCTCCAGCCCGGTGGCCGGTTCCCGTTCTGAAACCTGCCGACGCAGATAGTGCTGCGCCGGATCGCGCCATATCTCCTGATCCGCTTTTCTGCGTAGCCTTTGACGCGGCTGATTTTCATCGCTCAATAGCTGAGTGATGGGGATGCCCAATCCTGCCGCCAATCGTCCGAGGATGGTGGCGCTGGGGCTGCTTTCTTGGCGTTCAATCTTGGAAATCATCGCCTTACTGACGCCTGAGTGCTGCGCCAGCAGCTCAATGCTCATATTTTTGGCTCTGCGTAATTGATAAAGCTGCGTCGCTATCACGTTATCTATTGACATGGGAATCCCCAGCTGATTACTTTAGTGGAATAATTTCTACTATATTGAATTTTTGCGGGGAAGGTAACTGAAATGAAGCGAATTAACTGTACGGAAGCGCGTCATGCACAGCAGATTTTAGATATTTTCAACGATGCCATCATCAATTCAACGGCGATATATGAGTATAAACCTCGGCCGCTGGAGAGCATGACGCCCTGGTTCGCCGGCAAATCGGCCCATAATTTCCCCATCATCGGCTATGAAAACGAACAGGGCGAACTATTGGGATTCGCCACCTATGGCGCTTTTCGTGACCGGCCGGCCTATAAATATTCCGTGGAGCATTCGGTCTACGTCCATAAGGATCACCGGGGAAAAGGGCTGGGTAAGCTATTGCTTCAGCAAGTGATTGCGGCGGCCAAGGAGCAGGGCGTACATACCCTGGTGGCCGGAATTGATGCTGAAAACGGCGCCAGCATCGTTCTGCATGAAAAACTGGGCTTTCAACATGCGGGAACCATATCCCAGGCGGCTTTCAAATTCGGACGTTGGCTGGATCTGGTGTTTTACCAGCTCATTCTGGAAACGCCGCGCCATCCGACGGAAGAGTCGTTCACTGCGGCGTGTTAAATGCCATACTTATCTGAGCGTGTAAAAATAGGAGAACGTTTGGCCGCGTCAGGGGGCGTCGGCGTTTTCCCGGCCAGACTCAGGCACGGTAGTGCGCTTCAGATGAGGTATCCATGTATCGCAGAATCAGCGCAGAGGATTATCAAAAAATATTTGTGGTCGGCGATATCCACGGTTGCTATCAGCCGTTGCTGGATGCGCTGGCCGCCAGAAAATTCAATCGTCAAACCGACCTGCTGATCTCGGTCGGCGATCTGATTGACCGTGGCCCCGATAGTCTGGCCTGCCTGTCATTGCTGGATGAACCCTGGTTTACCGCCGTGTGCGGCAATCATGAACAGATGGCGCGGGAAGCGCTGAATGAAGATAACGGCTGGCTTTGGGCGCGTAACGGCGGAACCTGGTATGCCAACCTGGATGATGCCGATAAACGGCTGGCGAGCAGGCGCATAGCCCAAACGGCAAACCTGCCGCTGGTCATCGACGTCAATATCGGCGGCCGCCGCTATGTGATTGCCCATGCCGACTATCCCGCCGACGATTATGCCTTCGGCAAAGCCGTCGATGAGGATGAGCTGGTCTGGGGGCGCAACCGTATCACGCGGGCGATGGCGGGCGAGGGGAACCGCATCTCCGGGGCTTATCTGTT
This sequence comes from Brenneria roseae subsp. americana, assembly GCF_003115815.1. Lineage (NCBI taxonomy): Bacteria > Pseudomonadati > Pseudomonadota > Gammaproteobacteria > Enterobacterales > Pectobacteriaceae > Brenneria > Brenneria roseae. The sequence continues at coordinate 103,802 of NZ_QDKJ01000008.1, read as the reverse complement.
TATCTTCGGGCACACGCCGCTCCACAAGCCCTTGATATTTTTTAACCAGCTCTACATTGATACCGGCGCCGTATTTGGCGGCCGGCTGACGTTGATCGAACTGCGCTGAGCGGATGGCCGCTGCGGGGAAAGCGTTCTTAAACAGGTTGCCGACTGACACGGCGTGACATTATTACCGAGTGGAGGCGGCCAGCGTGGTGCCTGCCAAGATAAAAATGCCGCCGGTGGAGCGGTTAAAGAGTTTTATCCGACGTGGGTTGGAGAACACCGCTGACAAACGGCGACCCGTACAGGCGTAGATAAACATGATGCTGAAATCCAACATGACCCAGGTGGCAGCCAGAATGACAAACTGTAGGGCGTGTGGGGCGCTGGTATCAATAAAGTTCGGGAAAAGGGCGGCAAAGAACAGCAGATCTTTGGGGTTGCTGATCCCAACCAGAAAGCCTTTGCGGAACAGAGAAAACCAGCCTGGCGCTGAAGCATCCTGCACTTCTTGCTCCGTCGCTCCCATTTCTGCTGAGCGCCATGACGCAATCCCTAACCAGACCAGATAAGCGGCGCCAATGATTTTTAATGCGATAAACGCGGTTGTCGACGCGGCAAGGACGGCGCCCAGACCTAATGCTGAGCAGGACATCAATACCATTGCCGCAGCGACTCCGCCGAGTACGGTTGCCGTTGCGCGATAGTACCCATAACGCAAACCGTGGGACATGCTGATCAAGGCGGAAGGGCCCGGAATGGCAATAAGAGCGATGATTATCCCTGTATAAGCCAGCCAGAGGTGAAGACTCATGATTTCTCCTGCGTTTTAGTTTTGCCAGTGAAGCGTTGTACTGTTTTTTTGAAGTAACCGATGTGTAAAGGAATATATACCGATTTTATCCTGCGTGAGATGTTAGCAGAAAAATGAACAGATAAGCATTCGCCTCTGATTTATCTCTTTTGTTCCTGCTTTGTTGGGCGAGATGCCGCTGGCCTCACCACAACGGGAGCGTGAGCGGCGTTATCCTCAGACTATCGCGCTTTAGGCAGGATTAGCAGCTAACGTAGCGGCGACGGCCTTCCCCTCATCAAAATATTCGATAAGAGTATTTCCTGACGTTCATCGTGCAAGTCTCCAGCAGAAGATTTTGCAAACACGGTTCATCCACTTCTCCCTCCAATCCATTATGCAGGCACTCCGGTACGGAGGACGCCAGCGTAATGGGTTTGGGGGTGTTAAAAATGATTAACTGAACAGTGACTAAACATTGTTTTGTAATTTTTCCCTTTGTAACACGTCCGCCAAAATTAGCGACGTTGTGCACAAAAATTCAATCTTGTCGATTTATTGACTTCAGGCCGCTTGCTTTTTCAACATGGCGCCGATAGTTTTTCTGTAACGTTACACTAAAACGTTACAGAAGGCGGTTAGTGACCATTGTCAGTAATTTTATACGGCGACGTTCGCGTAATTTTCACCGCTAAACCGCACAAGATAGATACCAGATATAACCTACGGCAGGATGATAATCATTATGAAAACTATTCAACGCCTTACGTTACGCCATGTAATAGTCTCAACGTGCCTGGGCGCCGCTTTAATGGCGGGATGCTCGGCATTTTCGGCTGCTCAGGCCGCCATCAATATGCGGGTTTATTCTTCTCTGCCCGCCGATGAAACCTCCTCTCATTACATTTGGTTCCAGCGATTCCAGGAAAATTTAAACAAAAACGAAAAACTTAACGGACAAATCAAGCTGAGCTACTTCCCCAACGGCATGTTGGGCAAAGAAGCCGATGCCACCCAGCAGGTACGCATTGGTGCTATTAACATGATGATTTCCGGGAGTTCTATCTGGGCAACGCTGGTGCCTGAAATAGGCGTACTGGATTTAGGCTATCTGTTTAAAGATTACGATCAGGTCAGCAAAGCGCTTGATGGTAAAGCCGGTACGACACTCTCCGATCTGATGTCAAAAAAGGCCGGCGTAATGGTACTGGGCTATGGCTACAGCCTCGGCTCGCGCAATATTTACACTAAAAAGCCGATTGAAAAACCTGAAGATTTGAAGAATCTGAAAATTCGCGTATTGCCGGTGCCTAACTTTATTTCAACATTGAATCATATGGGCGCCGTAGCGATTCCCATGCCTGGCGGTGAAGTTTATTCCAGTTTGCAGATGGGCGTCATTGATGGCGTTGAGCATGACGCCGCAACCGTCTATTCCAGTAAATATTATGAAATCGTTAAGAACGCCGCGCTGACCCGGCATATTTACAACCCCATCATGATCGCCATGAATAAAAACAGCTTCCAGCAAATACCGGAGCCGTTACGCGCCGATGTTCTGGCCGCGGCGAAAGAGGCGACGGAATATGAACGTCAACAAGCGAACAAGCTGGAACAGAGCGCTATTCAGGATCTGAAGGCGAAAGGCGTCACATTCCGCGAAATCGATCGTGAATATTTCTACCAGCAGGTACAGCCAGTCTGGACGGAATTTCTCGCCAAATATCCGCAGCTGAAGCCGGTTGTTGACGAGATTAACGCCACGGCGACATCTGATGCGCAGTAATTAATCCTCGCGGCATCAGGCTCGCGGTACTGACGGTGAGCCTGATGCCAAATCCTGATATGTACCTGGAACCGTATTGAGAGGTTCAACATGGCAGAACTATCCATGACAGCCAAAAATGAAACCAGGCCTGTTGTATTCCTGAGCCGGCTTAGCCGGTTTCTGACGACCATGACGTCCTATGCCGGCGCATTGGTCCTGCTCACGAATGTCTTAGTGGTGTTTGCGTCCGTTATCTGGCGCTATGCGCTGCATTCGCCTATCCACTGGGCGGAAGAAGTGGCGCGGGCCATGATGATCGCGCTGGTATTTTTCGGCGTCGCGACTTCGACCGGCCGCGGTGGTCATATTGGTGTCGATCTCTTCCTGCGCTTTTTGCCGGAGCAGGTTCGTCCCTATGTTATTCACGCCAGCCGCTGGATTCTGTTCCTGGTTTCAGTCGGTCTGGTGGTTTCCAGCTATGACCTGGTGCAAGCCGCCCGGATGCAGACAACGGAGACCGGCTTACCGCAGATTATCTATGTCATCCCGGTGCTGATCGGCTCTGTCGTCATGATGGTCGCCGCGCTGGAGCATGCCCTGCGTGAGCAGACCCGGATTGTGCTGCTGAGCGGCGCGGGGATCCTGGTGCTGATGCTGCTCGGCTATATGAAGCTTTCGATGATGGCCGATCCCGCCACCGCCGCGGCCGGACTGATGCTGATCTGCTTTGTCCTTGGCATTCTTGCCGGCGTGCCGATCGCCTTTACCCTGGGGATGTCGGCGATGGTCTTTTTTATCTGCGACCCTTCGCTGCCGTTCGTCTTTTTCTCACAGCAAGTAGCGGCGGGCGTTGACCACTTTGTGCTGCTTGCCATTCCGTTCTTCCTGCTGGCCGGCGCCGCGATGGAAATCAACGGCATGTCGACACGTCTGGTCGAGTTGATTGTACGCGGCATGGGGCGCTTTCGCGGCGGCCTGAACATGACCACCGTACTGTCGATGGCTTTCTTCTCCGGTATCTCTGGCTCCAAACTTGCCGACGTGGCTGCGGTCGGTGGCGTTTTGATGCCTGCGGTGCGTCGCGCCAAGCAGGATAGTGAAGAAGCCGCCGGTGTTTTTGCCGCATCCGCCGTGATGGCGGAAACCATTCCGCCCTGCGTCAACCTGATCGTGATGGGTTTTGTCGCCAATATCTCTATTGGCGCGCTATTCATCGCCGGACTGGTGCCCGCCGCCTGTCTGCTGGTACTGCTGCTCATCGCGGCCAACCGGTTTGGCGCCAGAATTAACGTCAGCGAAGCTTATCCGGTATTACGCCCACGCGCTCAACTCTATCTGGGGGCGGCTGTTGGTCTGGTTATGATTTTCATGATTGGCCGCGGCGTGATGATGGGTATCGCCACATCAACAGAAATTTCCGCCTTTGCCGTGATTTACGCCATCGTTGTGGGACGGCTGGCCTTCCGTGAGCTAACGCTGAAAGCCACGGTGAAAATGTTCATTGATATCGCGGCGATGTCCGGGGTGCTGCTGTTCATCGTAGCCTGCGCCACCAGCCTTTCTTATGCGCTAACCATTCAGATGATCCCACAGCAAATTGCGGAGCTTCTGGTCGGGATTGGTATGGATCAGGGGGCCTGGCTATTCCTGCTGTTGACCATCGTCATTCTGATTGTGTTCGGCGCCGTACTGGAAGGCGCGCCCGCGCTGATTATCTTCGCTCCAATTCTGGTGCCCATCGCCATTCAACTGGGTTTCAACCCGCTGCACTTCGGCATCATCATGATTCTCTCCATGGGCTTTGGACTGTTCGCTCCCCCGATCGGGCTGGGACTGTATACCACCTGCGCCATCTGTGGCGTGGAGATGAAAAATGTGATTCGGCCAATGGCGAAATATCTGGCGGTAGTGTTTGTCGGGATCATCCTCGTGGCGCTGATGCCCTCATTGACGACCTGGTTACCGGGGCTGGCCGGTTACTAATGAAGCAGCCGCGATGAAAGAGAAGAGGCCCGGACACGTTTTTTCAGCACTGGTGTCGCCGATGCTGAAAAGAGTCCGGGTACAACAGACTTCAGGTATGGGCCGTCCTGGCATTGGAGATAACTTCAGCCAGGCCTTACAGGATTGGAAAAATGAGTAATAACGCGTGTGATTACTGTCATCCGTCAGATCAACCGATCCTCTGGCAGGATCAATACTGCCGGGTCGTGCTGGTGGATGAGGCGGTATTTCCTGGCGGGTGCCGGGTAATATGGCATCAACACAAAACCGGGTTGAGCCATTTAAACGAGGATGAACGTCAGCATCTTTTCTCGGTTATCAGTGAAGTTGAATCTGTCATTCATCAACAGCTACAGCCGCAACACATTGATCTGATAAGCCCGGGAGCGGCGTTCCCGCATCTGCACTGGCAGATCATTCCCCGCTATGCGGACGACGCCCACTTTCCCGGCCCCGTATGGGGAGCGCCGGTGCGCGAAGAGAAAACCCGTTCTCTTCCGGAGGCGTTCGGGCTGGCGGTAGCACAGGGGCTTGCATGTCGGTTCAACCGGCCGGAAAACAAGGGGCGGCATCTTTTCGTCATTATGGGGGTATCTGGCAGCGGAAAATCCGTCGTGGCGCAAAAGCTCAGCCAGCGTCTGGGGTTGGCGTGTCTTGACGGCGATTTCTTACATCCCCGCGCTAATGTAGACAAAATGGCGCAAGGTCATGCCCTGAATGATAGCGATCGTGCGCCGTGGCTTCAGGCGCTGAATGACGCCGCTTACTCCATGTTGCGCACAAATTCGGGATCGCTGCTGGTGTGTTCTGCACTGAAGAAGCGTTATCGCGCCATTTTACGTCAGGGAAATCCTCACCTCTCTTTCCTTTTTCTGGATGGCGAGTACGCCGTTATTGAAGAGCGACTTAAGCAGCGTAAGGGACATTTCTTCAGCCCACAAATGCTGGATTCCCAATTCGCCACGCTGGAGAGACCCGATACCACGGAACCGGATGTCTTCCATATCGACATTAATCGTCCGCTGGATCAGGTGATTGATGCTTGCAGGCAGGTCATCGCGGAAAAATTCGCTGCCGGGTAACAAGAGGAATATCGAATACGGTTTGCAAAACGAATATTTGCATAGTTAAGAGGAAGCCAATTTACGTTTTTTTGCCGTAAATAACGGCGTCGTCGCATATCAATTAATCCATACATCTAAAGCCGACTTTCCGGTTGATGTAAGAGATGTGAAATAAACAGGAGTTAATAATGGGATCGTTATCAGGTAAAAAAGTGCTGATCACTGGCGCGGAGCAGGGAATTGGTAAAGCAACGGCGAAAGCATTGCTTGAAGCAGGATGTGATATTTATATTCATTATTTTAGCGGTGAGGAGGGGCCGAAAGAACTGGTCAAAATAGCGAATTCTCTGGGAAGGCGAGCCGCTTATGGTTATGCTGATTTAACAGATGAAACGGATGCCGCTAAATGCGTATCGCAGGCCGTCGAGTTCTTAGGCGGTATTGATATCTTGATCAATAATGTGGGCGGTATTATTGCCAGAAAATGGCTGGGTGAAATTGATAATAAATTTTGGCGAACGGTCATTGATGTCAATATGACGACAATGCTTAATGTGACGCAAAGCGCCTTACCGCACTTAAAGAATGCCAGCGCCGGAGCGAGTATCGTCAATCTGGCCTCTCTGGCCGGACGATCCGGCGGGCATTCCGGATCTCTGGTATATTCAACAACCAAGGGCGCGATATTAACCTGGACGCGTTCACTGGCGGCAGAGCTGGGTGAGCATGGGATTCGGGTTAATGCTGTTGCGCCGGGGTTAATTTTAGGCACGCGATTCCATAATCAACATACGACCAAAGAATCAGCCGACCAGACTATTGAGGCTATTCCCCTGGGAAGAGCGGGAACGCCGGAAGATGTCGCCAAAGCTATTCAGTTCCTTGCCTCTGAATATGATGGCTTTATTTCCGGCGCCACCATTGATATCAATGGCGGTATTTACAGAATGTAAAAATTGCATGCGATGGAATTTATTTTCCATCGCATTTTTTGAGATATAGTTCATGATTAAATCAGAAATTATTCACCCGGAATTGCTGAAGATATTGGCGCAATGTGGTCATAAAGCCAATATTTTAATTGCCGATGCAAACTACTCTTTTGTTACTAATTCAGCGCGCAATGCGCAAGTAATCTATCTTAACTTTACACCTGGTATGATTAGTAGTACGGCTATTCTGGATAAAATTCTTGGCTATATTAATGTTGAAAAAGCAACATTGATGGCTTATCCAGATGATTTTGAAAATACCATTGAGAAAGAATACAAGCAGCTACTCACGGATACGGTAGACATAACCTACGTTGACAGAAATAGCTTCTACTCGCTGGTTAAAAGCGATGATACTTTACTTGTGATAGCCTCTGGTGAAACCCGGCGCTTTGCCAATATATTGCTGACCGTGGGTCCTATCGTATTCTGACGGAAATACGGCTCCCGACCGGTGAAGCATTCTTCCGCCGCCTGATCGTGTCATGTGATGGCGCCCACGTCCGGCGCCATCAGATACCGACAAAGCAAAGCATGTCTCTTATTTCTGAGTATGTCCTGAATGCGGGTCTTCACTGTCTCTGACCGATTTCCGGCTGACCAGCGCAGGCCTGAAAAGAAATTCTTTGGAAGGGAGCGCCGGGTTATCTATCCGGCTAAGCAGACGATCCACCATGGTTGTGGCCATGTCTGCCAGTGGTGGCATCACCGAGGTCAGGCCAGGGTAAATCAGGCCGGAGAGTGAAATATTATCGATCCCCACAATGGAGATCTCTTGTGGCACGTTCACCCCCGTTTCGTGCAGACCGGCCATCAGTCCGATACCAAGCGCATCGTTGATGGTGACAACACCATCTGGCCAGCGTGGCTGCTGGCAGATTTTTTTAGCCAACAGACGCCCCAGCTCAGTCATTTCGGTGTCCCCGTAGGCAGAAAGGGCTTTCCCCTCGATGATCATCTCTTCCCTTAGCAACCCATGTTCCCGGGCCGCGCTGAGGAACCCCTCAATTTTGTGAGAGCGGCTGGCGGTAAGGCTTGCCTCGGTAACAAATGAAATATGGCGGCATCCTCTGGCGATCAGGTGTTCGGCAGCCAGTCGGCCAGCTTCAACGTTATCCATTGAAACGCTGTCGTAAGGCGTCGTACCGGGTTGTATTCCGCTGGACAGGCGGCTGTCGTAGGCGATCATAATCATGCCCTGAGCCGCGGCCCGTGAAAAATGGGGCTTTTCCATATCACTCGCTGCAACAATGATGCCGCGAACGCCGTGAGCGAACATATCTTCAAGGAAAGCGTGTTCTTCATCCACCTGACGATAGGTGTTTCCCAACAGTACGCGATACTGATGCGTTTTCGCTGCCAGATCCACTTCCCGTGCCAGAGCAGCAAAGCTCGGGTTAATGATCGAAGGGACCAGCAGACCGAACATTTTCGCCTGACCCGTCTTGAGTTGCTGAGCGATCCTGTTTGGATGGTAGTCCAGATCGCGCATGGCCTGCTCAATACGCTCCAGGGTTTCCTGACGCATTTGGTCGGTGCGCCCGTTCAGCACATTTGATACGGTGCTAAGGGAGACGCCAGCGTGTTTCGCAACATCACGAATGTTTGCCATACTTTCCTTACATCTGTTTTTATTGCCTGATTATAAGTTTTTTATCCGGGAACACATTTTTTAATGGCAACTAAGGCGCCATCTGACCACCGTTAACGTCAATAATTTGCCCGGAAATGTATCCGCTTAATGCGTGAGTCGCCAGGAATAGATAAGTTGGCGCCACCTCCTCGCTACGGCCGAAGCGCCCCATCGGAATGGCGTCGCGCATCTTTTGCACTGTTTCATCACTTTTGCCGTGATGAAACGCGGTATCTATGCTTCCCGGTGAGACCACATTAAAGCGTATATTATCCTGGGTGAACTCTTTTACCCAATTGCGGTGCATGTTGTGTATCCAGGCCTTGGCGCTACCGTAAACGCCCGCGCCAATTCCACCGCCGTCGCGACCTGCAATTGATCCCGTACTAATCACTGCGCTGCTCAGTCCGCTCTCTTTGGCTGATTGACGCAGGTGGGGAATGGCGTATTTGGTCATCATCAATACCGAGCGCACGTTGAGATCCATAACCCGATCGAAGAACGCATCATCCATATTTTCCAGCATACTCCTGCCGCCCAGTCCGCCCGCATTGTTGATCAGCACGTCGATTCCTCCGAAGTGAGCGACAAAATCATCCACTAACCGCTGACAATTAGCCGAATGACTTAGATCCGCCGCAAACTGAGAGTACTGACCAGGTAGCGTATTCAGTGAATCCAGAGTGTGGGGCGCGGTAATAGTGCTACGACCATTAATACCGACACAGGCACCATATGTTAGAAACAGTCTGGCTGTCGCCAGCCCAATACCTGTAGTCGAACCGGTAATTAAAACACGTCTGCCTTTTAGCTCATGAAACATGCAAATCCTCTCTAAACAGGGAGATAGATGTGGATTACCGCCGAGTATTGATACATGCACGGAAGGAATCTCTCCGGGGGGATATTTTCTGCAACGTTTTAGTGCAACGTTACAGAAAAGTATAACGAAAAAAGCGGCAACGCAATGGTTATTATGTTTTGAACAGAGCGCGGTGAAGGGGTTACGAGAGCACGGTGTTACGCACAGCACCCACCGTTTCGCTAAAATCGTCCCTGAGGGAATCTGAATATTCCTCGTAATACTATGATATTAATGATTTAAGTTTGAATTCAGATCTTGTTGGTATACCGAAACGTATACCAATGATGAAAAGGGGGGGGGGGCGAATAGATGACGAGTTACTCATCACCTTTTAAGGCATTTTGACGTAAAAAAACCGACCGGAGCCGGTTGTTTCATTGCCGGCGTCTGCCTCGCAACTCATATTTTGGCAGCCAGTAGGCGTCGCCGCCTGATACCGATCCTGCAATTGCTTTACTTATATCACTCAATAAAAAATTGTTTATTACATGACACTTCCTATTGAGATTGAAATCAGGAACAGCTATTTAAAATGAAGTATAACCAAAACCTATAATATTATATGTAATTTCCAATTTGAATTATTGTTTGTAGAGTGCGATAGTCAAAATAAATAGCCGGTGAGGCAAATTTTGTGGATATTTACGGCAGAGTTATTGGCTGTTATCTCACTATTTATCATTAACAACAAATCCCGAGTTACGCTCGAATATGTGAAGTGCTATATATTGCGATAATATTCTCACAAAGGAAAAATGAATAATGAAGATCACAAAAGTTGAATCTATTTTGACAGGCTCTCGCCGCTTATTCGTAAAAGTGTACACTGACGAAGGTATTATCGGCACAGGCGAAGGCGGAAACTGGGGGTTCAGGGAAGCGGTGGCTGGCGCGGTTGCCCGCATGGAAAAACCGTTGATTGGTCAGGACCCGAGGCGGATAGAGTATATCGGGAGCGAGTTATATAACCGGTTTAAATTCGGCGGCACGGTTGTCGGCAGCGCGATTTCCGCTATTGACATTGCTTTGTGGGATATCAAGGGTAAGTATTATAACGCCCCTATTTATGAGTTGTTAGGCGGCGCCGTCCGCAAGAAAATTCGTTTATGGGGCGTTGTGAATGGCAAAACCATTGAGGAGAGCGTTGAGTCAGCGATAAAACTACAGGCGGAAGGGTATACCTGTATTCGATTAAATCCAACCAATATCAGGGAGGCCACCGGTACTTACGCCCGCCAGATGAAAGCAATGAGCGATATGATTCATGCAGTACGTGAAGCTGTTGGTCTGGATATGGATCTGGGTTGCGAAATTCATCGCGCGTTACAGCCGCATGAAAGCATTACTCTTCTGAGGATGGTAGAAGACTGCAATCTTCTTTTCTTCGAGGACCCGATTAATTATGAAAATTATTTATCGCTGAAAGAAATAACGCGTAAAACTAAAACACCGATCAGTGCCGGAGAACGCAGTTTTTGTATTCAGGATGTGGATATGCTGCTTCGGGAGGAAAGCGTTAGCTTTATACGGCCGGACATTTGCGTTATGGCGGGTATTACCGGTTGTAAAAAAGCCGCGGCAATTGCGGAAAGTCATTATGTCAACGTCATTCCGCATATTGCCACCGGCAGCATTAACCTCGCCGGTAGCCTGCATCTGGCAGCCGCAATACCTAATTTTGAAGTAATGGAAATGTGTCCTATCACCAGTGAATGGGAGAGGATTCAAAAAGAGATAACCACGCCGTTTAAAATTGAGAATGGCTATTTAATGGTGCCGGAAGGTCCGGGACTTGGCGTTGAGTTGCGAGATGACGTTAGAGAAACGGCTCCTTATTGTGACTGGGAATGGGATTTTGATAAATGCGATATAAAATAAGGTTATCTAAAAATAAAGTAATATGACGGATACTCATACTGCTTGACTCCAGTGTAATAGTAATAAAAGTGACCGCATAGAAACGGCCCGGAGTTGCCGGGGTTGTGTGGCGTCTAATAATCCGTCGCTTTGCACAACCAGGTAAAACTAACAATAAAAACCAATGCAGCTCTATTAAGGGGAATAAAATTATGATATGGGTTGGTATTCTTATTATTATTACAACATTTTATTTTATCATAAAAAATTATGAAACCAGATTAGTGCTGATTATTTCCGGGGCAGTTATGGCATTACTCGGTGGAAATGTTGTAAGCGCGGTCAATGCCTTTGTCAAAGAGTTAACCAATCCCGGTCTGGTGCCGACAATCTGTACGGTCATGGGGTTCAGCTACGTAATGGATTATACAGGTTGCAGCAAACATCTGGTTACTTTTATGACGAATTTGTTAAAGAAAGTGCCGTTAATTATTATTCCTGGTGCTGTTTTGGCCACATTTTTCCTGAATATTGCTATACCAAGCGCGGCTGGCGTGGCAGCAGCCGTAGGAACACTTTTAATTCCTACTTTGCTGGCCGCCGGTGTTCGTCCGGCAATGGCCGGCAGCGCTGTGTTTTTGGGAACGTGGGGGAGCGTCATGAGTCCGGGCCTGATGTTTAACCCTCAGGTGGCTGAAATGGCCGGAGTGGATGTAATGACCGTTATCTCGACATTTTCCAGGCAGGTATTAGTGTCTGCCGTTGCTGCCGCATTAATTTTAATGGTGATTGCTTATATAAAAAAAGAGGGCGTGGGAAGCAGCCCTTTAGATAGTAAGGATGGGGAGATTGAAAAAAACAAGGTCAATTATTTATTTGCCTTTATACCTGTCGTTCCTATTGTTATTTTAGTTTTAGGTAGTAAACAGGTACAGTTGATACCTGAATTTACAGTGCCTCAGGCTATGATCCTGGGAACAGCGTTAGGGTTTATTATTACCCGACAGCATTTAAAAGAGATGACAAAGCAGTTCTTCCGTGGCATGGGCGATGGTTTCTGCGATGTCGTCGGCATTATCGCTTCCGCCGCCATGTTTATTCAGGGGATGCAGGCCATTGGTCTGGTTGACGAGTTACTGGATATAATGAAGAGCTCGCAGCAACTGGCAAAATTCTCGGCGGCGTTTGGTCCTTTTATTATCGCGGCAATATCAGGAACGGGAAATGCGGCGGCGCTCGCCTTCAATGGAGCCGTAACACCGCACGCGCCGACCTTCGGCTATGGTATTATTGAAATGGGATCTATGGTTCAAATCGGAGCCGCTTTAGGGCGCACAATGTCACCGGTATGTCCGGCGGCAATTATTCTGGCAAAAATTGCGGGGGTTAATCCTATAGAAATTAGCAAACGTAATATGATTCCAACTGTTATAGCGGCATTTATCGTTTTGTTTACATTAATGTAATAAGAGTCACTCTGCCAATTCCAGGGGCCGTTACCGCAGGAAAATTATTAATATAGTGATGAATTGCGCCAGGACGGACGAGTAGCGGGAGCTGAAAATCAGGATTAATCCCGACGGCAGATAAAGCAGCATTACCTGTAAATATTTTTTACCGTTGAAAAAAAAGAAAATACATCTTTAGACAGATAAGCATTTTTTCTATAAACAAATCCCACTTGCAATTGATCAGGCACACAGCCGTTTAATATATAATACTTTCCGCGAAATTCGGGATTGCAGTAAGGAATGATCACTTCCGATACGAACGCAACGCCTATGCCGGCGACGGCTAACGCATGGGCCGTTTCCATACTTCTGACTTCAATGATCGCCTTGGGTGTAAATTTTTGTTTTTTAAAGAAGTTTGTAAGCTGAATTCTGGATTGAGAATCAGGAAGAAGATAAATAAAGGACTCATTTTGTAAATCAACCAGATTGATGGAGGGATATGAATCAACAGAATCGTTGACTCTATACTTATTGTTAACAGGATGATCGCGGGGTAATACGATTAAATGCCTTTCTTTATTGATAAGAGAATAGGTCAGATCGTTGTTTTTAACCGGTAAAATTTCCACGCAAAAATCTATATCACCAGTAAGTACAGCACTTTCAAGTTTTGATGCATTATTCTCATAAATTGAAACTGTAATGCCTGGATATTTATCATAGAAAACCGGAAGTACTTTGGGGAAAAAGTACTTTCCCCGGAATTGAGAAATGCCAACGGTGATATTTCCACTTTTCAAATCGGCTATGTCCTTCATCTTCTTGTGAAGTTGTTTTTCATAATTTAAAATCTGATAGGACATTTCAAGGAATTGCTTCCCGGCGAAGGTCAGCATTAAAGGCTTTCTGCTGCGATCGAACAATCTTACCCCCAGGGATTCTTCGATGCGGGCGATGGATTGGCTTAACGACGGCTGAGTAATAAAGAGCCTTTGCGCTGCGTTAGAAAAACTTTTTTCTTCTGCGACCATTAACACATATTTGATATCACGAAATTCCATAGCGAGATCTTCCGTTAACTAATTGTTTCAGATAGTAGATCACCCACAGGGATCTCAGTCCGGATTGTACAATCTGTTCAATCGCCAAATATCGCAAACCGACAACCGGATGACCATTGCATCAATTCCTCGAATCGAATGACGTCTGATGCAGAAAATCTGTATGATCACGAAGTTCTGCAAAGTTTGCCTACGGGTTGCGTTAAAAAAACCGACAGAGACCAATACTCCGGTATTAGCCGGCTGATACAATACCCGCCATCACATTTTGACTAGTTGGTGTTCACGCCGAAGTGCGAAATTATTATCTGTTGACGAAATAAATAAAATCCCGTGCGAAAGTAGATTCATCTGGCAATGCGTTCTGGCCACTACCCAACGATAAATCTTAAATCCTGTATCGCATATATATATGCGGATTAAAGGCAAAGCGAATGCGATATGACATGGCGGTGCTCGCCGCTCTGGCACAGTAGCGATGAGAGCAGAGGATAAACCAAAGGCCATTAATGTTGAGGCTGAGAGATCACGGCAAGATCAAACAAACGACTCTTTGTTGTTGATGGCGCACAGTTTGCGGCGTTCATTGTCGAATTGAAAAAACCAATCACCAGTAATGAATCGCTGCGGGCGCTATTAGATAGAAAATCACCGTGGGAGTAACGGTGACCGCATAATCGGAGCCACCGATTTTTAACATTGCTGCAAAAAGGGAAGGTACATAATCAGGAACGCAATGCTTTTTCCATCTCCCGGCGCAGAATATTATTCAACCGTGTCTGATAGCCTGGCCCTTCACTTTCAAGCCAGTTCAGCACATCGGCATCAATACGTACCGTTTTCTGCACTTTTACCGGTTTATAGAATTTACCACGCACTGCATTGTTCCACACCGCATCAGGCAATTCCGGCGCATCGCTGTAATCGATATCTTTATCCGCCATGTTGTTAAGGCGATCGATTTGTTGTTTACGATTCTTCATCCTCGTATCTCGCTCTCTCTTTGGCGTTTGCTTTACGGGCAGAAATAAGCCTTATTGAACCGAATCTGTCCGTATGCACTACCAGAAGTAAAATTTGTCCACCTGCTTTTCCTATTGTTTGGTATCGCTTTTCTCCGTAATCAAATCTGTTATCAAGCACGCTTAGCGCGCTGGAATCAAAAAAGATTTCACAAGCGAATTCAAAAGCGACATTGTGTTTATGCCAGTTTAAGTGAGCTTTATCTTTATCCCACTGAAACTCTATTCCATTAAGTATGTGGCGAATGTCTAAAAATCACATCGTGTAGTTGCTTTTTGTAGTTACATATACCATATACAACGCTGGTGGCGTCGCCATGCGTCAGCAGGTAGCTGCAAAAAAGAGAACGAGATAACTCAATTCTTTGATTTTGTTTATATTTTATAAAACCCAGCGGCCACTCTACAACAGTCAAGTATCTAAACCAATCGTATTACGTGTTATCACCGGCTTTTGGTTTTTGGGCGGCTGTTTTTCCGCTGATGTTAGTGTTGCATAAACGACGACTCAGGGCGCTTTGGGTGATCCCGAGCAGTTTGGCGGCGGCGCTCTGGTTGTTATTGGTGCGAATGAGCGCCTCATGGATCAACTGCTGCGTGATTTCTCTAATGGTGGGTAAGCGCGCCGGAAAGACAATCCGTTCACTTTGGGGCATCTGTTGGGTCTGTTCCAGCACCTTAAAAAAAGGCGCGAGGGCCAGTTCTTGGCCGTTACTGATCCCAACTGCGGTAAAGGTTAACGACTTTAATTCGGCAATATTTCCGGGGAAGGCGTACCTCTCTAATCGGCTCGCTAGAGCATGGGGCAGGGCGAGGTAATCTCGGCCCAACTCTTGGCAGGCCATCTCATTAAAATGCTGTAATAACAGGCCAATATCGGCGGCTCGTTCCCTAAGCGGCGGCAGTTTGATTCGTTGTGGTTGCAAGCAGTAGAGCAACCCGTGGGAAAAAGCCCTTTGTTCGAGTTGTTCCAGCGGCACCGTCGAGCTAAACAGTAATCGGCATTTAAGGGCGGTTTCCCGCAATGAGCCCTGTGGAAAATAGCGTTTGCGCTGGCACAGTTGAGTGAGCATTCTTTGGGTTTCCGCGCCTGCCAGCGCTAAATTATCGAGCAGCAAAAAGCCTGAGCCCGCCATATCGAGTAAGCCCGCTTGATTGGCAATTCCAAACAGTTTTTGCGCCAATATCTGCGGGGATACATCGGCCAGTGACAGCTCTAACAATGGCGATTCCGGGCAAACCAGTCGTTGCAGCGCCTCAGCAAACAGGTGCTTACCTGTGCCGATTTCCCCTTCGATTAAAATGGGCTCGCGGCTATCGTGCAGGGTGGCGGCGAAATTGAAGCAGTCGTGCATTTTGATGTCCGTGGTAAGGATTTGATCGAATGCTTCCAGGTTCATGCGGTTAAAGAAACCATCTTTAATTTGATGGTAACGCCGTTCTAGCCCAATCATCTCCATGGCGCGCCGGACACATAGCAGCAAGTGGTCGGTCGAACTGGTTTTGGTAATAAAATCGTAGGCGCCTTGCTTCATGCACTCTACCGCGATTGCGGTTTCGCTGAGTCCCGTCAATACGATCACTCGAACATAGGGGGCGTGCTCGCGAATATCTCCAAGCAATTGCCGACCGTCGAGAGCCGGCATGTTGAGATCGAGTAACACTAGCGCGATATCCAAGTCGTTGATCAGTTGCAGGGCCTGACGGCTGTTTTCGCAGGTGTAGGTCTTGGCCTCTGGAATATGCCGATTGAGCAACATATCGATGGTGCGTAACCAGCGGGTTTCATCATCGATGACGAGAATATTGCGGCTAAGTTTCATTGCACATTCCTAACAGGATTTTCATTTCGGTACCGATATTGGGCTGCGAATGGATAAGCCATTGGGCTCCGTGTTCGACAAGAATTTTATTGGTGGTTGAGAGCCCAAGCCCGGTGCCGCCTTGCTCGCGGCGGGTGGTGAAAAAGGGTTCGCGAATACGCGCCTGTATGTGAGGCTGCATACCGCAACCATTATCTATGACCTTAAGGTATACCTGACCCTCTTCGACCCCGGTTTCAATCGTCAGCAGCGGATTGGTTTTGTCCATCGCCAGACAGGCATTTTGGATCAGATTGATAAGCACCAGTTGGAGTTGCAGTTCGTCCCCCTTAATAGCGGGAAGTTTAGGGCAGAGTGAGAGCTGCAACTGCAAACGTTTGACATTGTTATGGGTTAATCGCAGCGCGGTTTCAACAATGTGGTTTAGCGCGACAGGCTTAACATTGTTGAGGCCGTAGCGGGAGAAGTGCTTGAGATCGTGAATAATACAGCCGATGCGCTCGGCCGATTCCTGCACCGATTGGCTGGTATAATTAAGTTCCTCAAACCCCTGTTGCAGCGCCTGCGGTTGCGTGGCCGCCAACGGCAGCGCACGTTGCAGATCGTCGATAATATCCTGCATCAGACTCATGGATTGATTAATAAGCCCTACGGGATTATTAATTTCATGGGCTATGCCCGTGGTCAACTCCCCAAGGGAAGCGAGGCGGCTGGATAGCTCGCTCGCCTGTTTTAACTCAAATGGTTCGGTGTAGTCTTCGATAAATAAGGCGAGCATATTGCTTGAGATCAGGTACAAGTTAAGTTTCCAGCGTTTATTGTCGAGAGAAAACTCTATTAATTGCGAGTTTTCACCGTTAAATCCTGACTGGATAAGCTGCGTTAGCGCCACCTTTGGATACGCCTGTTTGAGTTTCTCTGGCGCTAACATCCATTGATACTTACCGTTTTGCCAAATTATCTGCTGGTGTTGATCCAGGAGGATAATGCCGCAGGGCAGGCCATCTAATACCGAGTGGAATTGGGCCGATACTCGGCTAATTTCCGCCTCGGCTTTTTGCCGTTGGCTGAGTTCCCGTTTAAGGGATTTGGTTTTTTGCCTGAGCACCAGGCTGATATAGAGGGTGATCAACAGGCCAATGCTGGAGACGATGGCGGCTAATAACGCGCCTTGAAACAAATTGTTACGTACTTGTCCCAGCTCGATTTTTTCCTTGCCGAATCCGACCCATTTATCAATCAAATCATCGAAATAACCGCTGTGGTAATTCTGCTCCAGAACGTCACTCACGGCTTTGGAAAACAAAGGGTCCTTATCGGACATGACCAAATAAAACTGACTAAAAAATAATGGATTACTTGCCGTTTTGGTCATTGGGAACAGCGACAGCAGGCGGCGGGCACAGTAGAATTCGGCCAGCACAAAGTCCACTTTACCGGCGGATAATAGCTCGAATCCCTGCTCATTGGTGACCACGGGCACGAGGATAAAATCCTGCGGATTGGCTTTAAGATACATATCCACCGAGGAGGCTTGTTTGATGGCCACGCGTTTTTTACGCAGCGCCGCCCAAGAGTCCGCCTGGCCTTCGGTGCGCCGATTATAGGCGCTGATATAGGTGGGCAGCAACGGCAGCGCGGTATGGAGATCGAACGTCTCTCCCGCAGGCAAATCAATCACGGCTAATTGGCGCGTCTGATGGGTCACGGAATACAGAGTTTGCTCAAGGGTTTGGCGGTTGATGATTAAATCGTATTGCAATTTTTGGGCAATTTGACGGACTAATTCAATGTTAAAGCCTGTCTCTTTACCGGCCTCATTTTGCCACTCAAAGGGCGGGGTATTGCTATGGACATTGAACGTCAGATCCTGCTGCGCCAATCCTTGAGTCGAGATCAGACTCAGCGCCAATATCATTCCCCGTAAATACCGCCAATAGCTCACTGAATACACACCTTCTTGATATCTTCCCAAAATCGGTGCCAGGCTAAGAGCCCATCCCATTAGGGCTATTTCACTTGCCATTTTGGCCCTGGGCAGTGCTCGAAATCCTCACGTACTACGTGTACGCTCCGGGATCGAAGCGCTGTCCGTGTCCAAACTGGCTGCGCCAATCACGCCTACTGGGATAGGCTCGAAATCAGCGATCCGGGCCTTTTTGGATTGGGTTTAACCATAAGCGCAGTCAGTCCACAATGGCAGCCTGTTGCCTCTTTTCTGCTGGTGATTTCACATTTAATTTGCTTGCTAATTTTACGGTCAGGTTATATTTGATTTAAAAAAAAGATAATTAATTGATTTTGAACGGCTAAGTTTTCGTCATTATGCAAAAATGCATAATTGGGTATGCAAGGATCAAAGTTTTTTAAGTTAAGAGATCTATCGCCAAATTTTATCTTCGAGTGTTACCCCCTAAGAAATCGCGCGACGTAAATTGAGATCGTGAGCAAAACGCGTCAATAACTCCTGAAAAAAAATTGAATAACATAGGGGACACTAAGATGGATAATAGATTAGACCAAAATCGTCGTGAATTTCTAACCAAGGGAGCAATGCTCGCCGCTGCGGCAGGAACGCTTGCCATGTCGGCCTCATCTTCGGTCCATGCCGCCGGCGCATCGGCTGTCGCAGCGGCAACCACCGGAGCTGCGGAGGTGCCGAAAGCCATTACGGGTTACATTAAAGAGCCTAAAAACTTAAAAGATGTGCTCAGCAATTCCCGTAGAATTATGAGCACTTGCGCTGCTTGCGATGTAGCCGGCGCAGGCCATTGTAATGGTAAAGGCCCCTGCGGAGAGGGGGTTCCTGGTATGGGCGGCATGCGTCAAAGTTTTGTGCGCAACATTGAAGCCTTTGAAGGCATGAGCCTCAATATGCGCAGCCTGAACAATGTGACTAAGCCGAAAATGGAAACTGAGTTACTCGGCGTTAAATTAGCTATGCCCATCCTAACCGGCGTCACCGGCGGTCTAACCTACAACATGGGCGCGGCCAACAAATTAGCGTTCGATGGCGAAGTGATGACCGAAGATAAATACGCCCGCGGCATTATCGAAGGGGCGGCAAACGCAGGCTGTTTAGGTTGGGCGGCGGACGGTATTGAAGATCCACTCGATACCTACAAACGTCGTTTAGAAGTCGTCAAAGAATTTAAAGGTCGCGCGATTGCGCAAATCAAGCCTCGTACTCAACAGGAAATCTTTGAACGTATCGATCTCGTACAGGATGCCGGCGCGCCTTTCTTTGCGATTGACATCGATTCGGCTGGTCGCGCCGCCCGTGCGCTACCCGGCAACACGGTTGAGCCTAAGGATCTGAAAAAGCTTAAAGAAATCGTTAAATACGCCAAGATCCCCTTTATTGCGAAGGGGGTGATGACGGTTGAAGAAGCCCTGATGTGCGCCGAAGCCGGTTGCGGTGCGATTGTGGTGTCTAACCACGGTGGTCGCGTACTGAGCTCGACCCTGGCCACTATGCACGTGTTACCCGCGATTGTAAAAGCCGTACGCGATCGCGGTTACAAGATGCCAATTCTGGTGGACGGTGGTGTGCGTGATGGTGGCGATGTGCTCAAGGCGCTGGCTAGTGGCGCTCAAGCCGTATTAGTCGGCCGTCCAATGCTACGTGCCAGCCTCGGCGGTGGTGTTAAAGGGGTTGAGATGCTGTTCAAACGCTTCCAGGGTGAGCTTGAGTCAAGCATGGTGCTGACCGGCACCGCCGATGTGAAAAATGTCGACCCATCGATTCTCATCCGGGAGGTTTAATTCGGTGAGGGGAGTTGAATAGGTTGCCTATTATTTTGATTGTATGGCTTATTCCTGATTCAATTTTTGTTCTATGGGCCCAAGTTTGGGCCTAAAATTTTTTTGCTTGCTGCTTGCTGCTTGCTGCTTGCTGCTTGCTGCTTGCTGCTTGCTTATAGCCTAGACAGCGGAAGCTTTTTGCAAAGTGAGTAGCCAGAAATTTATCAGCTAATAAAATGACGTTGTGTAGCAATTTGCCATACGTTTAGTTATAGTTAGTGTATAGCAAATTGCTATACACGAGGTAATCATGAGAACAGAAGTGAAAGAAACGCCCATTAACATTCGGGCAAAAGCATCACAGCGCGAATTAATCGATGTCGCTGCAAGACTACAATCAAAATCTCGGACTGACTTTATTCTTGAAGCCGCATGCCGGGAAGCTGAAGAAGTGTTGCTGGATCAACGCCTATTTTTGGCCGATGATTCTCAATTCGATGCGTTTATTGCTGCTTTGGAAAAGCCCGTTGCTACTAATGAACGTTTACGAGCACTGCTAGACAGGACGTCGCCGTGGGAATAACCGCACCAGAATTGCTATCAGCCCGGCATATTACAACGGATTTTTCTTGTTCTGAGACGTCGTTAGATGAGTGGTTAAAGCGTAAGGCGCTCAAAAACCAGACGAGTGGCGCATCACGAACGTTTGTGGTCTGCGATGCGGATAACCAACATGTCGTTGGGTTCTATGCACTAGCGACGGGAAGCGTTCAGCGCCAGTCCGCACCGGGTGCAATAAGACGTAATATGCCCGATCCAGTGCCCGTTTTAGTATTGGGACGTTTGGCGGTGGATGGTCGCTATCAGGCAAAAGGAATTGGCGCAGGATTATTAAAAGACGCGGTATTACGTTCCCGGCAGGTGGCGGAGCAAGTTGGAACAAAAGCGCTTTTAGTTCATGCGCTATCCGAAGAAGCAAAGGCTTTTTATCTTCATTGGGGCTTCCTGCCCTCGGAAATTCAGTCTAATACTCTGCTTTTACCTTTATGGTAGATATGGATATTTAATAACTCCTTACTTTTTATTTGCAATGGTCGTATTTATATTTGAAATTTCTTTGCTTATTTGGTCATGACTCAAATGCGTTGTAGTGGTGTTTTTCAATATAAGTACCGATGACTTTTTATGTATTTCAAATGAACGGGAAAAGCAGGTTGTTTTCCTTGCCAGACGCTTAATGTGAATTCGTAAATTAAGATTATGCCGCTCAATTCGCTGTGTGAATATATCTTACCTGTCAGGTGTTTTTCTGACTCTATTTCTCGTGCGTAGCTGCCCCAATCATCGGTAGTGAAAAAACCAATATGGAAAGGTTTTAACAAATCGAGAAGCTTCCGGACGGTGAAATACGTGCCGCTGTGGCCTTCGTCCGGATTCGGCTCGCTGGAGGCAGCGCGTGAATGGGTGGGTATTTTTACGAGTTGGTATAACGAGAATCACTATCACAGCGGTATAGGGTACGTGACGCCGACGCAGCGTCATCGGGGCGAAGACCGAGAGATACTGATGCGGCGGGATGAGTTGTACCGAGCGGCGCGGGCGGCGCATCCAGAACGTTGGTCAGGCGATACAAGAAACTGGCAACCGATAAGTACCGTAACACTCAATCCGGAGCGGGAAAAACAGGCAGCCTAAATCAACAGGGGATGACAACAACCTTGACACTGACCGAAATGGGCGGAATGGGGAATCATTGAAAAAAGATGAGTGTCTGTTCTAAGTAGAGTAAGCAGTCACGAAAATCGTGACTGCTTTTCATTGTCGGATGAACTCAGTAAATTCTGGTTCCAACTGAATATTCAACGCCGCCTAGTCTGCAAATAAACATGGCAACCGTATGGTGTCCTTCCAGTGGCCCAGATACTGTCACAGAAAGACTATAGACATCTCCTGATATATATGATTCGCCTTTATTGAAGCTGATATCCGGTTTATCGGTGCCTAGTTTATCTGCCTGGAGTTCTTTCCATCGTGGAATTCGATATCTAACCAGATCGCTTCTTACAGCTTCAATCGCTTCTTCGTAGGTGACTTCATCGCATGTAGGTCCTGTATACCAACGATAATATCCGTAACCAAAGTCGGCAATAGCAACCACCAAAATACATAAAGCTGTTTTTATTTTCCATCCCATGATTTTTACTTTATAAAACAATGTTAGCAGTAAATTATACGCTCACACATGAAAGTCAAGGCCGTCACAATGGGTAGAGTTATTGAAGCGGCAGTAGATGTTTAAGTTAAGTACGTAGTTACGAGTTATCACCTTGCGTGATACGTGACACATTGAGCTTTACGAACGTGGCTGGTAAAGCTCTTGCTTTCGCCAAGGGCTGGGGGGAGTTGAATTTATTATCTATTATTTTGATTAGATGGGATATTTATAAATATTATTTTGATGAGAGGACCTAAATATGGGCCTAAAAAATTTTTTTGGTAATGTTTGTGCAGTGAAGCCAAGAGTGCTCGGGGTAAATGCTCCCTTATGGGAGCACGAAGATCTATATGTGAAGTGTGCAGGAGACTAATTGCTCTGCATTTTGTAGGATAGATAATAACTTTAATTCTTACTATAAATTAATTTTAATCTTTTAAAGTGATTTTTAAACGCTCTAGTTCATTTTTATACTCATGAATAAATCTGGTAAAACTATGACCAAAACCGAAATGTCCTTTCACCCATTCTTCTGCCTGCCAACCGCATTCGATCAGATCTGATGCGGCAAAAGTAAATTCTAAAGCATCAGTCAAAAAAGGTATTGCTGGTTCAAGTTTGTTGAATCTTATACCATCAGATCCATGGACAAAATAATTTCTTACTTTTATCGCTATTTTTATGACCAAATCTAAATCTGGTAATATTGCTCCTATTTTATGAGAAACTATTCTCTCTCTGCATAACGCCTTACTAGTTAACGATGGCTTATTGATTCGTCCTAATGCACCTAAAATGCTATCTCTTTCTGGAGATGAAGGAAGGTTTTTGAAAATTTCTCGGCATTTTACCTTTGCTAATTCTAATTCATGAGGAATTGTTTTCTTAACAGGGAACGTCTCATCTGGAAGGATGTCGAACATATTTGCAGCTGCTACAATTCTATCTATACTGTAACTATTTCCTTTATTTAAACATAAGTTATATCTTATTCTTGCTGCTTTTCTTTTTTCATCAATGTTGAACCAATTTCGTGTAACAGTTTTAAACTCATCTTGACGAGATATAGGGTTGATAGGTATATCTGCAGGATGAGGAGGGTTTTCTTTAGTAGGGTTTATATCAGGGGTGTTTGAGAAAAATAAATCTAAATCTTCGCTTTTATATATGTCATTCGAAGTGTGTATTTTTATATTTTTAACATCTTGCTCTCTTCCAGCTATAAGGTTGAAATACCTATTCAAGGAATAAAAATTTGACAAGCACTCGCTGAAATCTAACGGAGATGGAAACTCTAGTGATATGCGTATTGTGTTTTCTAGAAATTTTCCGTTCGACCCTGAGCCAAAAAAAACAGGATTGTTTGTTAGTTCAATTACTCCAATGGTAGTATCAATTTTTATAATTTCAAATTTACCAGTGAAGTAAAAAAATTCAGGATGGTCATGAAGTTTTATATTTATTTTTGAAGATTTGTTTATAAGGTCAACGAATTCTCTTGAATCAATTATGTGACCAAAGCTTTTAGTGTTATGGAGTATTTTTTCTATATCTTGTGTCGTGAATGATATGGATGATATGTTCTTGTCTTTTGGATTTAAATATTTATTTCCTATGGTGACAAAATTAGGGAGTATGCTAACTTGATTGGTTTTTACACCCTGGTTGTTAGTATTGGAACTACTACTGGTCGTAATGCATTTTAAACAAGTCGATTTTTTATTATGGCTTAAAATTCCATTTATTGTTTCTAGCTCTTCGCTGATTGTTTCCCTACCTAAAGCCAGGGTCAATAATGTGTTCTCTCCATCGATTGAAAGTTTACCAAATGAGGTTTTTTTATTGTCAATAAAAAATTCACCTAGAAATTCATTCTCTTTATCCATGGATTCCCTCTATTCTTTTATACAATATTACATATGTAATATGGATGTTATGCTAAGTCGTTTTCATGATACCACTACACACTTTAACTAATCTGATTTTTTGCATTTCAAATGCTGTATAGCAAAACTATTTTAGAATGTTGTTAGTAAATAGTTACATCATGTTAGTAAATGATCTGTTGCTTTGAGGATTTATTTAGAATAAACAATTATTGGAATCCTCTAAAGAGGAAGTGACAGATATTGCTGATACATATCGTTAACAGTCCTGATTATTATCGAGCTATTCCCTTGCCATAAACCCGTTCCACATACCGCCTACGCCCATCCCCATGTCCTAAATCCATCGACACCAGCGCGTAGGCTTCCCGGCTGCTGAACCCCTTCTGCTGGTAGTAGCACATGGCATCTTGCGCCCATGCGTAACGCAGGCTGTGTGGGGAGTATTGCCCCTTTAGTCCTGCCAGAGCAGTTTGCGAGCGCCAGCGGTTAATGGCGCTTTTCAGATCCGGTTTATCAATCAGCCGACCGTTGCGAGTAGCGGCTATCGCCAGCGCCTGATTCACTGTCTGCGTTAACGCTTCCCGCTCCAGAACCCGCGTTTGCCGGGGCCGTCCGCCTTTGGTGCCGAATACCACCGTCAGTTGTTCGTCGCCTCGCTCCAATGCCGCGGCCCACGTCTTGAGCGATTGCGAACACTGCACCGCTTCTTGTGAGCGCAGGCCCATCATTCGAGCCAGTTGCAACGTCAGCGCGAGTCCGGCGTCTTTCTGTTGCAGGTTTGCCAGCGCTGCCTGATAGCGCTCCGGCGTAATCGCCTTTCGCGTACCGTCCCGGCTGGCGCCGCCCAGCCCTAACGTCTTGTTGCTCAGCCGTTCTGCATCCGCCAGCTTGCTCCGTCCGGCAGCTCGTAGAATGACACGCACTGCCGCCATTTCATTATGCAGCGTGCGCAAAGTAATTCCCTGTTCTAACCGTTCGGCGATATAGCATTCGATATGTTTTGCTTTCAGATGCTGCACCGTGCGGATCTGAATATTCAAAGATAGCAGATGACTGGCAAGCCGCTCTGCAATTTTTAGTCGGTCATGCACCGTCTTATGGCTGCCGCCGGCCTGTCGGGCCAGCGTAAGCATTTCCCAGTTTAATCGTGACATATGCTATCCCCCATCCTCAATAACCTCTGTTCTCCGGCGCACGGCGATTTACGACACGGATTTGCCGTGCCGCACTGAACAATACCTGCGCGCCGGAGCGGCAGCGGTTGAGGTATGGCGGGGATATCGGTTATGCACTCGGTGCAGCCGCCTGCATCAGCAGGGTGATCCCCTCAGGCTAAAAGCCTGTCTCAGGTATTGGTTCAGTTCTCCTCTGATAAGTGGGTTGATGAGAATTGGCGCAGAATATGTGCGTCAGATGACAGGTCGCGCCGGAAAGCGCTGTGGCGCAAGGGCTGGCGCAGAGATCGTTCGCGGCGTCACTTGCAACGGCTTTGCGCCGTGTGAAGTGACGCCGCTGCCTCATGGATGCGTTCGCTGAGGCAGCAAAAGGCCGCAGACGGTTGCGCCAGCTATAAGGTTGTTGTACGCATCAGTGCGTATGCGAAAAGCCGTTGCTTCACGAAGAACAAACGGGATGCAGCCCTAAGGCGTTGGGATAAGTGAGCTACCATCGCCGCAGCGATCACCCGCAAAACGGTAGCGGGGCGGGTTGGGAGCCGACCACACAGGCTGGTCCTGCGCGTTGCCTTGAAGGTCGTGGCAACATGGGAGTGCTGCTTGCAGCAGCGGTATAGCACTGACAATTTACTGCGCCAAAATCCGTATATCAAGCGGCTAACGCGCTGCGCTTGTTGGCTCCTTACTGGATTTCTATTCCATAGAAATCCAGTAAGGAGCGTCTAAATCCACCAACAGGATGAAAAAAAATTTTGTAAATTTTTAGTGGCTAATCCGAAGTTCTATCTCGGTACTGTTGATGCTGTCCGCTGTTATAACGCGAAGGCCAGATCTCTTCGGGGCGTTTATGCAAGGCTTCGGCGATTAAGCGTTCTCCTTTAGGCCAATGGCGCGTCAGTGTATTTGCCAAAGTGGAAGAGGCGAGTCCCGCGTCTCTGGAAACCGCAGCCAGCGTTGTGCCTTTCTTTCTTAAACCAGCAATGATATCTGCCGGATGCCAGTCTTGTTCAATCATACGAAGTCACCTAGGTTGATGCCCGTCAGAGGCGATGAAATCGTTTGTTCTGACTAAGGCATATTTTTAATTTCTTCCTTTTTAGCATCCGTTAAGTGACTTTATCTTAAGAGTTACTAAAGACGTGGGGTTGAGGATTTGTCCATTGACGATGAGCGAAAAATAATGCGTCTCCCGCCTCACACCATCACTTGTTTATGGTGTGAGGCGGGAGAGAAAACATGGCTTCATACAATCACCCGAGCGCCTTAAGTCCCCGGATCCCGCCTTCCAGCACGCTGCCGTTGTCCGCCGCTTTCACAAAGTCGGCCCACCATTGCATCATGGGGCGACGTTGTTCCAGATAGTCGCTGCGGTTATAGGCCCGGCGTACTTCATTTTTATCTACGTGGGCGAGGGCGGCTTCGATGACATCGGGTGGAAAGCCTTGTTCATTAAGCGCGGTGCTGGCGATGGAGCGCATGCCGTGGGATACCAGAATGCCGCCTAATCCGGCGCGTTTGAGCGCGGCGTTGACCGTCTGGCTATTCATTGGCTGTAACGGCTTAATGCGGCTGGGGAAAACATATTCCCGGTGGCTGCTTAAAGGTCTCATAAGTTCCAGAATCGCCAACGCCTGTTCTGACAGCGGAACGATATGTACCCGCTTCATTTTCATGCGTTCAGCCGGAATGCGCCATTCTTTAGCGTCCAGATCGATCTCTTGCCAGCGCGTCTCAGCGGCTTCGACAGGGCGGGTGAGGGTGAGAAGTTGCCACATAAACAGACAGCGGGTCGGCAACTCGATATTTGCCAGCCGCATCGTTTGCATCAGTTGCGGCAGTTGATCCGGGCGGATGCTGGGCATGTGCTTTTTCTGCGGTTTCTCGAATGCCTTGCTGATATTGACGCTGGGCGCTGCATCGATCAGACCAACGTTCATGGCATAGATCATCACCTCGTTAATCCGCTGGCATAAGCGCCTTACCGTTTCCAGCGCGCCTCTGGCCTGTACAGGCTGGATTGCCTGTACCAGCGTGCGCGCTTTGATATCCGTAATGCTGATATCGCCGATGGCGGGAAAGATATCCTTTTCGAGGGAGCGCCGGATATCGGAGGCATAGTCGGCGGTGACGCTGCTCTTTTTTAACTGTAGCCAGCGTTCGGCAACGACCTTAAAGGTGTTGGATTGGATTTCCAGCGCTTGCTTGCGCAATGAAAGCTGGTGTTCATAAGGGTCAATATCTTTTACCAGCAGGGCGCGGGCCGCTGTACGGCGTTGCCGTGCGTCGGCCAGAGTAACTTCGGGATAAGGGCCAAAAGTCAGTTTTGCGCGTTTTTTGGTTAAAGGCCGGTAGTAGCGCATCTGCCAGACTTTTCTGCCGCTGCTTTTGATTAGCAGTTGCAGACCGTCGCCGTCATGCAGTGTGTAATCCGCCTCCTGTGGTTTGGCGGCTTTGATCTCCGTATCGGTGAGGGGTTTTGTTAACCGTGCCATAGGTACCTCCATCATTTAGGTACCCGCTGGATGGGTACCTGCCTTTCGGGTACCTAAGAAGGTACCTAAAAGTTGTGGAAGCCACAAGATCGCCACAGCAATCAGCAGACGTAAAAAAGCCCGCAGGGCTTGTGCCATGCGGGCTTAGTGGACTTCTTTAGCGTTCTATAGAACAAAATTTGGTGGAGCTGGGGGGATTTGAACCCCCGTCCGGAATTACTCTACCGTTGGTACTACATGCTTAGTCTAATCTTTACATTCGCCTGCCAGCTGCGGATAGACACGCCACTAACAAACTAGCCTGATTGGATTTAACGCTTCAACCCCAGGCAGGGCATCCACGCGATCTCTTTTAGGTTTGACCTCTCTTGATCCCCGTCCTAAGAGCGGAGGCTAGGGAGAGAGGGCTCAAAGCAGGTTATTAAGCTGCTAAAGCGTAGTTTTCGTCGTTTGCGACTATTTTTTTGCGGCTTTTTACGAGGCCAACCGCCCCTCGGCATGCACCTAGGGCTTTGCAAATCCCGTCGAATCCAGAATCAGCCCCAAGGAACTTTCGTTAGTATACCAGAACTTACCTTTGCTAAGCCAGCGGCTTAGCGGTTTGCGTTCTTCATGATACGCGCTTTGTCTAATTTCCATTCACGTTCTTTGATGTCATCACGTTTATCGTGATCTTTCTTACCTTTCGCCACGCCGATTTTGACTTTGCTCCAGGCATTTTTCCAGTACATGGATAAGGCGACGACGGTATAGCCTTCACGGCTGACTCGCCCGAACAGCGAATCTAATTCTCGCTTGTTGAGTAATAGTTTACGTGTACGCGTAGGGTCACAAACAACATGCGAAGATGCAACGTTAAGCGGTGTGATAGTGGCGCCGAACAGGTACGCTTCACCGTCTCTGAATGTTACATAGCTGTCGCTGATATTGGCTTTGCCCGCACGCAGTGATTTTACTTCCCAACCTTGCAACGAAAGACCGGCCTCAAATTCCTCTTCAATGAAGTATTCGTGGCGGGCACGCTTGTTTTGCGCAATGGTAGCGGAACCGGGTTTGTACGCTTTTTTCTTTGTCATAGTGCCGTCATTATACTGGATGTAAAAGGGAATGAAATCCCCGCCGTGTGTCTGGGTCATTGTTGATGATATTGTGCGATAGTGCGCGCAGAATTTTTATCTGTTGGCTTATCAGTGCTATTATTTTGCGCGTTTTATGGAATCACGGAAAATGGTATGCCAAAAATAAGTCGTTCAGCTCTGGTGCCGTTCAGCGCTGAGCAGATGTATCAATTGGTCAAT
Source organism: Brenneria roseae subsp. americana (assembly GCF_003115815.1). NCBI lineage: Bacteria > Pseudomonadati > Pseudomonadota > Gammaproteobacteria > Enterobacterales > Pectobacteriaceae > Brenneria > Brenneria roseae. The sequence goes on along the minus strand of NZ_QDKJ01000008.1, from coordinate 74,668 downwards.
GATGTTTCTTCTTACCCTGCCTTTCTGCCGGGATGTACGGGCAGCCGGATTATTTCATCGACGCCTGATGAAATGACGGCGGCGGTAGATGTGGCCAAAGCGGGTATCAGTAAGACATTCACTACGCGTAATACGCTGACCAATAATCAAAATATCAATATGCAGTTGGTTGATGGCCCTTTCCGCCAACTCAGTGGCGACTGGCATTTTACGCCGTTGAGTCCGGATGCCTGTAAAGTGGAACTGCATCTTGATTTCGAATTCACCAATGTTCTGATTGAACTCGCTTTTGGCAAGGTTTTCAAGGAACTGGCGGGAAATATGGTGCAGGCATTCACGCAGCGCGCCAAAGAGGTTTACAGTGCCTGATATTCGTGTGGATGTGGTGTACGCATTACCGGAGCGACAGTATCTGCGTACGCTTACTCTGGCGGAGGGCAGCACGGTGGAACAGGCTATTGTCGCATCGGGTCTGCTTGAATTGCGAAGAGATATTGATTTGCAGACCAATAAGGTCGGCATATACAGCCGGACCGCAAAACTTGCCGATGTGCTGAGTGATGGCGATCGGGTTGAGATCTACCGTCCCTTGATTGCCGATCCCAAAGAGTTACGTCGTCAGCGTGCCGAGCGCTCAAAAAAATAAGGCACGGCGTGCCTTATTTTTTTGTCACCACTTAATCCAGCAGTAAAATTCTTTCTTGCTCGCCCGGGATATTTCACCCTGTCAGCGTGATGTTACCTTCAACAAAACCGTGACTGAATTAGTTCAGCGTCGGTTTGTTATCAATATTGGTCAGTACACCGTCGGCACTGAAGGTCAGCGTCAACGTTTGCTGTGTTACGGATTCATGGCCAGGCTGCTGGCGGAATACGTAAAACCAGGTATCGCTGCCAAACGGATCCTGCATCATGGGCGTACCCAGCGTATAAGCGACCTGTTGCTTGGTCATTCCGGTATGAATTTTGGCGACGTCACCCGGTGCCAGATAGTTTCCCTGATTGATGTCCGGCCGATAGACCACTTTTTCTAACGTGGAACAACCGGCAGTCAGCATAACAACAACCACCGCGGCGACGACAGTCAGCGTTTTACAGCGCATAGTGATTACATTCCTTAAGGGCATAGGTTGCCGATGATAATAGACCTTGCCTGACTTGAAAACCGGCAAGACCCCAGTATGACCTCAAGAAGGCAAAAAAGTTGAGCTTTTTTACGGTCGTTTGCGTTTCAAACCATTGGCTCCGTCTGTCTTATGCCGCCAGCAACTCTTTGGCGTTTGCCAGCGTATTTTTGGTTACGGCGCTGCCGCCGAGTAAACGAGCGAGTTCCTGTAGCCGTGCGCGTTTGTCCAGCGGCTGCATCAGCGTTTCGGTTTCTGCGCCGTCGGTTTGCTTGCTGACAAAGAAATGTTGATGACCACAACCTGCGACCTGTGGCAGGTGAGTGACGCACATGACCTGCGTCGATTCCCCCAGTTGGCGCAGCATTTTGCCCACAATCGCCGCCGTCGGGCCGCTGATACCCACATCCACTTCATCAAAAATCAACGCCGGCGTATCCATTTTACGTGCGGTGATGACCTGAATAATCAGTGCAATACGTGACAGCTCCCCGCCAGATGCCACTTTTGACAGTGGTTGATGTGGTTGACCGGGGTTGGTTGTGACACAAAATTCAATGCTGTCGGCACCGCTGGCGGTCAGGTATTCGGGCGTAAATTTCACCTGAATGTTGAAGTGACCATGTGGCATGGCCAGCTCATGCATATTGGCAGTGATAAGCTGGGCTAATTCACTGGCGTGATGCTGTCGACGAACATGCAATTGTTCCGCGACGTGCAGCGCCTGCTGGTGGTAGGCGCTGACCGTTGCGCTGAGCGTTTCGTGGTCGCTTTCCTGCTGTTCCAGCAAGCGTTGCTCTTCCAGTAGTTGCTGATAATAAGCGGGTAAGGCTTCTGGCGCGATATGATGCTTACGGGCCAGCGTCATCTGGCGAGATAGCCGTTGCTCAAGTTCGTATAGCCGGATGGGATCGAGATCCATTTGATCGCCGTAGTGACGCAGTTCATCACTGGCCTCACTAATTTGAATACCGGCTTCTTCCAGCATGCTGAGCACGCCAGACAGCTTTTCATCCATACTGATCAACTCACCGAGCTGATGTTTAACGCTGTGCAGCATGCTGAGTATGTTCTGTTCTTCATTTTCGCTGAGCAATTGCAATGTTTGTTGACTCAAAGCCAGCAGCTGACCGCTGTTCGCCAGCCGTTTGTATTCGGCATCGATTTGCTCGTATTCACCGGACTGGGGGGCGAATTCATTCAGTTCTTTCAATTGATATTGCAGAAGTTCGCGGCGTGCTTCCCGTTCGATAGCCGCCTGCTGCAATTGCGCCAGTTCACGGCAGCTTTGATGCCATTGCTGCCAGATTTGCTGCATCGCCCCAAGTAGTTTGGGTTCGTCCGCATACGCATCCAGCAGATATTTTTGATGTTCTGGTTTGAGCAGTAGCTGGTGGGCGTGCTGACCGTGAAGCTGAATCAGCAATTGGCCGAGCTCACGCAGCTGCGACAAGGGCACGGCGGTTCCATTGATAAAACCGCGCGAACGACCGTCTGCGCCAATCACCCGGCGCAGCAGGCATTCATTGCTGTCATCCAACTGATTTTCTTCAAGCCATCGGTGTGCGATGGGGGTATCGACCAGAGAAAAGCGGGCGCAAATATCGGCGCGGGTAGCGCCCGGCCTGACCATGCTGGCGTCGGAGCGATTTCCCAGGCAAAGGCCGAGGGCGTCAATGGCAATGGATTTCCCGGCGCCGGTTTCGCCGGTAATCACGCTCATTCCTGCCTGAAAATCAATTTCTAACTCGCGCACGATGGCGAAGTTACTGATAGTGAGTTGCGCCAGCATGATAGTTTTCCTGTATGTAAAAACAAGGTGTGATTTCATACAGTATAAACTGGTTTTATATACAGTAAAGTGGCTGGCGAAAATTTTAGAATAATTTTTTCGACCAGCCGAGTTTTGTGCTTAACGTATTGAAATAACTGTAATCTTTCGGGTGGATCAAATTAAGGTAATGTTCGCTGCGACGGATGAAAACTTCTTCCCCTTCCTGTACCGGCAGTGAGATTTGGCTGTCGCAGCTGATTTCCAGATCGTTGGTGATATGGGAAAACTTCAACCGAATCGTGCTGCTGCTGTTGATAACCAGCGGACGCGCCGAGAGCGTGTGGGGGAACATCGGCACCAGCGCAATGGCATCAAGCGAAGGGGTGAGGATCGGGCCACCGCCGGAGAGCGAATAAGCGGTAGAGCCCGTGGGCGTGGAGATGATCAAGCCGTCCGAACGCTGTGAAAAGGCAAACTTGTCGTCAATATAGACTTCAAATTCGATCATGTGCGCGACTTTTCCGGGGTGGAGTACCACTTCGTTGATGGCGGTGCTGATGCTGTTTGGCTGTTCGGCGCGGCAAATATGCGCTTCCAGCATAAAACGTCGCTCGCTCAGATAATGGCCGTCGAGCACTTCCGAAAGCTGTTGCTGGGCATGATCCGGATCCAGGTCGGTTAGAAAACCGAGGTTGCCGCGGTTAACGCCAATGACGTTGATATCGTAGCGGGACAGGACGCGTGCGGCACCGAGCATATTGCCATCGCCGCCGACCACCACGGCCAGATCGGCCGACTGCCCGATATCGGCCAGGCTGCCGGTCGGCGCGTCTTGCAGATTCAGTTCGCGGGCAATCTGCTGTTCAATAAGCACCGAATAACCTTTGTCGCTCAGCCAATGATAAAGCATCTCATGGGTGGCCAGCGCGGTAGGGTGTCGCGGATGGCCGACGATACCAATACAATTAAATGGTTTATTCATTGCTGTCATTGTCCTCAGCGTGGTGTGCCGACGTTCTGCAAAACCAATATACCCGTCATCTTTTTTCAGGTTGCAGGCGCGCTGGCTGCGCTCACTACCCGGCCATCCGTGGGCCTTGCCCCTTCGGCTGCCGCCGTCCTGCAACTTGAAATCTATTGGGTATATGTGACTGGTTCCCTTGAAACCCCGGTTTTGATCCCCATAATAGCAACTAGCGAGATTAATGCTAAACCGCGGAGAATTTCATGAGTAGTAAAGAACAGAACACGCCTGACGAGCAAGTCTTGGATCAAATGGATGCAGCAAAAGGGCGTCAATCGGAAGCCGTACCAGAGACGACAGACGTAGCTGACCCGCGTGATGAGCGCATTGCCGAACTGGAAGCGCAACTGAGTGAATTGCAGCAGCGCGAACGCGATAGTGTACTGCGTGCCCGCGCTGAAGCCGATAATATTCGCCGTCGTGCGGAGATCGATGTTGAGAAGGCGCATAAATTTGCGGTGGAGAAATTCGCCAGCGAAATGTTGCCGGTGATCGATAATCTTGAGCGCGCATTGGATATGGCGGACAAATCCAATGAAGCGTTGGCGTCAATGATTGAAGGTGTTGAACTGACGCTGAAATCCCTGTTGGATGCCGTGCACAAGTTTGGCATTGAAGTGGTCAGCGAGGTGAACGTGCCGTTTAATCCGGAAGTGCATCAGGCGATGACCATGCTGGAGTCCGCCGATCATCAGCCTAACTATGTGATGATGGTGATGCAGAAAGGCTATACGTTGAATGGTCGTCTGCTGCGCCCGGCGATGGTGGCCGTTTCCAAGGCGAAAGAATAACCCTGTTCGCCCGCTTCGTTCGTTGACTCAGCCGTCAGCGTCAACCCCATGCTCAGGCGTGGGGTTTTTTGTTTATATTTTGTTGGTTTTTATTTGTTAAAAAGATGTTTTTATCCACGTGGTAAATCATCATCTCTGGCTATTGGAAGAATTGGTATTGCCGCTCTGGATGCACTTGATAATCATTATCATTTATGTGAGAGTTGATAAAACAGCAGGGTTAGAAGGGGCATACTATGCCGGATAGCCGTACCGTCGGGTCAGTCAGCCGTACATCAAGGAAGATCAAACTTTCTTTGATGGGGCCCGCGTTTATTGCGGCGATCGGGTACATTGACCCGGGTAATTTCGCGACCAATATCCAGTCGGGCGCGGCCTATGGCTATACGCTGCTGTGGGTGGTGGTTTGGGCCAATATCATGGCCATGCTGATCCAACTGCTGTCTGCCAAACTCGGGATCGCGACCGGTAGCAATCTGGCCGAGCTGATCCGCGAGCGTTTTCCCCGACCTGCCGTTTGGGCTTATTGGGTTCAGGCCGAAATTATTGCCATGGCAACCGATCTGGCGGAGTTTATCGGCGCGGCGATCGGTTTCAAACTGCTGTTGGGGGTATCGCTGCTTGAAGGGGCGACCCTGACGGCCATTGCGACTTTCCTGATTTTAACGTTGCAAAAGCGCGGACAAAAACCGCTGGAGATGGTGATCGGCGGGCTGCTGCTGTTTGTCGCCGCGGCTTACATTGTCGAGCTGGTGTTCTCTCGCCCTGAACTGTCAGCCCTGACAAAAGGGATGGTGATTCCCAGTCTGCCGACCTCTGATGCCGTGCTACTGGCTGCCGGTGTGCTGGGGGCGACGATCATGCCTCACGTGATATACCTGCATTCTTCTCTGACGCAGCATGAGGGCAGACATACCCGTGCGGAACGTTATTCCGCCACCAAAGTCGATGTCGCCATCGCCATGACTATCGCCGGTTTTGTGAATCTGGCGATGATGGCGACAGCGGCGGCGGCGTTCCATTTCAGCGGTAATCAGGATATCGCCGATCTCGATCGGGCTTATCTGACGCTGGAACCTTTGTTAGGACAAGCGGCGGCAACTATTTTCGGGCTGAGTCTGGTCGTGGCCGGGCTGTCTTCAACCGTTGTCGGCACGCTGGCCGGACAGGTGGTCATGCAGGGGTTCGTGCGCTTTCATATTCCGCTGTGGGTACGGCGAACGGTCACGATGCTGCCGTCGTTTATCGTTATTCTCTCCGGTATGGAACCGACCCGCGTACTGGTCCTGAGTCAGGTGGTGCTGAGTTTCGGTATTGCGCTGGCGCTGGTTCCTCTGCTGTCCTTTACCGGCAACAAGGCGTTGATGGGAGATATGGTGAATAGCCGTCTGGTACAGAACACGGGTAAAGCGATCGTCTTCATCGTTGTTTCACTCAATCTTTATCTGCTCATCAGCACTGCTCTGGGGTGGTGAAGGCTCGTGCATTCCGGCATGCGTCGTCTTATTATCAGGCACTGATTCTTTCTTTAATGGGGTTCAGTTATGTCGTCGCCGATTACTATCATTGAAAAGAAGCTACTGTCTGACCATTGGTTTCTTCTTAATAAATATGTATTTGATTTAAAAAGAAAGAATGGCGGCGTGGTTCGTCAGATCCGTGAGGTGTACGACCGGGGCGATGGCGCGACTATTCTGCTGTATAACCGTGAGAAAGGCACGGTGGTGCTGACGCGCCAGTTCCGGATTCCCACCTATGTCAACGGTAATGAAAGCGGCATGTTGCTGGAAGCCTGCGCCGGATTGCTGGACGATCACTCGCCGGAAGAGTGTATCCGTAATGAAGCGATCGAAGAGACCGGCTATGCGATCGGCAAGGTCGAAAAGTTGTTCGATGCCTATATGTCACCCGGTGGCATCACCGAACGGCTGCACTTCTTCGCGGCGGAGTATGACGAATCTTTGCGGGATAATGCGGGTGGCGGTGTGGACGACGAAGATATTGAAGTGCTGGAACTGCCGTTTACGCAGGCAATGGAAATGATCAGCGATGGCCGGATTAAAGACGCTAAGACCATTATGCTATTACAGCATGCGCAGATTCAGGGATGGTTTGCGAAGTAACGGACCCCGACGTGGACGGCTTCTCGTTCAATGTCTCCCGGCTTGACCGGGAGACATGACGTATTAACGGACGATGTTGTTAATCGATCGTTTTACTGAAAGCATCGACGGCGATAATGGCGTGGGCAACATCCTCTGCGGTTATCGCGCTGTCCAGATTTTTCAGCGTGTCTTCCTGACTGCACGCGAGTTCGCCAACCTTGACCAAATTTTCAAAAGGTTCATTTTCCAGATGCAGATCTTTCAGCAAGGTTGGCATCTTGATCGCCCGATAGAAACGGATATAGCGGGCAATCTCTTCATCGGCGCGTTTCTCCAGTACCATGTGGGTGAGCGTGCCGTATGCGACTTTTTCCCCGTGAGTGAGGTGATGTATATCGCCTTTTATGGCGGTAAAACCGTTGTGGATCGCATGGGCTCCGGCCAGACCGCCATTCTCGAAACCTAATCCGGAAAGCAGCGTATTCGCTTCAACCACGGATTCCACCGCCGGTGTCACGACACCTTTTTCTACCGCTTTATAGGCGCTATAACCATAGGCCAGCAGGGTTTTCTCACAAACTTCGGCAATCGCCATCCCCGCCAGTGTGGGTTTGCCGCCCAGCATGGAGAGTGAATGAGAGCGCAGTACGGCCTGTGCCTCGATAAAGGTTGCCAGGCCGTCTGCGATACCGGATGCGAACAGGCGTGCGGGAGCCTGAGCACACACGGCGGTGTCGACCAGAACCAGATCGGGGTTTTTGTCGTAAAAACGATAAGATTCAAAGACGCCGTCATCGGTATAAATCACCGACAGGGCGCTGCATGGCGCATCTGTTGACGCGACGGTGGGTACAATCGCTACATTGCATTTCAACTCGTCCGCGATGGCTTTTGCGGTATCCAGGGTTTTGCCGCCGCCCAGTCCGACGATGATATCGGTGCCGGCGTGACGAGCCAGCGCCGCAAGGCGGGTGATCTCATTGCCGGAGGCTTCGCCGTTAAAACGCTCGTAGTGGTGGCTGATGCCCGCCTGCTTTAAGGCGGTTTCCACGCGTTGGCCGATGATGTCCCAAACGGTGCTGTCTGCCATGAGAAACGCTTTGGTTCCTAACGGCTTGAGTTGTTCGCCCAGTTCATCAAGTACGCCGCGGCCCTGAACGTATTTTCTTGGTGAAGAGAAAATGAAGTGGCTCATACTATCTACCTCGATGATGTGTTGGTGAATGATAATGTTGCAAAGCATGGAAGACGGCTACGGTCATGGCGTGCCGTGAACCGCTCTCCCGGTGTCGATAGCTCACAGTGCAAAAGAAAAAAGAAGAATGGCCTTTCGGGGCGATGCAGTGATAACGCAGCAGGTCCGGCATGACGAAAACGCATAATCTCGGAGGGGGGATCTGCTATGTCATCCTGAAAATCTATTGGGTATAAGCATAGTCGTTAAAAGCGGGATGGGTGAAAAAACGAAATTTTTCAATATGCTGTATCTTCCATAAATTTCAGGAAGCAGAAAGACGATAAATGCATGCCATCCATGCTCAGCGCGCGGATGGCATTGGCAAGTTCTTTACGAGCGGACATGCTTTACTCTGGAGGTTACAGTTTAGCCGCCAGCATCGCTTCCAGCTTCTGCTGGTCAGCGGCGAACAAACGAATGCCTTCAGCCAGTTTATCAACGGCCATCGGGTCCTGATGATGTTCCCAGCGGAATTCCGCTTCGGATAACGGCGACGGTTGATGAAACGCTTCTGTTGAAGGTGTCAGCTGGCGTTCTACGGGAGCGCTGCTGTTTTTCAACTGTTCCAGCAGGGCCGGAGAAATGGTCAGACGATCGCAGCCTGCCAGCGCCAGAATCTGTTCCACTTTGCGGAAACTGGCTCCCATTATCACCGTTGAGTAGCGGTAGCGCTTATAGTAATCATAAATGTTGCGCACCGACTGGACGCCGGGATCGTTCTCGACCTGATAATCACTGGCCGGTTGTTTGGCCTGATACCAGTCATAAATGCGGCCGACAAACGGTGAAATCAGATATACGCCCGCTTCAGCGCAGGCGCGGGCCTGGGCAAAGGAGAACAGCAGCGTCAGGTTACAGTTGATGCCTTCTTGCTCCAGCTCTTTGGCGGCGCGAATACCTTCCCAGGTAGCGGCCAGTTTGATCAGAATGCGTGAGCGGGGAATATCTTTTTCCTGATACAGTCCGATGAGCTTACGGGCTTTTGCCACGCACATTCCACGATCGAACGAGAGTCGGGCGTCCACTTCGGTGGAAATGCGGCCCGGAATGCTTTTCAGCACTTCGGCCCCGATATTCACCGCCAGTCTGTCGCCGGCATTGATGAGTTGGGTTTCTTTGCCGCCGCCTTGTTGGCGGGCGTAGGCGAGGGCGTCATCGAAGAGCGGCTGATACTGGGGCAGGCTGGCGGCTTTCAGGATCAGGGACGGATTGGTGGTGGCGTCCTGCGGCGCAAACTGGCGAATGGAGTCGATATCGCCGCTGTCGGCGACGACGACGGTGAACTGTTTAAGGGCTTCTAATTGGTTCATGGCTGAGCTCCTTGAATAGAAGAGGAAAAGGGGAAGCAAGCGAAATAAAAACCAGTAACGCAGGGCAACACACTGCACCACTCGCGGTCAAAATAACATGCGCTTTCTCTGATTACTGTGATTGTAAAGGGCGGTAAGCAACCAGAAAGCTGTTGCAGGCCGGTTTGTGATCGCTTTCCATATCGTCAGAATCAGCCTGTTGGTCTGGCTCTGTTGCATTATAATTTGTACCATTTACTACGTTATCTCAGTATCACGGTGCCGGGATTGAGCCGGGTTCTCCGGCATGTAACAATCTCTTATCACCACCGGTTTTTATCTGTAGGTACAGCGTCTGTATAAATGGCTTTATGACCGCATAACCTTATTTAAGGAAAATTTTACCAGATGGAAAAGCAACCAGGATTTCAGGAAAACGAACTTCTGACTGAAATTGCCGTCGCTTATTATCAGGACGAAATTACTCAGGAAGAGATCGCAAAGAAGTTTGGTCTTTCACGCATCAAGGTTGGTCGTTTGCTTAAACGGGCAAAGGAGGAAGGGATTGTTGAAATTACCGTGCGTTATCATCCGGTATTCAGTACCCGCCTTGAACAGCAAATGCTGGAGCGGTTTCCGATAAAACGCGCCTTGATCGCCCTGGATTATCAGGATGAAGAAGAACAGCGGCGACAGGTTGCTGCGCTGGTTTCCGGCCATCTGGCGCTGACCCTCAAGGATGACACGGTAGTGGCTGTCGGACAGGGGCGCAACGTCGCGGCGGTAGCCGATCACGTCAGTAATGTGGTTGAGCGTAACTGCCGCTTTATCTGCGGCATCGGAGGGACGCATCGCCCCGGCGATGCGATTAACGCCGACCATATTAGCCGCCGTCTGGCGAAGAAGTTCGGCGGCAGCAGCGAAACGCTTTATGCTCCCGCCTATGTCGAGAATCGGGCGCTGAAAGACGCGTTTATGCAGAATGGCACCATCAAGGAAACGCTGGATCGGGCGCGCAAAGCGGATATCGCGCTGGTGGGCATTGGTGATATGAATGAAAACAGCTATATGGTGAAGCTGGGTTGGTTCACTCCGCATGAGATTATCGATGCGAGCCTCAATCAGGGCGTCATTGGCGATATCGCCGGGTATGATTTCTTTAATGCGCAGGGACAGCACGTTGATACGGTCATGAACGATCGGGTGATCGGCGTCAGTATTGAAGAACTGCACAAAATTCCTTGTGTGATCGCCATTGCTGCCGAAAATACCAAGGCGCTGGCAATCCTCGGCGCGTTGCGCACCGGTGCGATTGATATTATCGCCACCAGCGCGGGTAATATCCGCACCATTCTGAATATGACGCAGTAGCCCTTTCCCGCAGCGTGATGTTTTATCCGACCTGATTTTTGCTGTCTCAACAAAAGTCAGGTTGTGCATCAGTGCGTAATAATGTTGACCCAGCAACGCTGACGATCGGCGCGATCCGCCTGCGCGCATCGTTATGCGCGTAACGATAGCGTCTTAATAATGATACATCTGTCGAACAAAAAACCATCAAATAAAATAACTATATTAATCGGTATTCACTTCCGGTTTTTGCCGTCCTTCATAGTTTAACAATTTGCAAACACTATACTGGGTATTCCTGACCCTATATGCATGTCACAACAAAAACCGATAAAGGATTAAAAAATGGATGAACAACTAAAGCAAAGCGCGCTTGATTTTCACCAGTATCCGGTTCCCGGGAAAATTCAGGTTTCGCCCACCAAACCGTTAGCGACCCAGCGCGATCTGGCGCTGGCTTATTCTCCCGGTGTGGCGGCTCCATGTCTGGAAATTGCTGAAGATCCGCTGGCTGCTTACAAATACACCGCGCGAGGCAATCTGGTCGCGGTGATTTCTAATGGGACCGCTGTTCTCGGCCTCGGCAATATCGGCGCACTGGCTGGCAAGCCGGTGATGGAAGGCAAAGGCGTCCTGTTTAAAAAATTCTCCGGTATTGACGTATTCGATATTGAGGTGGATGAGCTGGATCCAGACAAACTGATCGATGTCATTGCTGCACTTGAGCCAACCTTTGGCGGTATTAACCTGGAAGATATTAAAGCGCCGGAATGTTTCTACATTGAGAAAAAATTGCGCGAGCGCATGAAGATCCCGGTATTCCATGACGATCAACACGGCACCGCCATCATCTGTACCGCGGCGGTGCTTAACGGACTGCGGGTGGTTGAGAAGAATATCGCCGATGTTCGTCTGGTGGTCTCGGGGGCGGGAGCGGCGTCGATCGCCTGTCTGAACCTGCTGGTGGCGCTGGGTATGAAGCCACACAACATCGTGGTTTGTGATTCTCGCGGTGTGATTTACAAAGGCCGTGAAGAAAATATGGCGGAAACCAAAGCCGCTTATGCCATTGACGATAACGGTGCGCGCAAGCTGGCGGACGTGATCCCCGATGCGGATATCTTCCTCGGCTGCTCCGGTCCCGGCGTATTGACGCAGGATATGGTGAAAACCATGGCGCCGCGGCCGTTGATTCTGGCGCTGGCGAACCCGGAACCGGAAATCCTGCCGCCGCTGGTCAAAGAAGTTCGCCCGGACGCGATTATTTGTACCGGCCGTTCCGACTATCCGAACCAGGTGAACAACGTGCTGTGCTTTCCGTTTATCTTCCGTGGCGCATTGGATGTCGGCGCGACCACCATTAACGAGGAGATGAAACTGGCCTGCGTTCACGCGATCGCCAATCTGGCGCTGGCGGAGCAAAGCGAAGTGGTGGCGTCCGCCTATGGCGATCAGGAACTGTCGTTTGGCCCGGAATATCTGATTCCGAAACCGTTCGATCCGCGCCTGATCATCAAGATTGCTCCGGCGGTTGCGAAAGCGGCGATGGAATCTGGCGTCGCGACGCGTCCGATTGAGAATTTCGATGTCTATATCGAAAAACTGACGCAGTTTGTCTACAAAACCAATCTGTTCATGAAGCCGATATTTTCTCAGGCGCGTCAGCAGCCGAAACGCGTCGTGTTCGCCGAAGGTGAGGATGCGCGCGTGCTGCATGCGACGCAGGAACTGGTCACGCTGGGGCTGGCGTTCCCGATTCTGATTGGCCGTCCGAGCGTCATCGAGATGCGTTTACAAAAACTGGGCTTGCAACTGACCGTCGGTAAAGACTTCGAGGTGGTCAACAATGAATCCGATCCGCGCTTCAAGGAATACTGGAGCGAGTATTTCGAGATCGTGAAACGCCGCGGGGTGTCGCAGGAACAGGCGCAGCGTGCGGTGATCGGTAATCCGACGTTGATCGGTTCTATCATGGTGTTGCGGGGTGAAGCCGATGCATTGATTTGCGGCACCATTGGGACGTATGAAGAGCATTTCGACGTGGTGGAAAAAGTCTTCGGCTATCGCGAAGGCGTCCATGTTGCCGGCGCCATGAATGCATTGATGTTGCCGAGCGGCAATACCTTTATCGCCGATACCTATGTCAACGCAGATCCAACGCCGGAACAACTGGCGGAAATCACCCTGATGGCGGCGGAAACCGTGCGTCGTTTCGGTATCGAGCCTAAAGTGGCGTTGCTGTCCCACTCCAGTTTTGGTACGTCTGATTCGCCGACGGCGCAGAAAATGCGGGCCACGCTGGCGCTGGTCAATAAACTGGCGCCGGAACTGCAAATCGATGGTGAAATGCACGGTGATTCCGCGCTGGTTGAAGCGATCCGACGTGAGCAAATGCCTGACAGTCCGCTGAAAGGCTCGGCCAATATTCTGATCATGCCCAACATGGAGTCGGCGCGTATCAGCTATAACCTGCTGCGAGTCTCTTCTTCCGAGGGGGTAACGGTTGGGCCGGTGCTGATGGGGGTTGCCAAACCGGTACACATTCTGACGCCGATCGCGTCGGTACGCCGTATCGTCAATATGGTGGCGCTGGCGGTGGTGGAAGCGCAAACACAACCGCTGTAAGCGTGATGACAGCGTCTGGCGCCGTTCGCGGCATCAGGCCGGGTTTTTCTCTGAATGGCCGCAGGTAAAATCTGACTTCGGCCATTTTTTTTGCCCCTTTCATCCCGGAAAGTATTTATCGGGTATTGTGAAGCGGGTTGGTGAAGACATTCACAGAATGTGGGAGGAAAAGCAGTATCGGCGAGCCCGTTAAGGGAAAATGTCGCGTTGGGGGGATGTCGTATGGATCTGAAAAAGCTTCATTGTTTTATCCGGGTCGCTGAATCAGGCAGTTTTACTCAGGCCGCGCTGATTCTGGATCAGTCGCAATCGCTGGTTAGCCGGCAGGTACGGCAGCTGGAAGTGGAACTACAGCAGACGTTATTGCAGCGTAATGGTCGCGGGGTGACGTTGACCGCGGCGGGTCGCCGTCTGCTGGATCATGGTAAAGGTATTTTGCGGCAGGTTGAGGTGGCGGAACAGGCGCTGAAAAATATCGACGGTATTCACAAAGGTAAAGTCAATGTGGGTATGACGCCCACGCTGGGGAAATTACTGACCGTCGATCTGGTCACCGCTTTTTTTGCCGAATATCCGGATAGCTCACTATCCATTGCGGAGAATCTGACTTATTGGATACAGAAAAGATTAATATTGGGTGAGCTGGATATTGCATTATTATATAACCCTGCACCCAGCGCATACCTTAATTATCAGCTTTTATGGACAGAGAAGTTATGTCTGATCGTGCCCTCCGATTTTTCTGACAATACCGTTAATTCCATTGCTTTGCATGAAATTATTAATTACCCGCTGATTATGCCGGGGGGCAGACACATGATTCGGCATCTGGTCGAAATCGAATGTACCCGGCATGGCATTGTTCCTAATGTGGTGATTGAAATTGATGCGATTCCCTCTCTGCTGTTGCTGGTGAAGAAAGGGTTCGGCTATGCCATTTTACCGGCGAACGCCCTGAATGGGGTGGGGCAGGTGGATGGATTAAAGGCGCTTCCCATTGAGCCGGCATTAATGAACCGGGTTGTCCTGGCAACGTCATCACAGCGAACGCTGACGCCGCTGGCTAAAAAGACCATCGAAATATTACAAAGCGGTATAATTTCCATGGGGTACAACCTTAATTAATACTCTACTCCTCGCTGTTGTGATATTCATCACAATTAAATCCCGTTATGCAAAACATGCAAATCAGCTAGTACCGACATCCTCTTCTTATTATTTATGGCTTTGCTAGTTTAGCGATTAATCAATAAACGCGAACGGAATGACATTATTATCCAGGCTGAATAAACGAAGAGGTTGGTATGAAAAAAATACCCTGCTGGTTTATGCGTGGCGGGACGTCAAAAGGACCATTTTTTCGTAAAGAGGATTTACCGGACGATATCGCCGAACGCGATCGTATTCTTTTATCCGTCATGGGATCGCCCGATCCCCGACAGATTGACGGCATCGGCGGCGCGGATTCGCTGACCAGTAAAATCGGGATTATTTCGCTTTCCCATGATGACAACGCCGATATCGATTTTCTTTTTGGACAGGTTCTGATTAACGAAGCGCGTGTCGATACCACCCCGAACTGCGGCAATATGCTGGCGGCGGCGGGACCGGCCGCGCTGGAGTCGGGACTGATTCACGCCGACGCCGATCGGACACGTCTGCGGATCCGTACGCTGAATACCGGCATGATTGCCGAAGTGACGTTGAAAACCCCCGGCGGTAAGCCCTGCTATAGCGGCGAGGCCCGTATTGATGGGGTTCCCGGTACGGCCGCTCCCGTATTACTGAATTTCCTCGACACGGCGGGATCGGTTTGCGGCTCACTGTTTCCGACAGGAAATCGCAGCGATCTTATTGCCGGTGTCCGCGTGACCTGTATCGATAACGGCATGCCTGTGCTGATGGTCGCCGCCCAAGATATGGGGATTTCCGGATATGAAACCAAAGAACAGCTGAACGGCGATAAAGCGCTGGCGGCGCGAATTGAAGCGCTGCGCCTGGCCGCCGGGCCATTAATGAACATTGAAAATGTGGCCGGTAAAACGGTGCCTAAAATTTGCCTGGTTGCTCCCCCGAAATCGGGCGGCACGCTCTGTACCCGTACTTTCATCCCCCATACCTGTCACGCTGCGATTGGCGTGCTGGGGGCGGTTACGGTGGCCACTGCCGCCGCGTTGCCGGGAACGGCGGCCAGTGAGTTGGCTCAAACCGTCGCCGGTAGCGAAAAACAGATGGTGATTGAACATCCAACCGGTGAACTGAGCGTTTATTTAACGCTGAATGAACAGGGGGACGTCGTGCAGGCGGCGCTGATGCGAACCGCGCGTCTGCTGATGCAAGGCGAGGTCTTTTATTCATAGCGAGATGGCGTAAGACGGCCATTTATCTGATTTCAGGAGAAGATATGAACCAACAACGTAAAACGGCATTGGTAATCAGTGCGCATTCAGCCGATTTTGTCTGGCGCTCGGGCGGCGCGATAGCGCTCTATGCGAAACGTGGCTGGGACATTCATATTGTTTGCCTCTCTTTTGGCGAACGGGGTGAATCCGCCAAACTGTGGCGTCAGCCCGGCATGGATATGGCGACCGTGAAACAGGCCCGCGAACAGGAGGCGCGACAGGCGGCGGAGATCCTGGGGGCGGGGAATATTCGCTTTCTGGATGTGGGCGATTACCCCATGCGGGTCAACGATGCCGTGCTGTTTGAGCTGGCGGCGTTATACCGTGAAATACGGCCGGAATTTGTCCTCTCGCACTCATTAAAAGATCCTTATAACTTCGACCATCCGCTCGCCACGCATATTGCGCAGGAAGCCAGAATTATCGCGCAGGCGCACGGTCACCAGCCGGATACGCCGGTATTTTTATTTGAGCCGCATCAGCCGGAACAGTGCGAGTGGAAACCCCAGGTACTGCTTGATATCAGCGATGTCTGGGAAATCAAGCGTCAGGCGTTTGAAAGCATGTCTGCACAGGAGCATCTGTGGGAATACTACACCCGCGTTGCTCTACAGCGCGGCGTACAGGCATCACGCAATTCCAACCTGAAAATTAAATATGCGGAAGGCTATCAGCGCATCTTCCCGCAGGTAGCGAACGAACTGGCATAACTAACAACAATAATCAGCGCGAGGAACATCTTATGAAAACCTGTAAAGCTCCCGATCCGCATCCGGTCAAACCTAAAGCGGCGCTCCCCATCGGCGCCTGTGATGCGCACTGCCATGTATTCGGACCGGGCCATACCTTTCCCTACGGCGCCAACCGAAAATATACGCCGGAAGATGCGCCGTTTGAAAAGCTGATGGAACTGCATAACTGGCTGGGCATCACCCGCGCCGTGATTGTGCAGGCCAGCTGTCATGGCACCGATAACCGCGCCATGCTGGACGCCATTGCCCGCAGCCAGGGGCGTTATCTTGGCGTGGCGATGATCGACGGATCTGAAAGCGATGAAGAGCTGGAACGTTTGGATCAGGGCGGCGTGCGCGGGATCCGTTTTAATTTCGTTCAGCATCTGGGCGGGGCGCCGGAATTACCGCGTTTCTTCTCTATTTTGGATCGGGTTGAATCTTTTGGCTGGCATGTCGTGTTGCATCTGGACGCGCAGGATATCCTGACCTACGACGCGGTGCTACAGAAGATCCGCCTGCCGTTCATTATCGACCACATGGGGCGGGTGAAAACGGAACGCGGCCTGGAGCAAGAGGCGTTTACCCAGTTACGCGGGCTGCTGGCGGATAATCCGCTGGCCTGGGTAAAGGTCAGCGGTTCGGAGCGTATTTCCGCCGGCAAGCGCCCCTTTAATGATGCGATCCCGTTCGCACAGGCGCTGATTGATACCGCGCCAGACCGGGTATTGTGGGGAACCGACTGGCCGCATCCCAATATCAGCAACGATATGCCGAATGATGGCGAACTGGTCGATCTGATGCTCGATTTTTGTCCTGATACGGCATTGCGGCAGAAATTGCTGGTTGATAATCCCGCGCGTCTCTACGGGTTTCCGGAAATACACGAATAAAGCGAAATGAAGGGATTCGTTATTCGGTCAATACCTTCGGCACTGTCTGAATCGGAATCGCTATCAGACAGCGCCGGATAACGATACTGGGCTGATAAAAATGAAAAAAAAACCATTTTATAAAGAGCTTTATTTCCAGGTGATTGTCGGCATTGTGATTGGCGTATCTTTAGGTTATTTCTTTCCCGATCTGGCTGTCAAAATGAAACCGCTGGGGGATGGATTTATCAAGCTGATCGCCATGATCATCGGCCCCATTATTTTCTGTACGGTAGTGGTCGGTATAGCCGGCATGCGCGACATGAAAGAACTGGGGCGAGTGGGCGGAAAGGCGTTAATTTATTTCACGGTGATTTCCATCGTCGCATTAATCGTTGGTCTGATTGGCGGGCACATTATTCAGCCAGGTCTGGGATTTAATGTTAACCCCTCAACGTTGGATACGTCGGCATTAGCCAAATATACGGAAAGTGCGAAAGACGTTAATCTGGTTGATTTTGCGATGAGCATTATCCCCTCAACCTTTGTTAATGCATTTTCTTCCGGCAATGTACTGGCTATCCTGCTGGTTTCTATTCTGTTTGGTTATTCCCTGTCGGCCATCGGGGAAAAAGGGAAAGTCGTTTTCACCTTCGTTGAAGGCGCATCACGAGTGTTCTTTCACAATGTTCACCTTATTTCAAAACTTTCCTCCATCGGCGCCTTTGGCGCGATAGCCTATACCATTGGCGCTTATGGCCTGTCGTCGCTGATCCCTCTGATAAAAATGGTGCTGGGGTTCTATGTCTTATTAATTACCTTCGTGCTGGCGGTCTACGGTTTTATTGCCTGGTTCTACCGTTTTAGTCTGCTGGCCTATTTACGTTATATCAAAGAAGAATTGCTGATTATTCTCGGCACCGGATCGTCTTCCGTTGTATTACCGCACCTGATGGAAAAACTGGAACGGATGGGCTGTCCTAAATCGGTTGTCGCGCTGGTCGTACCGGCCGGTTATTCCTTTAATCTCAACGGCACCAATATTTATATGACGATGGCGATTCTGTTTATTGCGCAGGCGACCAATACGGAACTGACATTAACCAGCCAGATCATTCTGATTCTGGTGGCCATGCTGACATCAAAAGGCGCGGCCGGCATCACCGGCGCCGCGTTTGTCATGCTGACCAGTACGCTCATCGTACTGCCGGTGGTTCCCGTCGCGGGGATGGTGCTGATTTTAGGCATTCACCGGTTTGTCGGTACCGGACTGGCGATTGTGAATCTCATCGGCAATGGTATCGCCGCCATTATTGTATCGGTATGGGACGGCGTGCTGGACAGAGAAATGATGCAGAAGACGTTTCAGGCGGAACGGACTGGTTCGTCAAACCAGCATTCCCGGCTCATCAAAGAAGAATGAGGTAACGATAATGAGTATTGGATTCAGGGTGTTTACGCGGCGTGACTTACCTGCCCGGGAACTGGTTGAACAATTCAGAACCATTCCGGTGGCGAATATCGCGGATTGCATGGGGCGGCTCAGCGCCATGCAGAGCCGGATCCGTCTGCTGTCCGCGCCGCTGCGCGACAACATGGTCGGGGTGGCGCTGACGGTAAAGGCCAGACCCGGCGATAACCTGATGGTGCACAAGGCGCTGAATATGTTATCCGCCGGCGATGTGCTGGTGGTATCAAATGACGGCGCGGAAAATCAATCGCTGATGGGGGAAATCATGATTACCTACGCCGGGCTGCAACAGGCGGCGGGTATCGTGCTGGATGGCCCGGTGCGTGATTTGTACAGCATTCAGAACATGACGCTGCCGGTTTATGGCACGGGCAGCACCCCGGGCGGGCCGTTTAAATCGGGACCGGGGGAGGTCAATGTCCCGATCGCCTGCGGCGGTATTATGGTGAATCCAGGCGATATTATCGTCGGCGACGGAGATGGCGTGATTGCTATCGCCTCTGCTGACGCCGCGTCTTTACTGGAGGAAGCGCGGAAGTATCAAATCCGCGACAGCCAAAAACTGGCGGCTACCCAGGCCGGGCAGGCCGAGCGTTCATGGGTCGATCGTGAATTGACGGATCAGCGCTGTGAAATAATAGACGGCACCTATCATCGCGCCACTTATATCGGCTGAACGTCAGGAGTCAGCCGGGGCGGAGGCAAGATTTATGGCTTCCCCCTGAGCTGATGCAACCATTTATCCAGCTCGTTGGCGAACTGCTGCCGATCGCGCTGGCTCAACGTCGCCGGGCCGCCGGTTTGTATCCCGCTGGCCCGCATCGTATCCATGAAATCCCGCATGTTAAGCCGCTCACGGATGGTATCGGGCGTATAGCGTTCGCCGCGGGGATTTAACGCGATGCCCCCTTTTTCGATCACTTCGGCTGCCAGCGGGATATCGCTGGTTACGACTAAATCGCCTGGACCAACGCGGCGGACAATTTCGTTATCGGCGACATCGAACCCGGCTGAAACGCGCAGCGTGCGGATAAAACGCGACGGCGGCACTTTCAGCGACTGATTGGCCACCAGCGTGGTCTGCGTTTCCGTACGCTCCGCCGCGCGGTACAGCACGTCTTTGATGACATTGGGACAGGCGTCGGCATCAACCCAAATCTGCATAGTGTGTTACTCCATTTCGGCGACATTGTCGTCATCATTGCCCAGCCAGTCTCTGACGGGGAGGAAATCCCGGTACAGTGCGGCTTCTGGGCTATCGGGCTGAGGGTGATACTGATATTCCCAGCGCGCCAGCGGCGGCATGGACATTAAAATCGATTCGGTACGCCCGCCGCTTTGCAGGCCAAACAGCGTACCGCGATCCCACACCAGATTAAACTCGACATAGCGTCCGCGGCGATAAAGCTGGAATTCGCGCTCCCGTTCTCCCCACGGTAGCGCTTTGCGGCGTTCGACAATCGGCAGATAAGCATCCGGAAATCCTTCGCCAACCGCACGGGTAAAGGCAAAAGCGGTATCAAAATCAGGGGCGTTCAGATCGTCAAAGAACAGCCCGCCAATGCCGCGCGCCTCATTTCGATGTTTCAGGAAAAAATAGTCGTCACACCACGTTTTATAGCGCGGATAGACATCGGCGCCAAAAGGACGACACAGATCGCGCGCGGTTTTGTGCCAGTGCACCGCGTCTTCTTTAAAGCCATAAAACGGCGTCAGATCAAAGCCGCCGCCAAACCACCATACGGGCTCCTCACCCGGTTTTTCCGCGATGAAAAAACGTACGTTGGCATGACTGGTGGGAACATAGGGATTCTGCGGGTGAATGACCAGTGATACGCCCATCGCCTGATAGCTGCGGCCGGCCAGCTCCGGGCGGTGGGCGCTGGCGGATGGCGGAAGCGAACGGCCGGTGACATGGGAGAAATTAACCCCGGCCTGCTCGAAGACATCGCCGCCGGATAGCACCCGGGTGCGTCCGCCGCCGCCTTCGGCCCGCTGCCAGATATCCTCAGCAAAATCGGTTGTGCCATCTGCGGCGGCGAGCTGCTGGCAGATATCATTCTGCAAATTAAGCAGAAATTGTTTTACAGCACTGATGGTTGACATGCGCACATCCTTTTATCTGGTCCGAAGTCGACAACAAATGCGGCCAGTATAACGATTATTGATGCGCGATAAAGACGGTCGCGGCGCCAGCGCGTGATGGCCTCCGCCTGTGAACCGCAATTTGAGATTGCGTCTGACAAAAATCACGCGATAATCAGAACAGACCTAATTACAAAGTGGCTAACGTGATGGAAATCCGCATATTCAGGCAAGATGACTTTGAAGAAGTGATCACCCTTTGGGAACGCTGTGATTTGTTGCGTCCGTGGAACGATCCTGAAATGGATATTGAACGTAAGCTGAATCATGATCCGGATCTGTTTCTGGTCGCGGAAGTAAGTGGCGAAGTGGTGGGGTCAGTGATGGGCGGATACGATGGGCATCGTGGCGCCGCGTACTATCTTGGCGTACATCCGGATTATCGCGGCCGCGGTATTGCCAACGCCTTGATCAGTCGACTGGAGAAAAAACTCATTGCCCGCGGTTGCCCCAAGATCCATATGATGGTGCGTGAAGATAATGACGCGGTTATCGGCATGTACGAAAAGCTTGATTACGAAATCGTTGACAGCGTAACGCTGGGAAAACGCCTGATTGAGGATCAGGAGTATTAAGCTAACCTCATATTCGTAGCCCACACATTTCCCTCAGCCTGGCGCCCTCCTGAAAGAAAGCCGGATGCGCCGCCGATAGCGCATCTCTTTTCATCCATAACTAATTCATATTGCTACTTTCTGTTTTTGTGATCGTTTATATATTTTATTTATTTTACAAATAGCTTTTATTTGTAAAATAATTCTCATTTGTATTATTATTCGCGAATGTAATTTGTACAGCCTTAATCTCGCTATCCCGCCATATGTCGGGCAACGCCGTGTGAGCGGGAATAACGCAAGCATTTTTATCGCCTGGAAGATTGTGACCAACGCTGTAACCCAGGGAATTGTTGTTAAAAAGACGGAGCTGGATCGTGCGTAGTGACAATCTTCATGTATCGGGGACGCAGGTGGCCTCCTTTACTCATCCATATCTGACTACAGGGCCGTTGGGATACCGGTCTGGCTGGCGTTCCGTGACGTTTTTTACGTTATCGCTTCTTGCTCACGCGGTTTTAGTGATGCTCTTTCTCTGGCGCTATTCTCCACAGGAAAATATGGAGAAAATGGCGGGCAGCGAAGGTGGAAGCATGCAAGTCATGATGATGTCATCCGCTATCGCTTTACCGGAACCGTCTGCCGAGCTTTCAGAACAACCCGTCCCCGTCGTACAGGCCAGCATACCCGAACCCTCAGTGACCTTACCCAGCCAGCCAACCGCGGTCATTAAACTGCCTGTCGCCGAACCCAAGCCTGTCACTGCCGCGGTCGAAAAAAAGCCGCTGGCGCGCGAGAAAAAACCGCCTGAAAAGACACGTCAGGAAACGCGCGTTTCCCAACAATCGCAGGTAAAACCGGTCGAAAAACAGCCCCCTTCTCAAGTCGCCGCGCGTGAGGTCAGTGATACCCCTTCGCTTAATTCGTCATCGACTTCCGCCATGTCCTCCGGCGCCGTGACCGCGAAGACGGGAGAAAGCGACAGCGGTCAGGCGAAACAGGGCGCGGGCAGTGCGAATACCCAAAGGTTGAAGGCGCTGCATCGCCGTGTGAACTACCCCGCCCGGGCGAAAGCCATGGGCGTTGAGGGTAAAGTTCGCGTCAAATTCGATATCACTGGCAGCGGTACGGTGACCAATATCCGGGTTCTGTCGGAAAACCCTGATGGTGTCTTTGGCGATGACGTGATGAAAGACATGGCGCGTTGGCGTTATCAAACGCAGACGTCTGTTGAAAATCAGGTCGTTTCCATTGTTTTCAAACTGGATGGTCGTATTCAGTTCGATAATTAGCATTAAACGCGTTAATTAAAACAATAAGTTTATTTTTCAAATAATAAAGTTCACTGGGGATTTTGAATAAATGGATAAAAACGTCTATTTAGTGATGCTGGTGGCATTATTAACCGGGCCGGCGCTCGCACAGCAGAATGATACGTCAACCAATAACAATCAGCAGAAAACGGATGTTGAAACAGAGGATGATTCTCTGGATGACGCATCCCAGGATGAGGGTGAAGACACGATTTTAGTCCGTTCCACGCCGACCAGTCAGTCGATGGGGACGCAGATTATCAATGCCGAGCAAATCAGTAAGTTGCCGACTGGCAATGGATCGATTACGGAACTGCTGAAAAACAATCCCAACGTGCAGTTTTCCAAAGTGGCGGAAAACAGCAATACGCCGGGGGAAATCGCACCGGAGAATGTGTCGTTTCACGGCGAGAAGTTTTACCAGAACAATTACATGATCGATGGTCTGTCAAACAATAATAATCTGAATCCCGGCGCCAGCGGCGGGAGTTATGAGGAGACGGGGTTGCCTAAAAATCCCGATGGTTATAACCCGTGGGATTTACCGGCTGGCGGCGCGCAATCCTTTTGGATTAATTCCGAACTGATTGAACAACTGGAGGTATTTGACAGTAATGTCTCTGCCAAATATGGCGATTTCACCGGCGGGGTGGTGGACGCCAAGCTGAAAGATCCGGATCTTAGTAAGGCGTCAGGAAGAATTTCTTATCGCACCACGCGTGATAGCTGGACGCGTTATCATGTTGACGCGGACAATCGGGAAAATTTTGAATCAGCAACCCAGGTTTATTACCAACCGCAGTTCAAGAAGCAGTTTTACACGGCCACCTTTAACCAACCATTGAGCGATAAGGCGGGCTTTATTTTTGCCTATAACCGCCAGCAGTCAGATATCCCGTACTATCACACCTGGCTGGATCAGTGGACGGATCAGGAAAGAATTGCCGAAACCTACCTGTTGAAAGGCACTTACCTGACCGACAACGGCGATACCGTGCGCCTGACCGGCATGTACGCGCCGCATGAGTCCAAATATTACAAGCAAAATGTGAAAGACGGTTCCTATACCAATACCGGGGGTGGTTATCGCTTCAATATTGAATGGGAGCATAACGCCAACTGGGGGAAAATGACCAGTCTGGCGGGATATCAGCATGAGCAGAACAAGATTGAGCATGAATCCGATGTGTTCATGAATTGGGTTTACTACAGTCCGACGTTAGGTTTTACCTCTGATGCGCTTGACTGGCAAACGACGGCTAACGCTTCCCAGATCGGCGGGTATGGCACCTATGCCACGGAAAAAAACACCACCACGCTGAAACAGGATTACGAACTGAATCCGCTGGCCCTGTGGGGCACGCAGCATCAGCTGGATTTCGGCTGGCAGATGGATTTCTATAACGCGCAATATCGCCGCTTCAGCGATGTTTATGTCGGCCAGGTGTCTGCCAATGCAAGATATGTCAATGCCGGCGTTGTTTGTCAGGCGGGTGATGCCATGTGTATTGATGGTGAACAGTTCGCTTACTTCCGCACGGTATATCCGGCTCGTTCTGTTAAAGGCGATTATACCAACTATGCCGCGTATCTTCAGGACAGCATCACGTTTGGACGTCTGGAGGTGACGCCGGGCGTGCGCCTGTCTTATGACGATTATCTGGAAAACCTGAATATCGCGCCGCGTCTGGCCGCCTCTTATGATGTGTTTGGCGATCGTTCCACTCGCGTGTTCGGCGGTGCCAACCGTTATTATGCGCAGAATATGCTGGCTTATAAGCTACGGTCGGGCATCAACGAGCGCTACACTCAAACGCGAACCAGCGCCAGCGGCGACTGGAGCGCGCCAGTTACGCCCAACGTGGCGACCTATGATGTTTCAGGTCTGAATACGCCATTTAGCGATGAACTGAGTCTGGGACTGTCGCAGCGTGTGATGGATACCATCTGGACGGTAAAATGGGTGCATCGTAAAGGCCGTGAGCAGTTCGGCCAGGAAAGTTATCGTGATGCCAATAATAAATGGCACTATTACCTGAGCAACAGCGCCAGCACCGAAGGCAATACCTTCTCTCTGACGGTTGAGCCGATCAGTCCGTATAAGTTCCAGTGGGCGGAAGTGAAGTGGGCGCTGGGCGCCAATATCATGAAGAACAAATCCAGCTCTCAGATGGTCTATGATGACAATAATCAGGATGATGTCTGGGTTATCTTTAACGAGAAGTTGATGCAGAGACGCGATATGGATCCTCTGAACTTCAACACGCCGTGGAAGGCGTTCCTGAATGTGGATACCTATTTTCCCGCTGCGCGTCTGACCTGGGGGCAGCGGCTGAGCTATACCTCCGGCTATAAAGGATATCTCAACTCTGGCTATATCACTTGCCCGGGGGCCGATGCCTTGTGCGGTGATTATTCGGGTGAGCCCATCAGACCGACCATATATGCCGGAGTGCAGTATAGCGATTTCTTCTCCTATGACTGGCGTTTCGCCTACTCGCAACCGGTCTATAAAAACCAGACGGTAGATATTACGCTGGATGTGCTGAACGTGTTTGATAACGTAGTGGAAGCCTCTCAGACCTTCGCAAATTCCAATACCAGTGTTATCTCCTACAAGCCCGGCCGCCAGTTCTGGCTGGGGGTCGCCTACACCTGGTAAAACCCCATAACCGCTACGCCGAGTGTCCGGCGTAGCGGGATAAGGCTTTTTTGCATGTCAGGACAGCCTCAGCGTGAAAATAAGAAAAATGAAAGGTCGTTATGAATTGGAAGACATTTTATCGGCTGGCGATAACCATCAGTTTGTTAATCGCCAGCGCTATCAGCCAGGCTGAAGAAATAAAGAGTCCGTTACCGATAATAAAAGAAGGCGTATTGGCGAATGGATTTAAATATACGCTGGTGCCGCTGGAAGGGCAGAAAAAACGGGTAGATATCCGTCTGAGCGTCGAAGTGGGTTCGGTTGATGAGCAGGATAATGAGTCTGGCGTGGCGCATATGGTGGAACATATGGTTTTCCGCGCCAGCGAGGCTTTCCCACAGGGCGTGAGCACCGCCCTGCATCAGCAGGGGTGGGTGAGGGCGCAGCACTATAACGCCATGACCAACTATGAGCGGACGACGTACATGATGAGTCCGCCGGCGGGCGGTCGCGATCTCGCGTTTACGTTGCAGGCGCTGAACCAAATGGTCGGCCACGCCAGCCTGCTACCGCGCGATCTGGACGATGAGCGTAAAATCATTCTCGAAGAGTGGCGTGGCAAACTGGGCGTGGCGGAGCGGATGAACCAGCAGCGAGTACAGGCTATTCGCCACGGCTCCCGTTACCCTTCCCGCCCGGTGATGGGGTCGGAGCAATCGATTAAAGAAACGCCGGCCAGCGTGTTGCAGACGTTTTATCAACGCTGGTATCGCCCGGCGAATATGCGTCTGTTGCTGATTGGCGATGTGCGGATAGAAGAAGCGGAGCGCGAGATTAAGCGCGTTTTTTCGGCTTTGCCGAACGTTGCCGTCCCGCAGCGGGACTATTATGAGCCGCGTTTACAACCACAGTTGAACGTGATGCGGTTGCAGGATAGCCAGAGCGGCAGCAGCCAGGTGTCATTCGTCTATCGCTTTGAGGGTAACGACGCGAACGTTCAGTCAAACCTTCGTCATCGCCTGCTTAATCAGATTACGCTTTCTGCCTTGACTCGCCAGGTGCGCCGACAGAAAGCGGCGTTGCCGCCGGAAGTCGGTAGTCTGGTGGTGCGTAAATCGGATATTGGCAAAACCACGGTTGCTCTGGGATTTTTCGCGGATGTTATGCCGGGGGGGCATGATGTCGCGCTGTCCGTGCTGTTGCAGGAGCTGGAAAGAGTAAAACGTTATCCGCTGCGTGAACGCGACATTATTGACATCAAATCTGAGATACGTGAAGCCGCTCAGCAGATGGTCAGCAAACCTGAGAAGCGTTATTTTGCTGATTGGGTGCAACAGCTGGCGACGGTCTGGCTGCAAGGACGCCCGTATGTCGGAAGCCGACAGAGAGCTCAGGAAGTGATGGCTATTTTGGCTTCCATTACGCCGCAAGACGTCAATAAACACCTGCAAAACTGGCTGTCTGCAACCGATACGCTGGTCCAGTTCAGCGTACCGGGCGTCACGCCCTTCACATTGCCTCAGCCCGATGCTATCCGGGCACAGCAACAACAGTGGGCGATGGCGGCGCTGACGCCGCCGCGCGTTCCGGAGGCGAAAGTTATTCCTGAATTGCCTTCCGTAACGCAAAGCGGGAAACGTACGGCGGTAAAAATCGTTGCTGAACAAAACGTGGAACAATGGCAGCTCAGTAACGGCGATCGCGTGGTATGGCTGCGTACGCCAGAGGCTGACAAAAAGATCTATCTGACCGCGATTAGTCAGGCAGGATACATGGCAGGTTCGCTGAATCCATGGCAATCACAGTTGGCAAGCCAGCTGGTTTCCCAAAGTGGTCCGGCTGACTGGCGTGCAGAAGATCTGAAAAACTGGAAACAGGAAAAATCACTGTCGCTGAGTATCAATCAGGAAGCGGATCGGTTAACGATGAGCGGTCAGGCGTCGGTCGAGCAGTTGGCCGATCTGCTGGGGCTGTATCGTGCGCTGAATGTTTCCCCGGGGATTGATCCTGATGTGATGAAAGAGAGCATGATGCGGCTGGTGCGCCAGCGGATAAACAGCGAACAATCGGTGATGGATATGCGTTCGCGCGAGATAGCCATGCTGCGTTTTGGTCCTCCCGCCTGGCAGGAGCCGGAAATTACCCAGTTAAAGCAGCTCACGGCCTCCACGCTGATGGCGCAGTGGCATAAGGCTTCAGCCGCACCCGTGACTTATTATCTGCTGGCCGATATGGACGGCGAACAACTGTTACCGCAGGTTGAACGTTATCTGGCGTCGATTCCGCGCCGTCCGATCGGAGAGATCCGATCTCATCTGGCGCGGGAAGGCAGACGCGAGGTTTTGTCACCGATCAGCATTGAGCCCCGCGCCGACATTCGTACCTGGAGCTTCACGCCTTATACCTGGACGCCGCAGGCGGCGGTTCAGGTGAGTATCGCCCGTAATCTGGCGGATAAATATCTCAAAGCCAGCCTGCGTGACGACGCACTCGGCATTTATCGCATGCGATTGGACAGCGGGCTGGAGGACAGCAGGCAGCGCATTGAAACCGAAGTCAGTTTCACCAGTGCGCCTGAGCGGGCGCAGGAACTATGGAAACTGGCGGAGCGGGTGTTCGCGGAACTGCCGGCGAAGATTACCCGGGAAGATGTGGATGAGCAAAAGCAGCAGTTTATCCGCGCTGAACAAGGGCGTCGGCACGATCTTCCGACAATACAGCGTCGTCTGATCCTGAGCTATCGCCACTATGACGATCCGCGTTATTTGACCGATGTCGCCCAACTGGCGGACAGCATTACGCTGGAAGGCGTGCGCGCCATGTCGACACGGTTGTTCAACCCGCAGAATAGCGTTCTGTATATCTCATTGCCACGCGAGGCGCAGGAATGAAAAAAATTATGGCGCAGCTTGGCGATCTCTGCCGCCCTTTCTGGTGGGGCGCGGGAAGCTGGAAGGCATGGCTGTTATTGCTGGTAGCGGTATCGATGGGCGGGATGATCGTCTATCTCAATGTGCTCATTAATGAATGGAGCAAAGCGTTTTACGATGCGCTGGGGGCATTCAACAGCGGCCTGCTGTTTTCTCTGATGAAAGATTATGGCGTTTACATCCTGATTTATATCGCGGTGTTCGTCTATCAGGAATGGTTCACCAAGCTGCTGATTATTCGCTGGCGCAGCGTATTAACCGAGGAGTTGGTCAATAGCTGGATGGCGAAGCGGGCGTTCTATCGCATGTCGCTGAACGGCAAAATCGATAACCCGGATCAGCGTATCGCCGAGGATATCAATCTGTTTGTGGATAAAGTGGTCAGCCTGTCGGTTTCGTTTTTGATCGTGGCGGCGCAGCTTTCGTCTTTCCTGTTTATTCTGTGGGAACTCTCGGGCGTTCAGCGTTTTACCCTGTTCGGGCAGGAGTGGGTGATCAAAGGCTATCTGGTCTGGGTGGTGATACTTTACACGCTGTTTGGCAGCGTGATGACCCATGTTATTGGTAAGAAACTGCACGGCATCAATTATGAAAAGCAGCGTGCCGAAGCGGATTTCCGCGCCGCGCTGCTGCGCAAGCATGATAACGCCGAACAAATCGCGCTGTATGGCGGCGAGCAACAGGAGAAAATGCACCTCAAACGCCATTTCTCCTTTATCGTGTCCAACTGGCGGCGTTTTATGAACGCCGAACGTAACCTGGGCTTTTTCACCACCGGCTATATGCGCGTCAGCCAGATTGTGCCGGTGTTTGCCGCGCTGCCGGCGTTTCTCAGTAAAACGGTGACGCTGGGCGGGTTGATGCAGATCCGCGGCGCGTTTAATCAGGTACATATCGCGCTGAGCTGGTTTATCCGCATGTATCTTGAGATGGTGACGCTGTCCGCCAGTATGGAGCGTCTCAGCCAGTTCAAACAGGAGATTCGGCGTTGTCAGTCCGAAGCAGGAGACGTCCCGGTTGGTGGACGGCTACAGGTGGATAAACTCTCTTTTGCGACGCCGCAGGGAACCCCGTTGCTTCAGGACGTGGTGTTTAGCTGTGAAGCGGGGAGCTGGAGCAAACTTTCCGGGCATAGCGGATTAGGAAAATCGACGCTGCTGCGCACCCTGAACGGACTCTGGCCTTATTACGACGGTCAGTGGCAGGCGCTTGAAGGACGCAGTTTACTGTTGCCTCAGCAAAGCTATCTGGGCCATGGCTCGCTGGCGGAAATCCTGTGCTATCCGCAGCCCGCGCTGACTGATAGCGAATATCTGAGTCAGATACTGGATAAAGTCGGATTGAGCGTCTGGCGCGACAAGCTGAGCGAGCAACGGAACTGGGATCGGATTTTTTCCGGCGGCGAGCGGCAGCGTCTGGCGTTTGCCCGCGCGCTGATCGCCAAACCGGAAACGCTGTATCTGGATGAAGCCACCAGCAACCTTGACCATGCGTCGGCGAGGAAGCTGCTGCTGTTGATCAAACAGGAATTGCCGATGTGTACGGTGGTCGCGGTCACGCATCAGAATGAGCTGGATGATATGTTCCCTCACCAATATGACCTGACGGCTTTTCAACACGCCTGATAGAGTTCATTTTGTCCGTTGGTTTCCCCGATCTCCGGGAAACCAACGGGCGAGTAGGTTTCTCGTCGCATTGTCCCTATAATCCTCACCGTGACTATCCTGTTTTTTACGGCACTTTCCGTCAACCTTATACTCAAACACCTCATCAGGTGATGACGGTTAAAGACCGACGCCGTTCAATATTGAGGAGTAAATGTAATGAGACTTCGCCCCCTGTTATTGGGTTTACCGCTATTACTGACCGGGTGCAGTACGCTGGCCAATTTTTCCTGGTCCAGTTTGTCGCCGTTTAACTGGTTCGGCAGCACATTGCAGGTGTCGGATGCGGGAGTCGGCGGCATTAATGCGGGAACGCCGTTGTCCGAAGCGGCTTTGCAAAAAGCACTGAATGGCGGTTATCAGCTTCGCAGCGGTATGGGCACGTCCGATGGTCAACTGGTGGCGTTTTATCAGGCGCTGGACGGCAAGGACGTGAAGCTGGTCATCAGCGGCAAGCCCCGGAGTAGCGTCCAGAAAGTCGAGGTAATGGATAGCGCTATCAACAGCGCGTGGGGCGTTAAACTCGGGGATACCTTTGCCTCGTCTTACAGCAAGGCATTTGGTTCATGTCAGCTGGGGCAGGGCGATGACGCGCAAAGCGTCGAGTGCGTCGCGCCGCAAAGTAAACATGTCAGCTACCTGTTTTCAGGCGAATGGAGCGGGCCGGAAGGGTTGATGCCGTCCGACGATATTCTCCAGGGGTGGCGGGTGAGCAAGATCGTCTGGCATGCGCAGGCACGAGACTAATTTTGTTTTCACGCAAAGTAAAAATCAGGCATCTTCCGGTATGATAGCGGCATTGCGTCGGCATCCGACGTCGCAACTGTATTAAAAATAACAACAAAAGAAGAATCTGACATTGAGGGAGCAGAAATGACACCAATTCAAAGCGGTATTTTGCTGGAGCATCGCCGTTTTGCCATTTTTATGGAAGCCATGGTCCAGGGGGAATTTGATGCCATCCGGCAGGGATGCAAAAAGTTTTGTCAGACACTGTCGGACTTGCAGCGGCAGTTTCCTGATGCCGGACTGGGCGCGGTTCTGGCGTTTGGCAATGATATCTGGCGCGATCTGGATTGCCAAAACAGCGCGGCGGAGCTCAAGTCCTTCACGCCATTGGGTAAAGGTCTGGCGCCGGCAACCCAGCGCGATCTGCTGATCCATATTCAGTCACTGCGGCATGATGTCAATTTCAGCCTGGCGCAGGCCGCGCTGGCGGCATTTGGCAATGCCATTCATGTCGAAGAAGAAACGCATGGCTTTCGTTGGGTAGACGATCGTGACCTGAGCGGTTTTGTCGATGGTACGGAGAATCCGCAGGGTGAAGATCGCCAAACGGTGGCGATTATCCCCGATGATCAACCCGACGCCGGCGGCAGCTATGTCTTTGTCCAACGCTGGGAGCATAACCTGAAGCA
Organism: Brenneria roseae subsp. americana; assembly: GCF_003115815.1. Classification (NCBI taxonomy): domain Bacteria; kingdom Pseudomonadati; phylum Pseudomonadota; class Gammaproteobacteria; order Enterobacterales; family Pectobacteriaceae; genus Brenneria; species Brenneria roseae. Next base: position 43,205 of record NZ_QDKJ01000008.1, on the reverse strand, counting down.
GTTACAGCGCCTTAGCGTTGAACAGCAGGAACGGATAATTGGCCGGACCAAGCAGGATAATGAAGAGCTTGATGCTGAACAGCGCCCTGTCACCTCGCATCTCAGCCGCGTTGATTTGAAAGAAGATGGAAAAGGGCTGAAGATCCTGCGTCAGAGCCTGCCTTACGGTACGGCAAGCGGTAAACATGGGTTGTACTTCATCGCCTATTGTGCGCGCTTGCACAATATCGAGCAGCAATTGCTCAGCATGTTTGGTGAGCGGGACGGCAAGCGCGACGACATGCTGCGCTTTACCCGCGCCGTGAGCGGCAGCTATTTCTTTGCGCCTTCTTTGACTCGTCTGCTGACGCTGTAATCCCTCCTGTTTTTGCAGCGGTCCCGTCATATGACGGGACCGCCTGTCTTACCGCTCTCTTCCTTTCCGCCGATCTGTACAAATCCGTCAGAAGTAGTCCGAATGATGAATAACGGGGTATGATAACCAGGGCATTTAAGGGGCGGTGGATATCTGATAAGCGTCGAACATGATATTTACGGGGACAGGTTTTTTGACAACACTTGAGCATTGTATTGGCAATACCCCGCTGGTGAAGTTACAGCGTTTGACGCAGGGGTTGGACAGCGAAATCTGGCTGAAGCTGGAGGGCAATAATCCGGCGGGTTCAGTCAAGGATCGTGCCGCGCTTTCCATGATCGAGCAGGCGGAAAAACGCGGTGAGATCGCGCCCGGTGACCGGCTGATTGAAGCGACGAGCGGGAATACTGGCATTGCGCTGGCGATGATCGCGGCGGTGAAAGGTTATCGCCTGCGCCTGCTGATGCCAGAAAATATGAGCCATGAACGTCAGATGGCGATGCGCGCCTATGGTGCGGAACTGGTGCTGGTCAACCGTCAGTTGGGAATGGAGGGCGCGCGCGATTTAGCTCGTCAGATGGCGCAGTCGGGCGAGGGTAAAATTCTCGACCAGTTCAATAATCCGGATAACGCGCTCGCCCATTTTTTAACCACCGGCCCGGAAATCTGGCGGCAAACGTCGGGTAAATTAACGCATTTTGTTTCCAGCATGGGAACCACCGGCACCATTTCCGGCGTCAGCCGCTATCTGAAACAGCAGAATCATGAAATCTGCACGGTGGGATTACAGCCCGCGGAAGGTAGCCATATTCCCGGCATCCGTCGCTGGACCGCGGATTATATGCCGGGGATTTTCCGCGCCGATCTCGTCGATCGCATCATGGATGTTTCACAGTCGGATGCGGAGAACACGCTACGTCAGCTTGCGCGTAAAGAAGGCATTTTTTGCGGCGTCAGCACCGGCGGGGCCGTATCTGGCGCATTACGTCTGGCGGCAGAAAATCCGGGCAGTATGATTGTGGCGATAGCCTGCGATCGTGGCGATCGCTATTTATCGACGCACGTGTTTGATGCTTTCTGAAAGCATAACAAGAATGGAGTCATGCCCATATAATGCCATGGTGCGCCAGGAAAGGGATTTAAGAGTGAGTGCGGTCAATTTTCAGTTAGATTCAGAACACAAAACAGCAGCGAAGACTTCACATGCCGCACCCCGCATGCTATATCAATAATATGTTGTAGGACAACTTATATGCGATAGGCTTCATGAGCATTAAATCAATCCAGAAACACAATGTGGTCAATGCCGTTTATGAGCAGATTAAGGAAAAACTGCTGGATGGCAGTTGGCCGCCGGGCAGTAAACTTCCCTCTGAGTCTGAACTTACTACCTCATTCAACGTTAGCCGTGTCAGCATCCGCAGCGCAGTACAGCGATTACGCGATCTGGGTATTGTGATTACCCAACAGGGGAAGGGCAGTTTCGTTACCAAAAATCTCAATTACCATAGTTTGTTCAATGAACAGCAGCCGATCATGCATCTCAGCAGAGAAGAGTTTCATGACATGATGGTATTTCGTCAAACCGTTGAATTCAAATGCATGGAATTAGCGGTTCAGAATGCCACCGCAGAGGATATTGCGGCGCTGGAACAGGCATTGAATCGTATGCTGATAAACAAAGACGATTATAAAAAATATTCCCAGGCCGATTTCGATTTTCACTTGGCTATCGCGAAAGCTTCTCAGAATAAAGTTTTTTATAATGTGATGAATTCCATTAAGGATATTTACTACTATTATTTGGAAGAATTGAATCGCGCGCTCGGTATCTCACTTGAGAGCGTCGAGGCTCACATTAAGGTATTTATGGCGATTAAGAACCGCGACTCTTCAACGGCTGTCGCGGTGCTTGATGAGGCGATGTCAGAGAATGTGACAGCAATTGAAAAGCTGAAGCAGCAGGAATCAGACGCCGCCGAATGAGTGCTTGAAAATGGCTGCCTAGCAGCCATTGCCTGACCGCTTAAGGACGAGACGCCGTACCATCCGGAGTGCGGGCATTTGTCCAGGACGGGATACCGCCAATACAAGGATATTGCGCAGCCTTATTCTCATTGATATCGATTCCCAATCCAGGACGTTCACTCAGATAGGCATAGCCTTGCTCTATCTCTGGGCAACCGGGGAAGACCTCACGCAACGCATCGTTCATCGGCGTGTATTCCTGAATGCCAAAATTGGTTACGCTCAAATCCAGATGCAGATTGGCGCAAACACCTACCGGTGAGATATCTCCGGGGCCGTGCCAGGCTGTTCGCACGCCATGAATTTCACTTAACGTTGCCAGTTTTTTCGCTGGCGTAATACCGCCTATTGTGCTGACGTGGCAGCGAATATAGTCGATCAGATTATTGGCGATCAGCGGTTTCCAGTCATTGATATTAGTAAATAGCTCTCCCATCGAAATCGGTGTGGAGGACTGTTGGCGCAGCATCTTCAACCAGTCGATATTTTCAGGCGCTACCGGGTCTTCAAGGTAAAACAATTGATATTGTTCTAATGTTTTTGCCAATTGAATAGCGGCAATCGGCGTCACACGCTCATGGACATCATGGATGAACTCGATTCCATAGCCGAGTTTGTTTCGCAGATGCTCAAACAGACGCGGTACGCTCTTTACATAGGCCTCGGGATCGAAATAGATGCCTGGTGTGCTGGTACGCGGTGAGCGCTTGGGTTGGATATTTTTCGCTCGTGCCAGTTGTGTGGCGATCAATTTCAGATCATCAGTGCCCGCACCGCCGTACATACCCATTTGACAACGGACGTATTGGTATCCTTCTTCCATGCGTGTGCGAATGTTGTCTTCGACTTCAAATTCGTCGCCGCCATCGGTATGGACATACAGAGGAATGCCGTCACGGCATTTACCCCCCAGCAATTCATAGACCGGCATGCCAGCGAGTTTGCCTTTGATATCCCACAGCGCCATGTCTACGCCTGACAAAGCGTTGTTCATAATCGGGCCGCTGCGCCAGTAACCACTTACGCAGGCAGACTGCCAGATATCCTCAATACGCGTTGGATCCTTACCGATCAGGAAAGGCGTCATATATTCATCAATAGCCGTTTTAACCGCATGAATGCGCTGGGTAAAGGTCGCGCAGCCCAGCCCATAAAGACCCGGTTGGCTGGTTTCAACCTTCACTACCGCCAGGTCAATACCGCCTGGCGCTGTCAGGATCGTCTTCACCGCAGTAATCTTTATATTACTCACAGTAACTCCTTATTTTTAAAGTTAAATATTATATTTCACTGTCCAGTGCGCAGTTGTATGTCCGGCTTTCCACCAACAACCAACGTCTGGCTATTGTTGTTGCAATGTTGGTAGTCGTCCTACAAGTTTATTTTAGTTATATCATTGTTCAATTAATTGTTGAAGAAGCTTTTAAGTATTATGTCTTTTCATTTGAAATGAAAAATAACTGATTAAAATCAAAATATTAATTTAATATTTTTAATGTAGACAAGGAAGTGTAAGTTAGTTTTGTGATCGGTTCTGCAAAATTAACCGATGTCTGTTGATTTAAAAGTAATCGTAGAACAAGTTAAATATGAGTGATGTCATACAAGTCAATGGCGTTCATCTCTCTTAATGATAAAAATGAGGATTTTCTATGTCTGCTCTGTTTGATTTGACTGGAAAAACGGCACTGGTCACGGGGTCCGCACGTGGTCTGGGTTTGGCCTATGCTGAAGGGCTAGCCACTGCCGGCGCCCGTGTGATCTTAAACGACATACGAGAAACGTTACTGGATGAATCAGTACAAAAACTGCGCGAAAAAGGGTATCAGGCACATAGCATCGCCTTTGATGTCACCAGCGAAGACGCGGTAGAAAGTGCATTCGCCACGCTGGATCAGCAAGGCCTGCAAGTGGACATCCTGATCAATAACGCCGGTATACAATATCGTAAACCGATGGTCGATCTGGAGCTGGAACAATGGCAACGCGTGATTGATACCAACCTGACCAGCACATTTATTGTTTCACGAGCGGCGGCAAAACGCATGATTGCCCGGGGAAAGGGCGGGAAAATCATCAATATTGGTTCACTCACCAGTCAGGCTGCCCGTCCTACTGTCGCGCCTTATACCGCCGCCAAAGGAGGGATTAAATTGCTCACCTGCTCCATGGCCGCGGAATGGGCGGAGTTTAATATTCAGACCAACGCCATCGGCCCAGGTTACATTCTTACCGATATGAACACGGCGCTGATTGAAAATCAGGAGTTTGACGCCTGGGTGAAAGCCAGCAACCCCTCTAAACGATGGGGTCATCCGGAAGAGTTGATCGGTACGGCGATTTATCTGTCCTCATCCGCTTCGGACTATGTGAATGGACAGATCGTCTATGTTGATGGTGGGTGGCTGGCCGTATTGTAATTTTGCCTCTGGTAACGAGGGTGCGATTTCCTGTCCCCGCACCGGCGGCGCCGATAACGATAACAAATACCTCTGACCGATAATAAATACGGAGTCTACTATGCCATTTCAACCGTTTGTCGGATTAAAGAAAACCGGACTGATCGCTGCGATTACTTTCTGTTGCGTAACCTTTGCCCAGATGGGTAGTGCTCAGACCGTAAAAACAGCCCGTTTGGGACACAGCTTTACCGATCATCATCCGCGTGGCATTGCCATGCAGAAATTTGCCGATGAAGTCAATAAAGCCACCAATGGCGAAATTAAAATTGATGTTTTCGGTTCCGCTTCGCTGGGATCGGAGCAACAGATGTTGCAGGCTACCCAGAGCAACGTACAACAATTTTATCTGGGATCCGTTTCACCGTTGGCCGGCCGACAAAAAACGTTGCAGATTTTCGACTTTCCTTTCTTATTCCAGAACCATGACGAAGTCGCCAACGTTCTGGATGGTCCCATTGGACAGGAGATGCTGAAGAATCTGTCGAAACTTAGGCTGCATGGATTAACGTGGAGCGGCGGTGCATTTCGTGACCTGGCTAACAATAAACATGCGGTGAATACCATGGCCGATATGAAAGGGCTGAAGATTCGCGTGATGCCGACGAAAGTGGCGATCGACAGTTTCCAGACTATCGGTATGAATCCGGTTCCTCTTTCTTATACCGAAGTTTTTACGGCGTTGGAAACCGGGGTACTGGATGGGCATGAGCATCCGGTGGTTGATATGTACCAGAACAAAGTATACGAGGTCGAAAAATATTTTACCGTTACTCGTCATGTCTACACCCCGGTAGTGCTGGTCGTGGCGGAGAAATGGTTTGATGCGCTTACCCCTCAGCAGAAGGATATTATTCAGAAAGTTGCTCAGGAAACTCAGGTATTCCAGCGCGCCGAAGAAATACGTCAGGCTGACGATGCGGTTAATCAACTGGAACAGGCTGGTATGCAAATCAGCGTTCTTCCGCCAGAAGAACTGGATAAAATCCGTACCGTTGTTAAGCCGGTTATCGAAAAACATACCGATATTATCGGCGCTGATTTTGTCAAAAAATTTATTGATGAGATAGAGAAAGTTCGCCAGCAGACAGTGCAATAAAGTGAGTGGCTAAACGGTTTTTACTGTGGTCCGGCGGCAGCGTGTCGGACCTTGATACATAGAAGATAAATATTTCTATACCGATAGCCGTGCTGGTAATGAGGAATATATGGCTTATATCATAAATAAATTATTCAGGTTAGTGGATATTATCTTGGTGATATGCATCATCAGTATGGTGGTGATGGTTTTTGGCAATGTGGTTATGCGATATGGTTTTCATTCCGGCTTTCCTGTTTCTGACGAGCTATCTCGGTTCTGCTTTTTCTGGGTGATTTTTTTAGGTGTTATTAGCGCATCGCGCGATCAGCGTCATTTAAGTGTGGATACCGTACAGCAGCTATTACCCCGATTATCTCGAAAAATATGTTGGGGGATAGCGCAGCTACTGGTTATGGTTTGCTGTGTGCTGATGTTTTATGGTTTCTGGTTACAACATGAATTATTTGTCGACGATCCTGCTCCGGTCAGCGGTGTTCCGCTACTGTTAGTCTATGGGGTGATTTATATTTCATCAGGAAGTATGGCGTTAATATGTATTTATAATATTTCTCGATTATTGATGAATAAAGTCAGTGAGGATGAGTACTCAATGGCGCCCGGCGGGAAAAAGAAATCCGAAGAGATAGATGCTGAAATAGAATAATTCGGTGTGATTCGCCATATGCCACCATATTAGACTGTCAGTTAATTTAGGATAAAATATGATTATAACCCTATTTATTATCACCCTGTTAGGTGCTCTGGCATTAGGCGTTCCAGTGGCATTCGCACTGTTGCTCAGTGGTGTGGTGTTAATGGTGTCCCAGGGGATGTTTGATCCACAAATTATTATTCAAACCATTATTCCTGGTGCTGATAATTTTGCATTGCTGGCGATCCCTTTTTTCCTGCTGGCCGGTGAGTTTATGCTGGCGGGTGGATTGTCAAAGCGTATTGTCAATCTGGCGGTAGCTTGGGTCGGTCATGTTCCCGGTGGGCTTGGTTATGTGGTCATTTTTGCCGCCCTGATTATGGCTAGCCTGTCCGGCTCGGCAGTGGCCGACACGGCCGCGCTGGCTGCCATGCTATTACCGATGATGCGGGCGGGGGGCTATGATCTGGGGCGTTCTGCTGGTTTGCTGGGGGCTGGCGGTGTTATTGCTCCGGTGTTGCCGCCGTCAGTCGGGTTGATTTTATTTGGAATTATTGGCAACGTTTCTATTACGAAATTATTTATGGCTGGTATTGTCCCCGGTTTATTAATGGCTCTTTCTCTGGTGGTGACCTGGTATATATTGATGGGGCGTACTGATAAAATAGGCCAGTTGAAAGTTTTTCCGAAAGTCAGTTTGCGCGAGCGTTGGCTCGAAACACGTCGCAGTGTCTGGGCATTAATGCTGCCAGTAATTATTATTGTCGGTTTGAGAATGGGGCTGTTTACACCGACAGAAGCTGCGGTTGTTGCCGCCGTTTATTCGCTTTTTGTCGGCGTCGTGATTTATCGGGAAATAAAGTTACGTCATATTTTTGAATTGTGTCTGAATGCCGCTAAATTAACCGCAGTGATTATGCTGATGGTTGCTGCCGCAATGCTATCCGCTTATATGATTACCGTTGCCAATATTCCAGCGGAATTCGCTGATATGCTACGTCCTTTTAGTGATAAGCCCATGGTGATGCTGCTGATCATGATGGTGATTATCATTATTATCGGAATGTTTATGGATTTCACGCCAACCATTCTGATTCTCACCCCGGTATTATTGCCAGTTGTGGTACAAGCTGGTATTGATCCTGTCTATTTCGGCGTGCTGTTTATTATGAATAACGCGATTGGATTATTAACACCGCCGGCCGGGAATGTATTAAATGTGGTCAGGGGAATTGCCGGACTTTCTATGAATCAGGCTCTGGTAGGCGTGTGGCCGTTTGTGCTGGCCCAGTTCGTCGTATTATTCCTGCTGGTGATTTTCCCGCAGTTGGTCATGGCGCCGTTGGCATGGCTAACGTCCTGATAGTAACAAGATGGTTGTTTTATAGTAAATTAATAAAATTAGTTGATTATATTTGTTATTTAATTATTGCTAACACCAGGGTTTATTTTTTTATTCAGTTGATGGTCGTTTCAGGCACCGGACGGTCAGTCGTCCGCGCCAGGAAAAAATGAGGCTGGCGCGTTCCTGAACCGCGCCTCTGCGGCCCATCAGTGGGGGGCCGCAGAGGCGTGATTTCAGCCTTACTCCCGCTCCAGCGCATGGATGGGTTCCATCCGCGCGGCGCGACGGGCGGGGAAAAAGCCAAAGACGATGCCAATCAGGCTGGAGCACAGGAAGGCAGCCACAATGGATGTACTGGAATAGACCATCGCGAAGTTACTGCTGAACTGACTAAATACCACGCCGATAGCCAGAGAAAGCGCGACGCCCAGCATTCCGCCAAACAGACAAACCAGCACGGCTTCAATGAGAAACTGTTGCATGATATCGCTGGTTCGGGCGCCTACCGCCATGCGCACGCCAATTTCCCTGGTACGCTCGGTGACTGAAACCAGCATGATATTCATCACGCCAATCCCGCCGACCAACAGCGAGATCAACGCGATCATTGAAATGAGCAGCGTCAGGGTCGTGGTGGTTTTCTCTATCATCTGGCGGATGCTGTCGGTATTCATGACAAAGAAATCTTTTGTGCCGTGCCGTTGCGTCAGAAGTTGTGTAATGCCTTGTTCTGCAACGCTCATGTCAATATCGTCTTTAACCCGAATAGTAATGCTCTTCAGGTATGACTGCCCGACCATACGTTTCATGACTGTCGTATAGGGCACCCAGACGTTCAGATTTTCATCACTCCCGAACCCACTTTTATTCTTGCTGACCACGCCGATAATCCGGCAGGGAAGCGAACCCAGCAGAATCACTTGCCCAATGGGGTCTTCACCATGAGGAAAGAGTTTGTCACGGGTATTTTCATCAATCACGGCGTCCTGCGTCAGATTATCAACGCTGCTGCGGGGAAAAATGATGCCGCGGCTTACCGTGTAGCCCCGCACGGTGAAGAACTGCTCACCTACGCCGGAGACACTCGCGGATACCGCGATATTACCGTAGCGCAGCGTGACGCTGGTTGAGATGGAGGGGGTCACGCTGTGCACATAGGACTGCTGTGACAGAGGGGAAATATCACTGGCGCGTAATGTCTGGATCGCGCTGGCGTTCATGTCACCAAAATCTTTACCGGGGAAAATTTCCAGCGTACTGGTGCCCATGGAATTGATATCAGCGAGTACCTGTTCCTGAGAGCCTTTGCCCAGCGCCACGACCGAAACCACCGACGCAATGCCAATGATGATCCCCAGCATGGTCAGAAACGTTCTCATTCGCTGGGCGTTCATGGCCAGCAGCGCCATTTTGAAGGCATCAACGAAGCGATCCCTGAACTGATTCAACGCAGAGGTCACAGGCGGAGTGAACGTTTCCTGACGTGAACGCGGGGTGGTCGCCGGTTTTGTCTCACGATCGGCGATAACCTCCCCGTCGCGTAGTTCAATGATCCGCTGAGCGTGCTCCGCAATCTGCATATCGTGCGTCACGATAATGACCGTATTGCCCTGCGCATGCAGGTCGCCAAGAATGTTGAGCACTTCGTTGCCGCTTTGCGTATCCAGCGCGCCGGTTGGCTCATCCGCCAAAATGACGCCGCCGCCGTTCATCAATGCTCTGGCAATACTTACCCGCTGCTGCTGGCCGCCTGAAAGCTGGTTAGGACGGTAATTCAGGCGGTTTTCCAGCCCCAGTCGGGTAAGCAGTTCTGCTGCCCGTTGACGCCGCGCCTCGCGGCCTTTTCCGGCATAAATCGCCGGGACTTCGACATTGCCTTGTGCGGTCAGATCGCCCAGCAAATGGTAACGCTGGAAAATAAAACCAAAGTGTTCCCGGCGCAGTTCAGCCAACTGATCGTTACTCAGTTGACCTACGGCGCGTCCGGCGACCAGATAATCGCCTGCCGACGGTTTATCCAGGCAGCCCAGAATGTTCATCAGCGTGGATTTCCCGGAACCCGATGCGCCGACAATCGCAACCATTTCACCCTGATTGATCGTCAGGTTGATGTTTTTCAATACGGTGACGGCCTGTTCGCCGTTGGCGAAGCGCCGGGTGATATTGGTCAGCTTGAGTAATGGCGTGGACATCGATTACCTCCCCATTGGCGGACCGGGGTGGGTCGTGGCCGTGTTACCGGATTGCTGGCTGATAATCACCTGTTCGCCCGCGCTGATACCCGAGAGAATCTGGGTGCGGATGTTGTCATTCAGCCCAATGGTAACGGCTCGGGATTCAACCTTTTTATTCGCGTCAACCACCTGGACATACCATTTCCCATCATGGGTGCTCAGCGCGGTAGCCGGTACGACAACGGCACTTTTAACGGACGACAGCAGGATATAAACCTGAGCTGTCATCGAAATGCGTAAGACGCCTTCAGGGTTTTGCACATCGAACAGGCCATTGTAGTAGATCGCGCTACTGGTGGATGTGGTACTGCTGCTCGAGCTGGACGACGTCGTCGTATCATCATCGATAGAGTCTGGCGCCGGCTCAATTGAGCTAAGCTTCGCCTCATAGCGTTTATCGGGTTCACCCAGAATACTGAACCAGACCGGCATACCGGTTTTCACTTTAACGATATCGGCTTCTGAAATTTGAGCTTTGATCGTCATGGTGTCCAGATTGGCTACTTTGGCAATGGTGGGGGTCGTTTGAATCGCATTGACGGTTTGCCCGGCTTCCACCGGAATGGCAACGACGGTGCCATCTGTCGGGGAGACGATTTTGGTATAGCCCAGATTTAACTGTGCGGTATTAACGGCAATCTGTGCCTGTACAATCTGTGCATCCAGCGCGTCGATGTTGGCTTTGTCGGCGTCCAGCGTCGCTTTGGCGCTGTCATAATCGGCCTGTGCGCCCACGCCGCGTTTCATCAGCATCTGCTGACGTTGCCAGCTTAAGGTGCTATTTCTCCATTCAGCCTGCTTGGCTGCCCGCTGCGCCTGGACATTTTTCAATGCGGCTTCGCTGTTCTTCAGCGCATCCTGTTGGGTGAGGTCATCAATCTCTGCGATCAACTGCCCTTTTTTGACCTTATCACCCAATGCGACATGCAGAGCTTTGATTTGCCCCGAAGCCTGTGCGCCAACGCTAACCAGTTTTTGCGCTTCAATTGTGCCGTCTGCCAGCACGGTTTGCTCAAGATCGGCCACTTCCGCCGTTGCGGTGATATAGTTTGGTGCTGGGGCCGGTTTTGATAAAAACAGGTAAATCAGCACAGCCGCGAACACGGCGCCAACGATAATAGCCATGCGGCGAAAGGTGAAAAATCGTGATTGCATCAGGGGAATTGGTCCTTAATAAATGCATCAGTGCCAAAGTAAATATCAAAAGGGCTAATCTACTCTGAGTGCGTACAGGAATCGGTAATCTTTGCTGAAAGAAATGGTAAGGATTCGGTAAATCTGGCTGCGAAGATTTAATCCAGGCTTGAGAATACACGATACATCCGAGAATGGGGACAGGATATGAAAATCTTACTGGTCGATGATGACGTAGAACTGGGAAATATGCTGGGCGAATACCTGAACGCCGAAGGGTTTGCGACATCAAGGGTATTGACTGGCAAAGAAGGGATTGATGGCGCGATGTCGGGAGAATACACCGCGATTATTCTCGATGTCATGCTACCGGACATGAGCGGCATTGATGTGCTGCGGCAGATAAGAAAAAATCAGCAGTTGCCGGTCATTATGCTGACGGCAAAAGGCGACAATATCGACCGCGTGATCGGATTGGAAATGGGGGCGGATGACTACATGCCAAAACCCTGTTATCCGCGGGAACTGGTGGCCCGACTGAGGGCGGTGCTGCGCCGTTATGCCGAACAGTCGAGTCAAAAGGTGGATGAAAGTCTGGCGGTATCGGGCGATCTGGTGCTCAATCCGGCAACCCGAACCAGCGAATGGCGTGGAAAAGCTTTTGACCTGACTGCCTCCGAATTTAATTTACTGGAGCTGCTGCTGCGTTCGCCTGAGCGCGTGGTGTCAAAAGACGAACTGTCTGAGAAATGTCTGGGCCGCAGACGTGAAGCTTACGATCGCAGTGTGGATGTCCATATCAGCAATATACGTCAGAAACTCAGTGCGTTGGACGGTAATCACATGACGATTGAAACCGTGCGCAGCGTGGGATACCGGATTCGCTGATGATGATACGCGGGTGGCTTTTCTGGAAAATTTTATTGGGATTCTGGCTGACGTTTATTGTCATTTCACAATTGCTGTGGCTGGCGTTTTCTCTCTATGGCGATCGGCATAAAACGCTGGAGGATATGGCGGTGATGCGTATTGCCGGCATGCAGACCGAGATGGTAACGACGGCATTACGCCATGGCGGTTTGCCCGAGGTCAGCAAAGTGATGCTGTTTCTGTCTGAACGTGAGCGGCAATATATTTCGGTCACGATGTCGCCATTCCCGGAGACGGCGCCCAAACCTCGCATGACGCCCCCCGGTTTTTTGGGCGCGAATAGCCGGCGCGCCGAGGATATTGTTGAGAGGCTGCGTGGAGCAGATGGCGAGTGGTATCAGGTTCGATACGATGTGGAGCGATTACGCGGTGAATTCCGCCCACCGCGTCCGATGGAGTTTCTGAATATCCCGACGCCTTTTGTCTGGATTGCGGGCGTCGGCGGGCTGCTTTTCAGTTGGTTGCTGGCCTGGAACCTGGCCCGGCCATTGAGTCAACTGCGCGCCGGTTTCGGACGGGTGGCGCAGGGCGATCTCACGGTACGGTTATTCCCGCTGATGCGAAGACGGCATGATGAGATCAGTGCGGTAGCACGGGATTTTGACGCGATGGTAGAGCGGCTGGACGTTCTGGTCAGCGCCCGCGAACAGCTATTGCATGATGTATCGCATGAGCTGCGTTCGCCGTTAGCCCGTCTGCAATTAGCGATTGGGTTAGCCCGTCAACATACGGATAACACGGAAAACTCGCTGCTGCGCATAGAGCGGGAAGCGGAACGTATGGATAAAATGATCGGTGAATTACTGACGTTGTCGCGTACGCAAAACAGCGGCGTCGAAGAGGAGTATTTCGACCTGTTGGGACTGGTTAACGCGGTGGTGAACGATGCGCGTTATGAGGCGCAGATACCCGGCGTAGAGATTCTGTTACAGGCTGATGAGAACGACGATTATACGGTCAAGGGCAACTCGGAACTGATGCGGCGGGCCATCGACAATATTGTGCGTAATGCGCTGCGCTTTTCTGAGCCTGCCCAGCAGGTTTGCGTGGCATTGACTGGTGATGATAATGAGTGGACGATCCGGGTATCCGATCAAGGGCCGGGCGTCGAGAAAAGTAAGTTATCCAGTATCTTCGATCCCTTCATTCGTATCGAATCACCGCTTTCTGGCAAAGGATATGGTCTGGGATTGGCGATTGCCCGTAAGGTTGTGCTGGCGCATGGCGGGAGTATCGAAGCGGAAAACCGGGAGCAGGGAGGGTTGACCATTCGCCTGTGCGTGCCGCGTTTCCGGTCGCTTTGATGATGTTGTCTTATTAGCGCGTGGTGAATCGCACAAACTAAAACGGCACCAGAGACAGGTGCCGTTTTCCGATCGTGCGTGATGCCGACAGGGTGATTTATTTCTTGATACGGATAACCGGCGTTTCGCCGACGACCACAGTGCCGCTCAGCTTAACCAGCTCTTTAATTTCATCCATATTGGAGATAACCACCGGAGTCAGTGTCGACTTGGCTTTCTCTTCCAGCAGCGCCAGATCGAACTCGATAATGAGATCGCCTTTCTTAACCCGCTGGCCTTCCTCGGCAATGCGTTTGAAACCTTCGCCTTTCAGTTCAACGGTATCAATACCAAAATGGACGAACAATTCAATGCCGTTGTCTGATTCAATGGAAAAAGCATGGTTGGTTTCAAAAATCTTGCCGATGGTACCATCTACAGGTGCAACAATCTTGTTACCGGTTGGCTTAATCGCAATACCGTCACCCACGATTTTTTCAGCGAATACGACATCTGGAACATCTTCAATATTGACGATTTCGCCGGACAATGGAGCAATGATTTCGATGCTGCCTGTGTCTTTTTTATCATCAGAAACCAGAGATTTCAATTTATCGAACAAACCCATGATTTTCTCCTAAGCATTAATATTGGGCCAGCATATACCCGTCATTTTTCAAGTCGCCGCGACGTTGGCTTCCTTAATTCCCCGGAAACAGGATATTGCGCTTCCGGGGGTTCGTTCACTGCTACTTAGCCGCGCCTGAAATCTATCGGGTAAAGAGCGGAATCAGCAGAGCGTTTTTTCTTTAATGAATCGGCTCACCAAGTTGCTCAATTCCTGGGCTGTTGGTTGGGCCAGAGCCTGTTCCGCCAGCGCCTTCGCATCTTCGTAATTTGCATTACGGATAATTTTTTTGATGCTCGGGATAGAGATTGCACTCATGCTGAACTCGTCCAGACCCATTCCCAATAACAGTAGTGTAGCACGTTCATCTCCAGCGAGCTCACCACACATTCCTGTCCATTTACCTTCGGCATGGGATGCGTCTATGACCTGTTTGATCAGGGTCAGGACTGCTGGAGACATCGGGTTATAGAGATGAGAAATCAGCTCATTACCACGATCAACTGCCAGAGTATACTGAGTTAAGTCATTTGTCCCAATACTAAAGAAGTCGACTTCTTTCGCCAGGTGATGGGCAATGGCCGCCGCCGCAGGCGTTTCAACCATGACACCGACTTCGATAGACTCATCAAAGGCTTTGCCTTCTTCTCTCAACTGCGCTTTCAGCATGTCCAGTTCGGCTTTCAGCTCACGAACTTCTTCTACGGAAATGATCATCGGGAACATGATACGCAGCTTGCCAAAGCTGGACGCGCGCAGGATAGCACGTAACTGGGCGTGAAGGATCTCTTTGCGATCCAGACAGATACGGATTGCACGCCAGCCAAGAAACGGGTTCTCTTCCTTTGGCAGGTTCATGTAAGGAAGATCTTTGTCGCCACCGATGTCCATGGTACGGACGATAACGGCCTGAGCGCCAACGGCTTCGGCAACGGCTTTGTAAGCCTGGAACTGCTCTTCCTCGGTAGGTAGAGAGTCCCGGTCCATAAACAGGAACTCGGTACGGTACAGGCCCACGCCTTCGGAGCCGTTACGTTCGGCACCGACAACGTCACGTACCGTACCGATGTTGGCGCAGACTTCGACCTGATGACCGTCCAGCGTAATCGCAGGCAGGTCTTTCAGCTTGGCGAGTTCATGTTTTTCAGAATGATATTGTTTCTGAACGGCCTTGAGCTCCTCAATGATTTCAGGAGTCGGGTTCTGATAAATTTTGTTGTTGACCGCGTCCAGAATCAGGTAATCGCCGTTTTTAACCTGTTGGGTGACATTGGTTGTGCCGACGATTGCGGGTAATTCCAACGAACGAGCCATGATGGAGGTATGGGAAGTGCGTCCGCCGAGATCGGTGATAAAGCCCAGTACCTTGTTCAGATTCAGCTGTGCGGTTTCAGAAGGCGTCAGGTCGGTGGCGACCAGAATGACTTCTTCCTGAATATCGCCCAGGTCGACAATGGTCATATTCAGAATGTTTTTCAGCAGGCGCTTACCGATATCACGCATGTCTGCTGCACGTTCTTTCAGATATTCATCATCAAGTTCTTCCAGTGCTTTTGCCTGATTTTCAATGACTGAAAATGCGGCAGCGTCAGCAGAAGCGTGTTCATCTTTAATCAGGGCTATGATTTCCTGCTCGAACTCTTCATCTTCCAGCAGCATGATGTGCCCTTCGAAGATGGCTTCTTTTTCTGCGCCCAGCGTTTCGCCAGCCTTGGCTTTGATGGCTTCCAACTGTTTGGAAGCTTTGGCCCGGCCAGTCAGAAAACGTTCAACTTCCTGCTCTACCTGATCCGCAGCGATTTTTTTCCGGTTGATGACTAATTCATCTTCTTTCAGCAACAGTGCCTTACCAAAAGCAATACCCGGTGATACTAATATGCCTGAAATCATAACCCTACCTTACTCGATTCTGATGCTCACTAAAAAGGCTTGTCTGTTACTCAAGCTCTGCCATCAGCTTAACCAGATGTTCCACTGCTTTTTGTTCGTCTTCGCCTTCTGCTGCGATGGTCACTACCGTTCCCTGCGTCAATCCGAGGGTTTGCAACTTGAACAGGCTTTTGGCGCTGGCGCTTTTGCCGTTGGACGTAACGGTGATTTCTGAAGTAAATCCTTTAGCTTCTTTGACAAACTGGGCAGCGGGACGAGTGTGCAGGCCATTCGGAGCGGTAATAGTCACTTCTTGCTGGAACATTCTGTTTTCCCCAACTTATGGATTAGATTAATGTTGTGGAACTAAAGTTTAGTTTATCCACTGAACTTTAGCCTGTTTGGTTAGCACCTGATCATGTTACAGGGGCAGGCCGGGATGCGGCAAGGAAACGGTGAACAGTGTTTCCAGAATAAAATACCATCAAATATCACGATGTTCTCGCATCATTATTTGAATCTGGTTCGAAAAACGATGATTGACCCAATCGTGCGCCGGTTTCAACTGAACGGGAAACCGCGATGTTTGGCGGATATTAATTTCACGCATCAAAATAATTGTTCGGTTAAATACTAAACCTACTACAGAAAAGCAATCTTTATGTGGTGAAAAGTTTGACCTGTGCCACAAAAAAGCACCTAAATAGGTGCTTTTTTAACAATTCGCTTACTTTTTGTTCCGGGAGTGGAAAGGCTGTTACTGCTGCAATTCCTGCTCGGTAAAGAGATCGGCGAAAAGCGCGGTGCTCAAATAGCGTTCGCCAGACGATGGCAGAATCACCACGATGGTTTTATCTTCAAATTCTTTTTCTTTCAGAAGATTGAGCGCGGCAGCAACGGCGGCGCCAGAAGAGATACCGGCCAGGATGCCTTCTTCTTCCATCAGGCGGCGAGCGGTGCTGATGGCTTCTTCGTTAGTAATCTTTTCAACGCGGTCGATCAGCTTGAGATCCAGGTTATCCGGGATGAAGCCAGCACCGATACCCTGAATTTTGTGCGGACCGGGTTTCAGTTCTTCACCCGCCAGCGCCTGGCTGATAACCGGAGAGTCGGCCGGTTCCACCGCTACGCTGGTGATCGCCTTGCCTTTGGTGTTTTTGATATAACGGCTGACGCCGGTCAGCGTACCGCCAGTACCGACACCAGCAATGAACACGTCAACCGCGCCGTCGGTATCTTCCCAGATTTCCGGTCCGGTGGTTTTTTCGTGGATTTCCGGGTTGGCCGGGTTGCTGAACTGCTGGAGAAGCAGGAAACGCTCGGGATCGCTGGCCACAATTTCTTCTGCTTTGGCGATTGCCCCTTTCATGCCTTTGGCCCCTTCGGTCAGGACCAGTTTCGCGCCCAGCGCCTTCAGCAGCTTACGGCGTTCGATACTCATCGTTTCTGGCATCGTCAGCGTCAGTTTATAACCGCGGGCGGCGGCAACATACGCCAGCGCGATACCCGTATTACCGCTGGTTGGTTCAACCAATTCGACACCTGGTTTCAGCACACCGCGTTTTTCAGCATCCCAAATCAGATTGGAGCCGATACGGCATTTAACGCTAAAGCTGGGATTGCGAGACTCAACCTTAACCAGAATGCGTCCGTTGCCGATACGGTTCAAACGAACCAGCGGCGTATGGCCGATTGTAAAAGAATTGTCTTCATAGATCTTGCTCATAGCCCGTCCTTATAACTGTATGAAATTTTTGCGAACATAGAGAGAATACTCGTTCACACCCGTCAGTGAAGTAAAGAATTGCTATATCGTTATGTTCTTAAGAAATATCTTTTCATTACAATAGGCAGGACGAGTTCCTGTGCGCCAGTTCTCAATATTGTTTTACACGGTTTGCCTTGGCAGCGTCGCCGATAGGTTCCGGTAGCGTTCTACCCACAGTGCGGTTGCACCGCAAACCGCGACCGGCATAATCACCAGATTGAGGAACGGGATCAGGGTAAACAGGCTAATCAACGCCCCAAACTGCATATTGACGATTTTGTGCCGCCGTAATGCCTGCCGCATGGTCGGAAACGCGACCTTATGGTTATCAAAAGGGTAATCGCAGTATTGAATCGCCAGCATCCAGGCGCTGAACAGAAACCAAAGCACCGGCGCGACGGTCTGTCCAATACCGGGAATAAAATACAGCACGAGCAGCACGCAGGCGCGCGGCAGATAATAGGCCAGCTTCTGGACTTCTCGTTTCATGATCCGCGGTACATCTTTGGCAATGCCGAGAATGCCGCTGTCCGGCAGCGTGTGTCCGGTCAGACGGGCTTCCAGCTGCTCCGCCAGTAGGCCGTTAAACGGTGCGGCAATAAAATTGGCAAGGGTGCTGAACAAATAGCTGAAAACCAGCAGGATTGACAACACGGCAAGCGGCCAGATGAGATAGCTGAGCCACTGGAGCCAATTCGGGATATGGGACATCAGCTGTGGGATCCAGTCATTGAGCCGGGTGAACAGCCACCAGAATGCGCCTCCCATCAGCACAATATTGACCAGCAGCGGCAGGATGACGAAACGCCGGATGCCTGGCAGCGAAATCAGACGCCATCCTTCGACAAAATAGTGTATTCCGCTATGCGATGTATTTTTGGGGTTGGAGTTGGACATGTTGTGATAATTCTCAGCCGTTTGTTTATGGATGCATCATATCGGTATGATTTTATGCTGACCAGTCTGCATTTGGATGAAAAAACAGCAAAAAAGTGCGTTGTATCTATCTTTATTGTCAGAATGTATCGTACAGACTTGCACTTGTGTACGCAGGCAAATAGAGTTAGTGATATAAGTGTCTGCCGTATTGGCAATGTATTGGAACAATTGGGATAGCAATGATGCAGGACTTGCGTCTGATATTAATCGTCGTTGGCGCGATCGCTATAATAGCGCTATTACTGCACGGCTTGTGGACTAGCCGTAAAGAGCGCTCGTCCCTTTTTCGTGATCGTCCGGTTAAACGCTTAAAAAAAGAGCGCGACGAAACGCCGCTTGAGGAGCTTGATGAAGGCGTTGGCGAGGTGCGAGTCAAAAGCGCGCGTCCGAAAGATGAGCCTTCCTTCGGTGCTTATGACGTCAAAGAAAGCCCTCGGCCGGAACCTCAGTCTCCGTTTGGGAAGCAGCCGCTTCAGCCCTCGTCTGCTTACGATCCTTTACTGGGTGAAGTAACGCCTGATGACGTGTCGCGCCCTCCGGTACGGACAGAACCAGAGTCTCGTCCTGCTGCGCCGCAATCGGAGCCATTGCGTGAACCCTCTGTTTTTGCAAATGACACCACTTTCGCACATGATACAACGCCTGCTGACGAACCGCGTCTGCATGAAGAAACGAAGCCGGCACAGGCCGGTTCCCAGCATGCTGTTGAAAATGAACCTGTTGATGTACAGCCGAAAGAAGCGGTTTTGGTTCTGCATGTCGCCGCGCACCACGGTGGTGTCATCGGTGGTGAGTTACTGCTGCAAAGTGTATTGCAGGCGGGTTTCCTGTTCGGCGAGATGAATATTTTCCACCGCCATGTGAATCCTGCCGGCGCCGGGCCGGTGTTGTTCAGCCTGGCGAATATGGTAAAACCCGGTTCGTTCAACCCGGATGAAATGTCGGAGTTTTCAACGCCGGGTGTGTCCATCTTCATGATGGTGCCGTCCTATGGCGATGCCGGCCAGAATTTCAAACTGATGCTGCAATCTGCACAGCGTATCGCGGATGATGTCGGCGGCGTGGTGTTGGATGATGAGCGTCGGATGATGACGCCGCAGAAAGTGGAATCGTACAAAGCCCGCATTCGCGATGTGCTGAAAGCCAATGCCTGATGACTTATGATGCGATCGCAAACGAAAGCCTCCGACCGTGGAGGCTTTTTTTATCGGATTATTTATTGTGTTGATATTTTGCCGTGCCAAATGGGTTACTACGGTTGCGTGGTATCGATAGGCGCGGAGAACAACGAAAAATAAGGTGAGTGGCGGTGAGTAAGGCTCAAGGATTAAAACAGGAACTTGGGGTGATTCAGGGCGTGGGGCTGCTTTCCACCTCATTATTGGGTACCGGCGTATTTGCCGTACCTGCGCTGGTTGCTCAACTGGCGCAGCAGGATAGCCTGTGGGCATGGCCGCTGCTAATCCTGTTTGTGTTCCCTATTGCGATCGGGTTTGCGGCATTAGGCCAACATTTCCCTAATGCCGGTGGAGCCGCCCATTTCGTCAATATGGCGTTTGGGCCGCGGCTGGCTCGCGTGACCAGTTGGCTGTTTCTTTCTGTGATCCCGCTGGGGCTTCCCGCAGCGTTACAGATAGCGGCCGGTTTCTGGCAGGCGGCGTTAGGCTGGAGCGATCTGGGATTGTTGATGGTACAGCTATTGACGCTGGGCGGCATCTGGGTTCTTGGGCTGCGCAGCGCCGGGTCCAGCGCTAATATTCAAATTATTATTGCTCTGCTGGTGGTTGGCCTGGTGGCGGCCATCTGGTGGCAAGGGGATATTACACCGGCGCACATTCCCTGGCCGACCATCAGCGAACTTTCCTGGTCGAATACGTTTAGCGCATTAGCGGTGATGTTCTGGTGTTTTGTCGGGCTGGAAGCGTTCGCGCATATGGCGACAGAATTTCGGACGCCTGAGCGTGATTTTCCGCGCGCCTTGCTGATTGGTATGCTGCTGGCCGGCGCGGTTTACTGGGGCTGTACGGTGGCTGTCTTACACTTTAAAGCCTATGGTGAAGGGATGGCGGCGACGGCTTCCTTGCCGGGTATTGTGGTGCAGCTGTTTGGCGAGCATGCGCTGTGGATCGCCTGCATGGTGGGGTATCTGGCCTGCTTTGCCAGTGTGAATATTTATACGCAAGGGTTTGCCCGGCTGGTGTGGTCGCAGGCGCCGGAGAGCAGCGCGTTGGCGAAATTATCCGCCGGACAGGCGCCGGTTAATGCGTTATCTATCGTGGTGGCGTGCTGTCTGGCTTGCTGTCTGCTGATCTACTGGTTGCGATTGCCGTTAGAGACGCTCATTGTGTATGCCAATGGCATTTTTGTTTTGGTTTATCTGCTGTGTATGCTGGCGGGATGGCGTTTGCTGAAAGGGCGGGCCAAAGTGATGGCGGCGGCGGGCAGTGTGTTGTGTTGCGCGTTGCTGGTGATGATTGGTTGGAAATCGCTGTATGCGCTGACCATGCTGGCACTGTTATGGGCCTTCCTGCCCCGCAGGCAAGCCGAACTGGCCTCCCATTAAACCGGGCTTTCATTAAGACAATGTCGCCAACCGCTTGTCAGTTGGCGACATTGTCGTCGAGGCGGTTATTCGTTATCCGGCTCGGCCGTCGTTGGTTCCGTCGCGGACAGCTTGGCCTCCAGTTCGCTCAGGCGTTGTTCCAACTGCGCGATTTTTTCGCGGGTACGCAGCAGCACCTGGGTTTGAATGTCGAATTCTTCGCGGTTAACCAAATCAAGCCGGGTAAACTGGGCCTGTAGCACCTGACGGATTCTCTTCTCCACATCATCGCCCAATTCCCGGATACCTTTTGGCATGGACTCATGCACTTGACGGGCAATCTGCTCAATCTTCTTCGGGTCAATCATGGCGTTTTCCTGATATGTTATGTCGGATGATCATATTAGTCAGTGTAATGCTAGTTGAATGTTGGATAAACTAAAATCTCGAACTTGTACCGTTAGATTCATCGTTTCCATGTCACATTTCCCGTGGCTAATCAATTGCCCTGCTACTTCATTAGCGCTATAGTTATCTCGCTTATTCTCAGGGCGGGGTGTAATTCCCCACCGGCGGTAAACCAGTCATATACAACGTATACGGATTGGAAGCCCGCGAGCGCTCATTGTTTGATTGACCGGCGAAACCGTCTGGTTTTTCAGCGTGGGGTCAGCAGATCCGGTGTAATTCCGGGGCCGACGGTGATAGTCCGGATGGGAGAGAGTAACGGTACCTGTCGGGCATTGTGCCCGCTCGCGTTATTTTTGTTAGCTATTACTATGCAGCCAGTGGTAATGGTTACTCCTCAAAGCTCGCCCTGATTCTGGTAATCCATATAAATATTGAGGTTTTTTTACCATGAATCAGACATTACTTTCTGAATTTGGCAATCCCACCGAACGTGTAGAACGCGCACTTGATGCATTGCGTCACGGCCGCGGCGTTTTGGTTCTGGATGATGAAGATCGTGAAAACGAGGGTGATCTTGTTTTTGCAGCTGAAAGCATGACCGTAGAACAAATGGCGCTGACAATTCGTTACGGTAGCGGCATTGTTTGCCTGTGCCTGACTGAAGAACGCCGTCAACAGCTGGCATTGCCGATGATGGTGGAGCATAACTCCAGCCCTTATCAGACCGCCTTTACCATCACGATTGAAGCCGCAAAAGGGGTCACCACCGGCGTTTCCGCTGCCGATCGTATTACTACGATCCGTGCGGCAATTGCGGACGATGCGAAACCGAGCGATCTGAATCATCCGGGGCACGTTTTCCCGCTGCGTGCGCAGCCGGGCGGCGTGTTGACTCGGGGCGGACATACTGAAGCATCGGTCGATCTGGCGACGTTAGCGGGGCTGAAGCCAGCGGGCGTGCTGTGTGAATTGACCAACGATGACGGCTCTATGGCCCATGCGCCAGAAGTGATCGCGTTCGCCAGACAACACAATATGCCGGTATTGACCATCGAAGATTTGGTGGCTTACCGTCAGGCGGTGGCGCGTAAGGCGAGCTGATTTCTCAGTACGGTGGTGATTAACATCAAGGGCCGGTTATCCCGGCCCTTTGTCGTTTTTGCGTTTCTGATCTTCAGAGATTGCTTGTTATCGCAGATGGCGAAGCCGTATGCCGTTACCCGCGATGGTTAGCGTTGCGGCGTAGATTATCAGGCCGCATGATGTGGCCTGCTAACAGGCAATGATGTTTTCACTCCGGTTTCTTTCTCGCCAGCAGCGTGGCGAAACGCAGTTTAATGCGGTTGCCGTTTGCGTCCGTTTTGTGCAACTCGCCGATATCTTCGTTGTATTTGATAATGTCCCAGCCGGAATAGTAGTTCTTCAATTCTCCTGCTTTGAAAGTGAAAGAGAAGGGTATCGGGCACGGGTAATCATCGGTCGACATGGCGGCGATAATCAGGTTATAGCCGCCGTTTGTGGTGCTTTCCTGCATATTCTGAATGATATGCTGGATGCGATCGCGCTCCAGAAACATCAACACGACGGTTGAGAGAATAAAGCCGTACTGTTCTTTGATTTCAGCCAGATTGATGTTGTAAACCCCTGCCCGAATAGCCGTCAACGCTTCACTGTTAATGATTTCCTGGAGTGAAGCAATACTCAGCTCATTCTTGTCGCAGGCGGTGACATCAAACCCACGCAAGTTCAAATACAGTGAATTACGCCCGCCGCCGCAGCCTAAATCCAGCGTTTTGCAGGGTTCGACGTATTGCATGGCATGAATGACTTCGGAATGTGTGCGCGTCAGTCCGTATTTTTTATGGTAAAAATCTTCTGGCGTGCAGAAAAAACTCAGCTGACATTCGAAATTGTCAGAAAAAGAGACGATACGGTGCCATGCCTGCGGTTCAACGAAAGGCGGCTGATTTTGTTCTGAGAAATGAAACGTTTCCTGAACGTCACCGTTTTCGTGCAACAGCGCAAAAGTCATTTCCCCCTGAAGAATGGTGAGCCTGGCCCAGGTACCTTCTTTGGTATTGTGTTTTTCCTGAAAGGCTGTGGGTAACGTCAGGCTATTCCACTGCGGCATTTTTTTATAACAAATGAGATCTTGCATTTTTACCTCGGTGTGTACGCTTCATCGCTCTATTTTATGAATCGGTATGGGTGATGATCAATAAATATGTATTTTAAATGCAATATTTGTTTCAACCTAAATAAAGGTAGAGGGCAGAGGAATGGGTAGGGGGAAACGACGGTAGGCACTGGGGCTAATCAGGACATCCTATATAACATCCCCGGCGTGGTACGCCGGGGAACGTGTTAGCGCATTTTCTTATGCGCACTGGGTGCATTTGGCGTTCTGGATCATCTGATAGAAGTCATTGCCTTTATCATCCACCAGAATAAAGGCCGGGAAGTCTTCCACTTCGATTTTCCAGATAGCTTCCATACCCAGTTCCGGGTATTCCACGCAGGTCAGGCTCTTGATGCTGTTCTGTGCCAGAATCGCCGCCGGGCCGCCGATGCTGCCAAGATAGAAACCACCGTGTTTCTTACACGCGTCGGTAACCTGCTGGCTGCGGTTGCCTTTTGCCAGCATGATCATGCTGCCGCCGTTGGCCTGAAGTAAATCAACATACGAGTCCATACGGCCAGCGGTTGTCGGGCCTAATGAACCGGAGGCGTAGCCTGCCGGAGTTTTGGCCGGGCCGGCGTAGTAGATCGGATGATCTTTGATGTACTGCGGCAGGCCTTCGCCGTTATCCAGACGTTCTTTCAGTTTGGCATGCGCAATATCACGACCAACGATGATCGTGCCGGTCAGGGAAAGGCGGGTCGATACCGGGTATTGCGACAGCGTTTTCAGGATCTCCGCCATCGGACGATTCAGGTCGATTTTGACGGCATTGCCTTCACCCGCTTCACGCAAATGTTCAGGGATGTATTTACCCGGGTTCTGTTCCAGTTGCTCCAGCCAGATCCCTTTACGGTTGATTTTAGCTTTGATGTTGCGGTCAGCCGAGCAGGATACGCCCATGCCGACCGGGCAGGATGCGCCGTGACGCGGCAGGCGGATAATACGCACGTCGTGAGCAAAGTATTTACCGCCAAACTGTGCGCCCAGACCCAGATCGCGAGCGGCTTCCAGAATTTCCTGTTCCAGTGCGATATCGCGGAAGGCCTGACCGTGTTCATTCCCCTCGGTGGGCAGTTCATCATAGTATCTGGTGGAGGCCAGTTTAACGGTTTTAAGCGTGGTTTCGGCAGAGGTGCCGCCAATGACAAACGCGATGTGATACGGCGGACAGGCTGCCGTACCCAGCGAGCGCATTTTCTCAATCAGGAAGCTTTTCAGTTTCCCAGGGTTCAGTAACGCTTTGGTTTCCTGATACAAATAGGTTTTGTTGGCGGAACCGCCGCCTTTGGTGACAAACAGGAATTTATAATCTTCGCCATCGGTGCTGTAGAGGTCGATCTGTGCTGGCAGGTTGGTGCCGGTATTCACCTCTTTGTACATATCCAGCGGGGCATTTTGTGAATAGCGCAGGTTATCTTCGGTGAAAGTGTTGTACACGCCGCGGGACAGCGCCTCGGCATCATTGCCGCCGGTCCAGACCTGCTGGCCTTTCTTGCCGACGACGATCGCCGTGCCGGTGTCCTGACAGGTGGGCAGAATGCCTTTGGCGGCAATTTCAGAGTTCCGCAGGAATTGCAGGGCAACATATTTGTCGTTTTCGCTGGCTTCCGGATCGTCAAGGATGCTGGCGACTTGCTGTTGATGGGAAGGCCGAAGCATGAAAGAGGCATCGTGGAAGGCTTGTTGAGCGAGGAGGGTAAGGGCTTCCGGCTCAATCTTGAGAATATCCTGACCTTCAAATTGCGTTACAGAAACGAAGTCGCTGCTCAGCAGACGATACTCGGTGTCATCTTGACCTAGCGGAAAAGGGTCTTGGTAATGAAAGGGTTTATTCGACATTTTTTCTCACTCGCGTTCGCATTATTAGTAGGCTTGTATCTGGTATGATTCAATTCTCTATTAATGACTTTTGTATCAGGCCGAACGCCTATCCCACGCGGGTATCGAAAGCGGTTCTTTATCGTTGTGGCATTCTCATTTGGCACAAATACAAAAGTAATAGTCCTTATAATAGTATGGTTTTGTGTCGGGGAGTACCACTTTGATACATCACATAATTGGCAATCAATCGCGATATTATCTTTACGTTTGTGTCTTAATGAGGAAAAGTAAAATCATTGTAATCAAATAGGTTTGATTATTATTATTTAGGATATTAAGTTATTTAATTAAGTTTTTTAATTAAAGTAATGCAGCTATTTGGCAATAATAACTATTCAATTAATCCCGTTATTTTTTTAAACGGATTGCGTAAGGCGAAAATAATATAAGCAATTAAACCACGCTTCACCCTCTTGTGGGGGAAATATCACTGTTTCTCTGCGACGAATATGAAAGCGATTCGGTCTCAGAAATCTGGCGTATTTTCCTGTTGAGCCAGGAGGTTATCAATCATCCACAGGCCCGCCGGGCCGGGCGGATGTGGCTTGGACCAGGCTACATCGACCTCAATGAGCTGCGGCCACCCTGCCACCGGCAGTTCCACCAGCATTTGATGATCATAGCGGGAAACCAGCCAGCGCGGCAAAATACTCCAGCCAAAACCTTGTTGCGCCATTTCCAGCAGCAGCAGATAAGAAGGGGCCGACCACACGATACCTTCCGCCTGTAGCCGATCGCTGCGTTTATAGGTGTTCAGGTAGAGCTGGCGAACCGTGGCAAGCTGGCTGCGAGTGACCTTTTTTGCCGATGCCAGGGGATGGCGGGCCGCGACGAATACCGCCATTTCGGTTTTGATTTGCAAGCGGGAAGCGGCAATATCCGGCGGGTAATCGGCCTGGGCGCGTAAGAGTCCTACGTGTGCGCGCTCGGATTGCAGCAGGTCAATTACATCGTCATCTTCCGCAATCAGGCATTCGAACTCAATATCGGGAAAGCGCTGGGCAAAGCGCTGAAGCACCGGTTCATAATGCGTGGTTTTCCAGGTGTCAGACAGCACGAAGGTCAGTCGAGGCTCAATATTATCGGCCAGGCGGATTGCCAGTTCGTCCAGTGCATCGCTGGCCGAGAGGATTGCCTGTATATGCGTCAGCACCTTTCTGCCTGGCTGGGTCAGCACCGGTTGATGACCTGAGCGATCGAACAGTATTAATCCCAGATCGGCTTCCAGATTGGCTATTGCGGCGCTCACTGTGGACTGGCTCTTGTGCAACTGGCGGGCGGCAGCGGAAAAAGAACCGGTATTTACGGTTGCCATGAAAGCCATGAGAGATTCTGGGGAGTAGCGCATTGTCATCTCTATCGTTTTTATCGATGGATTCTAATTTTATTCTATCACTTATTTCGATGAAAATGCGTCACGCTGCTTCTCTTGATGAGGGGAAACGGCGTGAAAGCGGAAACTAGGTATGTA
Organism: Brenneria roseae subsp. americana; assembly: GCF_003115815.1. NCBI lineage: Bacteria > Pseudomonadati > Pseudomonadota > Gammaproteobacteria > Enterobacterales > Pectobacteriaceae > Brenneria > Brenneria roseae. Next base: position 16,013 of record NZ_QDKJ01000008.1, on the reverse strand, counting down.
TGCCGCGCAATCTGAAGAATGAGTGAAAGTGCTATGCAAAAGAAAACAATACGTGAGCGCATTTACCATGCGGCCGGCTTTGAGCTGATTGCATTGATGATTTGCGCGCCAGCCGGCGCCTGGCTGATGAATAAACCGATATTTGATATGGGCGCGCTGGCCATCATGCTATCCAGCGTGGCAATGATCTGGAATATCATTTATAACTCGGTCTTTGATCGGCTGTGGCCCGTGACGCGAGTGAAACGACGTTTGCCCGTGCGTATTGGCCACGCATTAGGGTTTGAAGGCGGGTTCATTTTGATCGGCCTGCCGCTGGCCGCCTGGATGCTGAATATAACGCTGTGGCAGGCCCTGATGGTAGAAATTGGCTTTTTCCTGTTCTTCCTGCCTTACACCATGGCCTACAACTGGATCTATGACACGCTGCGAGAGCGCATCATTCATCGTCGCCACGCCGGGATGCGGGGCGAGTCGGTAAACCCCCGCCTGCGCTGACGGTCGGGGATGACGGCCGAAGTGCCAGTTTGAACGCCTGATAGGCTGGCAGTTCAAGCGCGCGCCATAAGTACCACGATGCGATGGTGCGGTAGGGCCGGCATGGTTCACTCAGTTCGCGCAGGGCATGGCGAGCCGGCATGTCCTGTAGATTGTAGACATAGCGCAATCCCTGCCTGATGCCCAGATCGTCAAGCGGCATAATGTCACGACGTTCCAGCGAGTAAATCAGAAAGATTTCTACCGTCCAGCGCCCAATCCCTTTTAATGAACTCAACTGCCTGATAAGGGTTTCATCATCCATGCCGGCGGCCTGTTTTAAGCTGGGCACCAAACCGCTCAGGGCGCCGTGGGAGATGGCATGCAGCGTTTCTACCTTGCGGGCGGAAAACCCGCACTGCCTCAGGGTTTCGGTTGAGCAGGCAACCATCTGTTCCGCACTGGGAAATTGTCCATCGTGGATATTGATCAGTTTTGTCACCATCGAATCACCGGCTCGGGTGGTTAACTGCTGATGAGCGACCGCCCGAATCAATGCCTCATAAGGTTCTCTGTGAGGTGCGGTTTGATGACAACATGCTCCCACTTGCGATATCAGGCTGGCCCAGCGTTCGCTAATGGTGCTGAGGTGTGTAATGGCTTTACGATCAAAATCCCGCTGAGAGTTGGGCGTCATCACTGTTTTTCCATGATCGAGAGGATAATTCTTGAGGTTTTAATAGGTAATCTACGCATCTGAGATTGAAAGATAACGAATGTAACCTATCGGTCAGAAAACCTGAGCATAGGCGATTATAGGATGATCCGCTACGCTATGGATGATCATGAGCGATGGCCGGAATTAAAAAGCAAGAGTTGGGCGTGTTCACCATTTCTCTTCATCTTATGGTGGAGGACGCCTTTAAAAAGGCTTCCGCTAATCATGACGCGCGAGGTGAAAAATGAAACTGACCGATTCACGCCAACAGAACGATCAAATTCATCAGGTTGTTCAACCCTATCAGGATGAAGACCAGCGTTGGCTGGCTTTACGCACCCGAAACAAAGCGGCGGATGGCCACTTTGTTTATGCCGTCAAAACGACCGGGGTGTATTGTTCTCCCTCCTGCGCTTCGCGTCAGCCAAGGCGTGAAAACGTGGTCTTTTTTGATTCGTCTGATGAGGCTGAAGCGGCGGGGTTTCGTCCTTGCAAACGTTGCCGTCAGGGCCGGATATCCAGGGCGGCTCAGCAGGCGGAACAGATTGCCCATGCCTGCCGCATAATCGAACAGGCAGAGAATGCGCCAGCGCTGGCGGTGTTGGCAAAGACGGTGGGGTTGAGTACTTTTCATTTTCATCGTCTGTTTAAATCGATAACGGGCGTAACGCCGAAACAGTATGCCCGTGCCCATCGCCACCAGCAGATTCGCCGACAGTTGACGGAAAATGGTTCGGTGACGGAAACAATATTGGCCGCCGGTTATGGCGCCAATGGGCGTTTCTACTCGGAAGCCAATGCTTTGCTGGGAATGACGCCGACGACGTTTCAGAACAAAGGACAAGGTATGACGATCTACTTCGCCGTCGGCGTCTGTTCGGTCGGTGACGTTCTGGTCGCTGAAAGCGATCGAGGGGTTTGCGCCATTCTGTTAGGGGATGAACCGCAACAATTGGTCAATGAATTGCAGGCTATGTTCGCTCATGCCCAGCTGGTGGGCGGCGACGCGGATTTTGAACAACGCATGGCGCAGGTCGTTGGTTTTGTCGATGATCCGCATGTTGGACTCGCATTACCGCTTGATATCCGGGGGACCGCTTTTCAGCAGCGGGTATGGCAGGCGCTGCGGGATATTCCCGTTGGCGAGACGGCCAGCTATCGGGATATTGCGACTCGGGTTGGATCGCCGACGGCTGTTCGGGCTGTTGCGGGAGCCTGTGCGGCCAACCGTCTGGCGGTGGCAATCCCTTGCCACCGGGTGGTTCGCCACGATGGGGCACTGTCGGGATATCGCTGGGGCGTGGAGCGCAAGCGAGCCCTGTTAACACAGGAAACGTTACTCGCGGGCGATAGACCTCCTGCGACGTTGGCTAAGCGCGATTCGGCTGACAAGGGGTGATGGTGGAAAACGAGGAGTCGCATGTCATGAATCTTGATTTATTTGCGGATGAAGCCCCGGAGCGATGGACGGAAACACTGGCATCGGGCGCGGTTATCCTGCACGGATTTGCTTATCCGGAGGCCGCGGTGTTGATGTCGGCAATCACTGAGGTCATCAAGTATGCGCCGTTTCGCCATATGATGACGCCGGGCGGGCATGTCATGTCGGTAGCGATGAGTAACTGTGGGGCGCTGGGCTGGGTGACGGATGAGTCCGGCTATCGCTATTCGCCGGTTGATCCACTTAGCGGAAACTCATGGCCCGCGATGCCGGCTGTTTTTTCCCAATTGGCGAAGCGTGCCGCCAGCGCAGCCGGTTTTGAGGATTTTGCGCCTGATGCCTGTCTGATTAACCGCTATGATGTCGGGGCGCGGATGTCACTGCATCAGGATAAGGACGAGCGTGATTTCAGCCAGCCCATTGTCTCTCTTTCGCTGGGGCTGGGAGCCCTGTTTTTATTTGGCGGATTGAAGCGCAGCGATCGGACTCAGCGTTGTTCGCTGTTGCACAGTGACGTCGTCGTGTGGGGTGGCGAGTCGCGGCTTCGTTACCATGGGATATTGCCACTGAAAAGCGGCGCGGTGCCCGACAGCGTAACGGGGGAACATCGTTTTAATCTGACGTTTCGTAAAGCCGGGTGATATTTTCTCTTATCGCCCGTGAATAAAATGATGACCATCGTCGTCATTGAGTGATTTAAATATCAGGCAGCAAATCGGCAATCCAATCCCCAATAATAAAAACAACAGGCTGAAACTATTTAATTTAAAGATGACTTCAAATTGAGAGAGAAACCGTAATATAGGGAACGTCAGGGCCATACTGACCATAACGGAAATAAGCTGTGTGATGGTCAACATATTATTACCGCTGTTATACGTGGCGTGGTTCAGATTACTGAAGGCCAGCGTACTTTCCGCCGAATGCAACGTTGAAATCAATACGCCCAGAATGGCCGCAATAACGCCGATCTGCATCATCGATTTTTCCTGCACGGCAAAACTCAAAGCAAGGATGCATATCGATGTAAACCCGGTCGTCAACATCAGCAGCCGTTTATAGCCGGTGCGTTTTATCATGGGCTCGAACAGCACTTTTGACAGTAGCGCCCCGGTGGAGAACAGCAGCAGAATAATACTGGTTTCAACCGGCTTGCACGCCAGGGTCGTTTGCAGCATTAATGAGAGCACGACGGGGGTGGACGACAGTAAAATCCGGGTTAACATGCCGCCAATCATTCCAATGGAGAACGTTTTTATTTCAAACAGCGACGCAGGGAATAATGACTCCTTCTTTGTCATATCCTGTTTGAAATAAAGAAACGCCAAACCGATACCAGACAGGCTTAACAATAGAGCGACAGGCATTGGGATAATGTTTTTCGGTATGGCGGTCAGGATAAACGCGGCTAAAAATAATGTGATCACCAGCAATATCAGGCCATAAGGATCGGTTCGCCGTTCTGTTTCCCTGTTTTCGTTTGGAATATATTTCCTCGCCAGAAAAAGACAGACCAACGACAGCGGAATATTGGCAATAAAAATCGCCCGCCATGAAAAAAGATTAACAGTAAAACTGCCTAATACCGGTCCAATCATCGTTCCCAATAAACCCAGCAGGGTAATCCGATTGAGGAAGATCAGCTTCATGGTCTGCGGCGTCGTTTTTAATATCACGGTTCTGATGATGGGCAACATCAATGCACCGCCGATCCCCTGAATAAAACGAAAGGCGCTTAAGCTGATAACAGAATTCGCGGTGATGCATAACAGTGAACCCAGTGAAAAGATGCCTATCGCCAGCAAATAAGTCTTTCTTTCCCCCAGACGTTCCGCCAGCCAACCATTGACTGGCGTAAACGCCACGACGGTAATGACATAGGAAATCACGATCATTTCCATATGCAGCACCGGTTGATGCAGTGAATCTGCGATGGCCGGAATAGCGATATACAGCATGGTGGTATCCAGGGATTGCATAAAAAAGGTGATAGATGCAATCCAGAATAAGACCCATGACGTATTCATTGACTAGGCCACCGTCATTTGTCCGGCGTAGAGCACGAACAGGCGTAACAGGAACACGCCGAGCAAGCTTAGCGTCGCCATGGCAACAAGGTGTCCTTTACCAGGATGCGCATGCGGGTTACGCATAAAACCGGCAATCAGTGGTACGGCAATGCCGGCACCGATAATACCGATCCAGAATACGCCGCCCCAGAAGCCGCTGAGCGCCGTGTGCGCGGCAACGGTTTTCTGTCCCCCTCCCAGCAACAAGCCGATAAAGAAGGCAAACAGCAGGAACAGTTCCGCATAGACAACCGGGTTTTCTATCCGGTGAATGAAGTGCATGGTTGCCGTATTACCGGAGGACTGGCGGCTCATGGCGCTGGCAAGCATCATCACGGCAATGCCGGATGTTGTTCCTGAGGCCAAAAACAGCACGGGGAGCACCGGGTTGTTGAGCAGCGGGAAAGATTTCAGCGCGGAGAGCAGGAAACCGGTATAGCAGCCGAGCAAAATAGCCAGCACCAGCAGCACGTTTTCAATCAAAGCGGATTTTTTGGCGATGATGGCCGTGATTCTTTGCGCCAGCGACGTCAGCGCCGGGCGATGCAATCGGGTTTCAATCAGGCTGAGTAGCCCTTCCTTATAGAGATTAATGATCCATAGCAGGATGACCACAAAGTACACCTGAAATAGCATGACCCCGAGGGACATGATGGAGGTTGGATTATAGAACACCATCAGATACCAGAACGTCATTGGCCGCGTCAGGTGAAAAATCAGGATGACCAGACCCAAAATGACGGCCAACGGGGCGACGATGGCCGTGGATTTAATCACAATATTGCTGCCGCTGTATTCCGCAGGAACGTAATACCTGATCAGAATCGATAGCGATACCATCCCTGCCGAAATGCCGACAAGTAATAGATAAATGGCGATGGGCCAATCCCAGACGAGGGAGTCAAACTGGAAGGCGTTATGCATTGTCGATTTCTCCCCGTCTACCCGGAATACGATAGAGTTGCGGTTCGGTGCCAAGGTAGACCTTTGACCGATAGGTTGAATTGCTCTTGATCATTTTTGAAATATCGCTGTTGGGATCGTTCAGATCGCCAAACACCAGCGCTTTGGTCGGGCATATTTCCACGCAGGCCGGCTGTTTCCCGGCTGCCAGATTGGTTTCCCGGCAAAAGTTGCATTTATCCGCCGTCTTGCTGACCGGGTTGATAAAGCGGACATGATAAGGACAGGCGGCAATGCAATAACGGCAGCCGACGCAGCGTTTATCGTTAACATCGACAATGCCGGTCAACGCATCCTTGAAGGACGCTCCGGTCGGACATACCGAAACACACGGCGGATTTTCACAGTGCTGACAGGATTTGCGGAAATACTGTTTGAAGGAGCGAGCGGTTTCCGTCGCCGGTATATCGACGGTTTTCAGTATCTCCAATCGGGTAACGCCATCGGGCACGCTGTTGGTGGTTTTACAGGCGCCGATGCAGGCATTACAGCCGATGCAGCGTTGTTCGTTGTGTAACAGACCATATTTGACAGCGGTTGATTTGGCGGTGTTCGCGGGTTCGTCCTGCGTCTGCGCTCGCGCGAGGCTGGTGTTCCCGGTGACGACAATCGCGCTTCCTATATAAGCAATGAAACGACGGCGAGAAAATTCTTCCATAACATTAAACCTTCACATTGAAGCGGTAGCCGCGCTGAGACAGCACCGGGAATAAGAAATCATTGATACCCGATCGGCTCTCTAACCGCAGGGCGTTTGGCGTCCTGCGTCTTGAAATCCGGTCGGGGATATTGACTGAAAATATTGCATTTCAGACAACATATTTACTCGTAAACCATACTCTTATTATGCATTTTATTTGACCATAGGGGCCGGAATGTAGTTGTGCTCTTAGTCACATTTATTTATTCATACTGCGATATAAATTTCCTATCGGCTTATTATAAATGCCTGTTATCTGAGCGAGTCGGGTAATTCTTCATTTTTATCGCGTGTGAATATTTTATGCATAACCAGTATTTATTTTTGCATAATGGTTTTGGTAATGAGATCTGTTTTTATTTGGTTGTTATCGCATTTTTATATTAGTTGATTTATGTCATGTTATAATGAGGTTATTGAATTGATTTTTTATAACTAATTGATTTTGTTAAGGTGGTGTAAACGCTTTAGCTCTCAGATGAAAATGTAGACCGCTGATAAAGTATTGTTCCGTATTACGAACGCCAAATGTGTCATTTGCAATAAGTCGGGGAAAGATCGGGCAACTTATTGCTATTGGATGTTATTCCAACTTTCAATCACTTGAACTATTACAACATTTTTACGCTATTTCATAAGCGTTGCCTGAATATTGAAATCGCTTTTATTGACAGGGGAAGTACCGGTTTACCCGAGGAAATAGGTAATACCGGGATTTATATTTCTTTTTCAGTGCCCTCATTATCGTATTCCCGTTTTGATGGGGGATGCCGAATGTATTGATTAGCGCCGCTCATCTGTATCCATTCACACGCCGCCTTCCCACCTCTTGAACATTTTTTCAACATAAATGTGAAGTGATTCAAATTATCATACTAGATATACTTGTATGGTAGTTGTCATTGAAGATATGAACAGTCATGAGTAGAGAAGGATAAGTAAAGTGAAAATTGTCAGCGCTGAAGTGTTTGTTACTTGCCCGGGGCGTAACTTTGTTACCCTGAAAATTACGACAGACAGCGGTGTGACCGGTATTGGTGATGCGACGCTGAATGGTCGTGAACTATCGGTCGCTTCTTACCTCAAGGATCATGTATGCCCGCAGTTGATTGGGCGTGATGCGCATCAGATTGAAGACATCTGGCAGTATTTCTATAAGGGCGCCTACTGGCGTCGCGGCCCCGTGACGATGTCGGCCATTTCTGCGGTGGATATGGCGCTGTGGGATATCAAAGGCAAAGTGGCCAATATGCCGCTTTATCAGCTACTGGGCGGCGCATCGCGTACTGGCGTGATGGTGTATTGCCACACTACCGGGCATACCATTGATGAAGTGCTGGATGATTATGCCAAACACCGCGATATGGGATTTAAGGCTATCCGCGTGCAATGCGGCGTCCCCGGCATGAAAACGACTTACGGTATGGCAAAAGGGAAGGGGCTGGCCTATGAGCCGGCAACCAAAGGAAACTGGCCGGAAGAGCAACTGTGGTCAACAGAAAAATACCTCGATTTCACTCCAAAACTGTTTGAAGCGGTACGTGACAAATTCGGTTTCTCGGAACACTTGCTGCATGACATGCACCACCGGCTGACGCCGATAGAAGCCGCCCGTTTCGGCAAGAGTATTGAAGATTACCGCCTGTTCTGGATGGAAGATCCCACCCCGGCTGAAAATCAGGCGTGTTTCCGTTTAATCCGCCAGCACACCGTTACCCCGATTGCGGTAGGTGAAGTATTCAATAGTATCTGGGATTGTAAGCAGCTGATTGAAGAGCAGTTAATCGACTATATCCGTACCACGATCACCCACACCGGCGGGATTACCGGTATGCGCCGGATTGCTGATTTCGCATCCCTGTATCAGGTTCGCACCGGTTCTCATGGCCCCTCGGATTTGTCACCGATTTGTATGGCGGCGGCACTGCATTTCGATCTCTGGGTGCCTAATTTTGGCGTACAGGAATATATGGGGTATTCGGAACAAATGCTGGAAGTGTTCCCGCATAGCTGGGTCTTTGACGATGGCTATATGCACCCTGGCGACAAGCCTGGGCTGGGTATCGAGTTTGATGAAAAGCTGGCAGCCAAATATCCCTATGAGCCTGCCTACCTGCCGGTGGCACGCCTGGAAGATGGCACGCTGTGGAATTGGTAATAAGAGGTTAATTACATGAAAAGTATTGTGATACAGCAGCCGGATACACTGGTGATCGAAGAGCGCAGCCTGTCCCAGCCCAGCGCAGGAGACGTGCGGGTTAAGGTAAAACTGGCGGGTATTTGCGGCTCAGACAGCCATATTTACCGGGGACATAATCCTTTTGCCAAATATCCGCGGGTGATTGGACATGAATTCTTTGGTGTCATCGACGCGGTAGGCGATGGCGTCGATCCGGCGCGCCTTGGCGAACGGGTATCGGTCGATCCCGTGGTGAGCTGCGGCCATTGCTATCCTTGTTCCATCGGCAAACCGAATGTCTGTACATCACTGGTGGTGCTGGGTGTACACCGTGATGGCGGGTTCAGTGAATATTCCGTCGTACCGGCGAAAAATGCATACCACATCCCGGATGATATCCCGGATGAATTCGCGGTGATGGTGGAACCGTTTACCATTTCCGCCAATGTGACCGCGCAGGTAAAACCGACGGAACAGGACGTTGTGCTGATTTACGGTGCGGGGCCAATGGGGCTGACATCCGTGCAGGTTCTGAAAGGGGTGTACAAGGTTAAAGAGATCATTGTCGTTGACCGTATCCCCGAACGGTTGGAAATGGCGCAGCGTAATGGAGCGGACAGAGTCATTAATAATACGTCGCTGTCATTGAAAGAAGAACTGGACGCGCTGAATATCAAGCCCACGTTGATTATTGACGCTGCTTGTCACCCGTCCATTTTGCAAGAAGCGATTACTATTGCTTCGCCTGCTGCGCGCATCGCCATCATGGGTTTTTCCAGCGAGCCTTGTCAGGTAAGCCAGCAGGGAATAACCAGCAAGGAACTGTCTATATTCTCGTCCAGACTGAATGCCAATAAATTCCCAATAGTGATTGACTGGTTGAAAAATAAAAGCATTGATCCGTCAAAATTAATTACACATCAATTTGAATATCAGCAGGTAATTCAAGCTATTGAGGTTTTTGAGAAAGATCAGAAAAACTGTTGCAAAGTGTTACTGACATTTAACGACTGATGACGTTAATAATATTGGGGTTATTTTTAAGAGGTAAGCCAATATAGATTATATTCAAATGTAACGATTTATTTAATCGCAGTTATTTCTTTTTGTACTGATCCAGATCTTATTTTATGAGACCTGGATCGCATTATGACACCATTATAAGCAGTGATTTTATTGCTGTGCTCTACCCATAACTAAAACCGTCGAGAGTATATATGAATAAGCATAAAATAGAGTCTGGACAAAATAAGCCTGTAAGGAGTACCGCTGATTTGGTCAAGGCGGCTGTATCCGGTTGGTTAGGGACTGCATTGGAGTTTATGGATTTTCAGTTATATTCACTCGGTGCGGCATTGGTTTTCCATGAGATCTTCTTTCCTGAACAATCGGCGGCGATGGCGTTGATTCTGGCAATGGGCACTTACGGCGCAGGCTATGTGGCGCGTATTGTCGGCGCCTTTATCTTCGGCAGAATGGGCGATTCGGTAGGCAGAAAGAAAGTGCTGTTTATTACCATCACGATGATGGGGATCTGTACGACGTTAATCGGTGTGTTACCAACCTACGCCCAGATCGGTATTTTCGCGCCGATACTGCTGGTGACGTTACGTATTGTTCAGGGGCTGGGCGCGGGCGCGGAGATATCTGGCGCCGGTACGATGCTGGCTGAATATGCGCCGAAAGGCAAACGAGGCATTATCTCTTCTTTGGTGGCGATGGGAACCAACTGCGGGACACTCAGCGCCACGGCGATATGGGCGGTGATGTTCTTTGCGCTCGACAGAGAAGAATTATTGGCCTGGGGCTGGCGTATTCCTTTCCTGGCCAGCGTAATAGTGATGCTGTTCGCCATCTGGTTGCGTATGAACCTCAAGGAAAGTCCGGTCTTTGAAAAAGTCAGCAACGAGGCGGCGGAAGTGAATACCGTTTCGACTGCCGCTGTTGAGCAAAACAGACCGAAATCCATACTGGAAATGTTCAAAGGCAAGTCTTTCTGGTTGGCGACGGGATTACGGTTTGGACAAGCCGGTAATTCGGGGCTGATTCAGACATTCCTGGCAGGCTATTTGGTACAGACGCTGTTATTTGAGAAATATATTCCCACCGATGCGCTTATGATCAGCTCTATTATCGGGTTTATCACGATTCCATTGCTGGGGTGGCTCTCTGATAAAATAGGTCGTCGGACGCCTTATATTATTCTGAATATCTCTGCGATTTTATTAGCGTATCCGATGCTCTCAATTATCGTGGATAAAAATGCAGATGTTAACATTATTATCACCTGCATCATTGTTATCCATAACTTTGCCGTATTAGGTCTGTTTGCGCTGGAAAATATCACGATGGCGGAAATGTTCGGCGCCCGGAACCGCTTTACGCAAATGGCGATTTCCAAAGAAACCGGTGGATTGGTTGCCGTCGGATTCGGTCCGGTACTGGCGGGTATTTTCTGTAATATCACCGACTCCTGGTGGCCTATTGCGGTAATGGTGATTGTTTATTCGCTGATAGGTCTATTTTCCGCAATCTGTATGCCTGAGGTAAAAGATCGCGATTTGGATGAGCTGGAAGACGCGGCATAAATCCAGGCTGTATTTTTTGAGTATAAAATCAGAGAAAATTATGAATATCACTGAGTTTAATGAACTTAAACCGCAGGTTATCGTACCCCGGTACGATCGCAGCAAGTTAAAAACGCGTATCGCCCATCTTGGTTTTGGCGCCTTTCACCGGGCGCACCAGGCCGTGTGTGCGGATAAGCTGGCATCAGAGTTCGGCAGCGACTGGGGATATTGCGAGATCAATCTGATTGGCGGCGAACAGCAAATCGACGCGATTCGCCAGCAGGGTTTGCTCTGGTCGGTGTCCGAAATGGCGGATACCGGATGGCAGAGCCGGGTGATTGGCGTCGCGACGTCAGCCCTGCATGCCGAAATTGAAGGTATTGATGCGGTTCTGGAGGCCTTGAGTGCGCCGGATATTGCTATCGTATCGATTACGGTCACTGAAAAAGGCTATTGCCATTCTCCGGCAACGGGCCAGTTAAATATCGAACATCCGCTGATTCGCCATGACTTGTCGTTTCCTGACCAGCCACGCTCCCTGCCCGGCGTGATCCTGGCTGCCATTAAACGCAGGCGTGAACGTCAGGTGTCGCCTTTCAGCGTGATGTCCTGCGACAATATGCCGGAAAATGGTCACGTTACCCGCAATGTGATTGTGCAACTGGCCGAGCAGCAGGACACCGAATTGGCGCAGTGGATTGGAAAAAACATCACCTTTCCGTCAACGATGGTCGATCGGATTGTTCCGGCGATTACGCCTGAAACACTGGAGACGATTCATCAGCAACTGGGGGTTGTCGATCCGGCAGGCGTTGCCTGTGAGCCATTCTTTCAATGGGTTATCGAAGACAACTTTGTCAACGGCCGCCCCGATTGGGAAAAGGCCGGCGCGGAACTGGTGCGGGATGTGCTGCCATTTGAGGAGATGAAGCTACGTATGCTGAACGGCAGCCACTCGTTTCTGGCTTATCTGGGTTATCTTGCCGGGTATCAGCATATCAGCGAGTGCATGCAGGATGACATGCTGGTCGCCGCCGCTCACCATCTCATGCTGCGGGAGCAAGCCCCGACATTGCGTACTCAGGGCGTCGATCTCGCTGCCTATGCGGATGCATTGCTGGCGCGCTACCGCAATCGGGCGTTAAAGCACCGCACCTGGCAGATTGCGATGGACGGCTCGCAAAAATTGCCGCAGCGTATGCTGGACTCTATTCGCTGGCATCTGGCGCACGATAGCCGTTTCGATGCGCTGGCGTTGGGGGTTGCAGGCTGGATGCGTTACGTCGGCGGCGTGGATGAGCAAGGGCAGCCGATTGAAATCAGCGATCCGCTGAAGGATGTCATCGCCCACACCGTGCAGAACAGTGCCGAAGGTGAAGCCCGTGTGACGGCGCTGCTTTCCCTGGACGCTATCTTTGGTCTGGATTTACCGAAAAACACCATCTTCGTGGACACGGTGATGCAGTACTACCTGACGTTGCTGGAGAAAGGCGTTCGGGGAACGTTGGCAACCGTTGACTGGTAAATAGGGACTTTGCCGGAAAGAAGCACGGTGGCGGATGCTATCCGTGCTTTTTTTACGCGGTTTTTATCACCGGAAATCCCGGGTTATTGAAATTTTAGCGACAATTACACCTAGGGCGACGAGCGTGAAACATGTATCATAATCCATAAACATTTGGTGTAAAAAGCGACGGTATGGATACTTCTTTTCAGATCAACAACAACGAACCTGTAAATCAACAAATTTACCGTGTGCTGCGTAAAGACATTGTGGAATGCAATATTCCTCCGGGTAAACTGCTGTCTGAAAAAGAAATCTCCACGCGTTTTGACGTGTCTCGCCAGCCTGTCAGAGAAGCGTTTATTAAACTGGCTGAAGCCGGTTTGGTACAAATCCTGCCGCAACGCGGCACGTTTGTGATGAAAATTTCTGAACAACGGGTAGCCGATGCGCGTTTTATCCGCCAGGCGCTGGAATGTGCGATTGCCCGCCGTGCGGCAGAAGCGGTCACCGATGAGCAACTGCTGATTCTGGAACATAATCTGCGCCGGCAGGAACTGGCGGCACAGAATAATCGGATACGTGAATTTCTTAGCCTGGATGATAGCTTTCATCAGTTTTTGACGCAGATTGCCAATTGTCCGCTGGCGTGGGAAACCATTGAATCCATCAAAGCCACAATGGACAGAGTCCGTTTTCTCAGTCTGAGTCAGGTTTCGCCGCCGGTGAGTCTGATTCAGCAACATTACCTGATTTTTAGCGGGTTGAAGGCGCGCGATCCGGATGCCACCGAAAAGGCGATTCGCGAACACCTACAGGAAATGATTTACTCGATTACACCTATTTCGCAGCAGAACAGCGACTGGTTCGAACATTCCTGACGGGGCGATGTGAGCATCGGCATGGGATGACAATCCATGTCGGGCGACATAGCGACGCCCGAATAACAAAACTCAAGCCGAATAAAAACGAGGCTTAATAAAAAAACAAACCTAACTAGGAACGTCCCAGACGCATCAGCTCTTCCGGGGCAAAGTACCCACTCACACCTTGCAGTTCAACGCATTTTGCCCGACGAACTTCTTCGCGTTTCAGGTTTTCTGCGTGGATCGCCGCAATAGTGCCGACCAGACGGGAACCGGCCTGCATGACGCGGCAACCGGAGTTGATCGGATTTCTGTATCTGTCATACGCTTTATACACGTTAAGCTCCTTCGTTTGACGATAAAACCGAATCGATCCTACTGCGCTCCGGAACCCCTCACCAGCAGATTACGGTTTTTATAGAGAATCCATATATAAACCATCGTGTTATTATCGAATGCCAATAAAAATACCGGCATGTTAACGTATGACCAACATGGGCTTTACGCGTACGATAACACCGCCGCTCGCGGTATCGGTGAGTACTAATGCCAAATTGATCAGCACCTGTTCCACCAGTTGTTCAACCGGCTGGCGCGCCGTGGTCAGTCTATAACCTTCCCATGCCGCCAGCGGCGTGTCGTCACAACCGATGATTTTCCTCACCCCGCCCCCTTAGGGCTGCTGCCAGGCAACGTTGAAAAACGCTTCCGGCGTTTTTTATGAATGCATACGTTTGCACAGGGCTATCTTTGGGGGGGAGAAATGACAGCAACATGAATGGGCGGTGAAGAATAAATGGCGATGATTGATGTACTCAGGTTTTTCCCGGCACCCGACGGAAGCTGAAGATAATCTGTATCGTGTTGCACAATACCAGGACTGCTGTGACCAGAAATACCCAACGGAACCCCATCATGGCGGACACGCCGGAGCCAATCAGCGGGCCGGCCACATTCCCTAAGTACATAAATGACTGGTTGTAGCCAAAGATCCGGCCTGTAACCTGTTGGCTGCTGTATTTTACCAGCAGCGCCTGTACGGCAGGCATAAGCGCACCATCGGCAAAGCCCAGCATGAATCGGAGTATCCCTAGCTGAGTGGGCGTTTGCACCACGGACATGATGAAAAAAAGCAGGACGCTGAAGGCTAAAGAAACAATCAATATGCGATGCGCGCCAATGCGATCGCCCAGTTGGCCAAGACGAGGCGCGGCGAGCAGGGCCGAGATGCCCGGCACGGCGGCAATCACGCCGCTGATAAAGGCGATATTGTCAGTGCCGGGCGCGAGATCGCGGATGAATAACGTCAGAATGGGGCTGATTGAGCCGTTTGCCATCTGGATCATCATGGTGGTGACAAACAGGCTGACCATCAATGCCGGATAAGGCAGGGAAGAAAACACCGCCTTGCCGCTCAGGCGGTTCGCTTTGCTGACTTTTATCATGTTTTCTTTAATGGCGAAAAGCGTAATCAGGAAACTGATGAAGAGCATGCCGCCGGTAATAAAAAATACCACCCGCAGACCGACATGATCGGCCATAAATCCGCCGAATAACGGGCCGATAATGACCCCGGAGATCTGTCCGGTAGACAGCGTACCCAATGCCCAACCGCTTTTATCCCGCGGCACCTGTGAGGCGATCAGCGCCATGGCGTTGGGGATGTAACCGGACGTCAGCCCCATCATGGCGCGCAGAATAAACAAATGCCATACGTTGGTGGCAAAGCCTTGCAGAGTCATGACAATCGCCATCCCCAACGCGGCACGCAGCAGCATGAGTTTACGTCCTTTGCGATCGGCCAGACTTCCCCATAGCGGCGCCGCTACCGCAGAGATCATAAATGAAGAGCTGAAAATCAAACCAGACCAAAGGCTTAAGGACTCATGTGAATGTACGCCAAGTTGCTCAATGTACAGCGGCAAAAAGGGTAATATCTGGCTCATGGCCAGACCGGTAAAAAAGCACCCCAGCCAGGCAGAAAATAAATTGAGTTTCCAGGTTTCCATGGTGTGCGGAGCAAGCCTCAATAAGCGGATTACCAACGGTGAAAATCAGGCAGCCGCGCGCTGAATTGTTTTAATATCAACAAATAACGAAGGGTGACTAAACTTTCATCTCTTATGAAAAGCATAACATAGCGCGCTATTTTGTTGCTCAAATGTCCGGTAACTATTCGCTACAAAACGTATTGTCACCGCGCATGGCGGGATAAGGCGGTTTTTTGACACCGCTGGTGAGAAGCGTTCTATGAGATAGGAAATTGCAATATTTTTGTGATGCACATCACAAAAATATTGCAATGGATGATGCTGAATCGTACAATCTTTTACCTAGAGATAACAACATGACAACGTTTCAAGGTGAATAAAATGCGTAATTTTTTGAAAAAAATTCTGGAAATCTACATCAATGCGCATAAAGACATCCCGCCGGGTGCCATGCACTAACTATCTGATAAAAGGCCGTGTAAACGGCCTTTTTTATCCCTGCATAAACACCACCTCCTATGGAGGTGGTCAGCAA
>NZ_QDKJ01000007.1:0-253877 GCF_003115815.1 Brenneria roseae subsp. americana | reverse complement strand
CTATGGGGCGAAATCAATGCCACCTGCTATGCAGGTGGTTTTTTACGACCGGCGTCCTGCCCGTCGCAAGCGACGTTGAAAAATGCTCCCGGCGTTTTTTAGGCGTCAGGATGTCGCCGAGCAGCCTTCAGTGCGCGTCGCTTCTGTTTTTCCAGAAAAAACATCACCTCCAGCTTTAATCCGTCTGGATCAAGGAAATAAACCGCGTAATACCCCTCGCCGTAATCAGGATAGTCGGCTGGCGCATCCACGATCGTCACGCTTTCTTGCTGAAGAAAGATATAAAGCGCATCAACATCCTCACGCTTCTCTACCTCGAATGCGTAATGATGATATCCCACATCACCTGTCCGGTGCTGGTGTTTACGGCCTTGCGCGTCTGCCTCGGTAATCCAGAACATGGTTTCGCCATTGTTCCAGCCGATCACGCGGTCAAACTCCCACTCAATCGTGAACCCCAGGAAGCTGAGGACGCGATCATAAAAATGTTTCGACCGTTCCAAATCACTCACGCGAATGGCAAGGTGATCAATACCCACCACATTCACCATATCCCGCTCCTTTGTTATAACGCTGCGTTCGTTTCATGCCAGCGAAAGCAGGCATTCGTTAAACTTACTTATTCAGTGTTGATCTTTTCAGAAAAAACTCACGAAAAATTGTCCGCGTTATGCGCCAGTTTCGGTAAACTCTGACCATATGGGCCGTAACGGGCTTACCTTGTCCACTCTTTTTGATTGTCTGCCAATCAGTTTTTGTCAGGATGCTTATGTCGAATAGTGCTATGAGTGTGGTTATCCTTGCTGCTGGTAAAGGAACCCGCATGTATTCCGATCTTCCCAAAGTTTTGCACCCGTTAGCGGGTAAACCCATGGTACAGCATGTGATTGACGCCGCGATGACAACGGGTGCGCAGCATGTTCATTTGGTTTACGGCCACGGTGGCGATTTGCTGAAGCGCGAGCTATCCGATCCGGCATTAAATTGGGTATTACAGGCCGAGCAGTTGGGGACCGGTCATGCCATGCAGCAGGCTGCGCCCTACTTTGCTGACGATGAAGATATTCTGATGTTATACGGCGATGTGCCGCTAATTTCACCGCAAACGCTGGGCCGGTTGTTACAGGCAAAGCCACAGGGTGGAATTGGTTTGCTGACGGTAAAGCTGGACGATCCGACGGGCTATGGTCGTATTGTGCGTGAAAATGGTGCTGTTGTGGGGATTATTGAACATAAGGATGCCAGCGAAGAACAACGCCGGATTAACGAAATCAACACCGGTATTCTGGTCGCTAACGGCAAAGATTTGAAACGCTGGCTCGGGCGGTTAAATAACAATAATGCGCAGGGTGAATATTACATCACCGATATCATTGCCATGGCCGCGACCGAAGGCAATCAGGTTGAAACGGTTCATCCGGCGCGTTTAAGCGAAGTTGAAGGCGTGAATAACCGCTTACAGTTGTCGGCGTTAGAGCGTGTTTATCAGCGCGAACAGGCGGAAAAACTCCTGCTGGCGGGAGTCATGCTGCTTGATCCAACCCGTTTTGATTTGCGCGGTGATGTGGTGCACGGTCGTGATGTGACGATTGATGTCAATGTGGTGCTGGAAGGTGACGTCAAACTGGGTAACCGCGTCAAAATTGGTATGGGATGCGTAATTAAGAATTGCGTGATTGGTGATGATTGCGAAATCAGCCCATACTCAGTATTGGAAGATGCCGTTCTGGACGCTGACTGTACCGTAGGGCCATTCGCCCGTCTGCGTCCCGGTGCGGAGCTGGCGCAAGGCGCCCACGTAGGTAACTTTGTCGAACTGAAAAAAACGCGTTTGGGAAAAGGCTCGAAAGCGGGTCATCTTAGCTATCTGGGTGATGCAGAGATTGGTTCTGATGTTAATATTGGTGCAGGTACGATTACCTGTAACTATGACGGCGCCAATAAACATAAAACCATTATTGGTGATGATGTGTTTGTCGGGTCCGATACCCAACTGGTGGCGCCGGTCAATGTGGCTAGCGGTGTCACTATTGGTGCGGGCACCACCGTTACGAGCGACGTGGCAGAAAACGATTTGGTGATCAGCCGTGTGAGGCAGCAGCATATCAAAGGCTGGAAACGGCCGGTGAAGAAGGCATAATCTCTAATCCTGTGCCTCCGTGAGCGACGGAGGCCGTTTTGTCCTGTGCTTTTGCCATTCGAAAGTACAGGGAAAAACATAATAATCCCCAACTCTCTACAAGGCTCGGGGAACCCGGAAAAACCGGGACAATCAGGTCTAAGACATCTCAGGTGACACAATATGTCACTTTTATAGGAACAACAATCGATGTGTGGAATTGTAGGCGCTGTTGCGCAACGTGATATTGCAGAAATTCTGTTAGAAGGTTTACGCCGCCTGGAATATCGTGGCTATGACTCGGCGGGTCTGGCTGTGGTTGACGGTGAAGGGCGAGTTTCTCGCCTGCGTCGTTTGGGTAAAGTTCAGATGCTGGCTCAGGCTGCCGAGGAACACGAGCTGCATGGCGGTACGGGTATTGCCCATACTCGCTGGGCAACGCACGGTGAACCTTCTGAGGAAAATGCTCACCCGCATGTTTCTGAACACATAATCATCGTCCATAACGGGATTATTGAAAACCACGAACCCCTGCGTGAGCTGATGATTGAACGCGGTTATCGTTTTGTGTCGGAAACGGATACCGAAGTCGTTGCCCATTTGGTTCACTTTGAGCAAAAGCAGGGCGGTTCGCTGGTTGACGTGGTTAAGCGTGTGATCCCTCAACTGCGCGGTGCTTATGGCATGGTGGTTCTGGATAGCCGTGACCCGAGCGTACTGGTTGCCGCTCGTTCCGGTAGTCCGCTGGTTATCGGTCGTGGCATGGGGGAAAACTTCATTGCTTCTGACCAACTGGCGCTGTTGCCGGTTACCCGCCGCTTTATGTTTCTGGAAGAGGGTGACGTGGCGGAAATCACCCGCCGTGACGTTCGCGTATTTGATAAATCCGGCCAGCTTGCCGTGCGCGAAGAAATCGAATCGAAAGTCAATTATGATGCCGGTGACAAAGGGGCCTACCGTCATTACATGCAGAAAGAGATTTACGAGCAGCCGATGGCCATCAAGAACACCCTTGAAGGGCGTTTCAGTCACGGCGAGGTCAATCTTTCCGAATTAGGCCCGAAAGCGGATGAACTGCTGGCGAAAGTGCAGCATGTTCAGATCATCGCCTGCGGCACGTCTTACAATTCAGGTATGGTTTCCCGCTACTGGTTTGAAGCTTTGGCGGGGATTCCGTGTGATGTGGAAATCGCCTCCGAATTCCGCTATCGCAAACCGGCGGTACGGCAGAATAGCCTGATGATTACCCTGTCTCAGTCAGGTGAAACCGCAGATACGCTGGCAGCGCTGCGTTTGTCTAAAGAGCTGGGATATCTGGGCTCACTGGCCATTTGTAACGTTGCGGGATCATCGCTGGTGCGTGAGTCCGATCTGTCACTGATGACCAAAGCCGGTGTGGAAATCGGTGTGGCTTCTACCAAAGCGTTTACTACCCAGCTCACCGTTCTGCTGATGCTGGTGGCCCGTATTGGTCGTCTGCGCGGTATGGATGCCAAAATTGAGCATGATATCGTACACGGTTTGCAGGCGCTGCCCGCTCGAATCGAGCAAATGCTGTCGCAGGATAAGCTCATCGAGTCTCTGGCAGAGGGTTTCTCTGATAAGCATCATGCGCTGTTCCTGGGTCGTGGCGATCAGTATCCGATCGCGATGGAAGGGGCGCTGAAGTTGAAAGAAATCTCCTATATCCATGCGGAAGCCTATGCGGCTGGCGAACTGAAACATGGTCCGCTGGCGTTGATCGATGCGGATATGCCGGTCGTGGTCGTAGCGCCTAATAACGAACTGCTGGAAAAACTGAAATCCAATATTGAAGAAGTTCGCGCGCGCGGTGGCGAGCTGTATGTGTTTGCCGACGAAGATGCCGGTTTTACCAGCAGCGAGAATATGAGAATTATTCCTCTGCCGCATATTGAAGAGGTGATTGCACCGATTTTCTATACGGTACCGCTACAGTTGCTGTCTTATCATGTTGCCCTGATCAAAGGTACTGATGTCGATCAGCCGCGTAACCTGGCCAAGTCGGTAACGGTTGAATAACTGATAACGGACTGAAAAATGAAGGTAAATAACGAATGTTATTTACCTTCATTCATCTTTTTGACCAGCGTATTATCCTGAATGATCCGTTCAATTTTCCTTGTCCACGTTTTATATCTACAGTTCTGTTGCCGACGTTAGGTTATAAATGTCTTCTTTGTCATAAAACCGTCACATTAAGTACATTTTACTGTCACTGAATTGTCCTATTTTTCCTCCTGCAAACTACACTCTGATTAATAACGACTCTGGGTCTACATTTCCAGTATCCCACAGGAGGGATTATGAAACTGATGCGTACCACAATTGCCAGTATCGTTGCGGCAAGTTTTTCACTGACAGCGGTATCCGCTTTTGCTGCTACCAACCTCACCGGCGCTGGTGCGACATTTCCTGCGCCAGTTTACGCTAAATGGGCTGACTCCTATCAAAAGGAAACTGGTAATAAAGTTAACTATCAAGGGATCGGCTCTTCAGGTGGTGTAAAACAAATTATTGCCAAAACCGTAGATTTCGGTGCATCTGATGCTCCGCTGGCTGACGACAAATTAGCTCAGGACGGTTTGTTCCAGTTCCCTACCGTTATCGGTGGTGTGGTGCTGGCAGTAAACATTCCGGGTATCAAATCCGGCGATTTAACGCTGGACGGCAAAACGCTGGGTGATATTTACCTGGGCAAAATCAAAAAATGGAACGATCCTGCTATTACGACATTGAATCCTAATGCCAAACTACCGGATCAGGATATCGCCGTCGTTCGTCGTGCGGACGGTTCCGGTACATCTTTCGTGTTCACCAGCTATCTGGCGAAAGTTAACCCTGAATGGAAAGAGAAGATTGGCGCGGGTTCTACAGTAAACTGGCCGACTGGTCTGGGTGGCAAGGGCAACGATGGCATCGCGGCGTTCGTTCAGCGTCTGCCGGGGTCCATTGGTTATGTGGAATATGCTTACGCCAAGCAGAATAACCTGGCTTACACCAAACTGGTTTCCGCAGACGGCGACGTTGTCAGCCCGACCGGCGCCAGCTTCAGTAATGCCGCTAAAGGCGTGGATTGGAGCAAATCTTTTGCTCAGGATCTGACGAACCAGAAAGGCGCGGATGCCTGGCCAATCACCTCTACCACTTTTATCCTGGTACAAACGGCACAGGAAAAACCGGAACAAGGGACTGAAGTGCTGAAGTTCTTCGACTGGGCTTATAATAAAGGTGGCGAGCAAGCCACGGCGCTGGATTATGCCACGCTGCCTAACGAAGTCGTTGAGCAAATTCGTGCCGCATGGAAAACGCAGGTCAAAGACAGCAGCGGTAAGGCATTATATTAAAATTATTTCTTCGATATTCTTTGCGCTGGATTGCAAGGACGTTCGCTGAAAGGTTAAAGGTTGTATCAGGGCGGGAAGGTGGCATGACCTCTCCGCCTTAAGCAGCTTCTGTGCTATCAAATGCAGTTAAATCGAGAAGAGAGACGCATGGCTGAGTATAAGCCAACTATCAAGGCCCCTGGAAAACACGGCGATATCATTTTTGGCGCGCTGGTAAAATTGGCTGCGTTGATAACGCTGTTGTTGTTGGGGGGCATTATTGTTTCCCTGATTGTGGCGTCCTGGCCCAGCATTGAAAAGTTTGGTTTTGCTTTTCTATGGACGAAGGAGTGGGATGCGCCTGCCGAACAATTCGGGGCTCTGGTGCCGATCTACGGCACAATTGTTACCTCACTAATTGCTCTGATTATTGCGATCCCCATTAGCTTCGGGATCGCACTGTTTCTGACCGAACTGGCGCCAAACTGGCTGAAGCGTCCTCTGGGCGTTGCCATTGAGTTGCTGGCCGCCATCCCGAGTATTGTTTACGGCATGTGGGGCTTGTTCATTTTCGCTCCGTTGTTTGCCAGATATTTCCAACAGCCGGTGGGTAATGTGCTGTCGGGTATTCCGATTTTGGGAACGCTATTCTCTGGCCCGGCTTTTGGTATCGGTATTCTGGCGGCCGGCGTGATCCTGGCCATCATGATTATTCCTTATATCGCTGCGGTGATGCGTGATGTGTTTGAACAAACCCCGGTGATGATGAAAGAGTCCGCATACGGTATTGGCTGCACCACCTGGGAAGTGATTTGGCACATTGTTCTGCCTTATACCAAAAATGGCGTGATTGGCGGCATTATGCTGGGATTGGGACGCGCGTTGGGGGAAACCATGGCGGTGACCTTCATTATCGGTAATACCTACCAGTTGGATAGCGCATCGCTGTATATGCCGGGCAACAGTATTACGTCGGCATTGGCCAATGAGTTTGCTGAAGCCGAATCAGGTCTGCATACGGCGGCGCTGATGGAACTGGGTCTGATCCTGTTTGTGATTACCTTTATTGTTCTGGCGTGTTCAAAATTGATGATTATGCGTCTGACAAAAAATGAAGGAGCGCATTGATGACTGCGTTAGGCATGGAACAAGAAGCGGAGCTGGCGCGTTCACGGCTCAAAATGCAGGCCTGGCGGCGGAATAAGAACCGTATCGCGCTGTGTTTATCGATGATCACCATGGCTTTTGGTCTGTTTTGGCTGGTCTGGATCCTGTTCTCAACCATTACCAAAGGGGTTGACGGGATGTCGCTGGCGTTATTTACCGAAATGACGCCGCCGCCTAATACCGCCGGTGGCGGATTGGCGAATGCCATTGTCGGAAGCGGATTGCTGATTTTGTGGGCCACGGTGATAGGGACGCCGCTTGGTATTATGGCTGGTATCTATCTGGCGGAGTATGGTCGTAAATCATTGATTGCTGAAGTAATTCGTTTTATTAACGACATTTTGCTCTCGGCGCCGTCAATTGTGGTCGGGCTTTTCGTCTACACGCTGGTAGTGGCAAAAATGCAACATTTCTCCGGCTGGGCTGGGGTGATTGCACTGGCGCTGTTACAGATTCCGATTGTTATCCGCACCACGGAAAACATGCTCAAGCTGGTGCCGGATAGCCTGCGTGAAGCGGCCTATGCGCTGGGTACGCCGAAGTGGAAAATGATTTCCGCCATCACTTTGAAAGCCTCGGTGTCCGGCATTATGACAGGGATTTTGCTGGCGATAGCGCGTATTGCGGGGGAGACCGCACCGCTGCTGTTCACCTCGCTGTCGAATCAGTTCTGGAGTACGGATCTGATGCACCCTATCGCTAACCTGCCGGTCACCATCTTCAAATTTGCCATGAGTCCGTTTGTGGAGTGGCAACAGTTGGCCTGGGCTGGCGTGCTGCTGATCACCCTGTGTGTTCTGCTGCTTAATATTCTGGCGCGCGTTATTTTTTCTGCCAAGAAACATTAAACAAATTCAAGGCGTTGCCTGGCAGCGCCGGTGTAAAAGAGAGAAGTCTTGATGAGTATGGCGACAAAGACATCCACCAGCAAAATCCAGGTCCGTAATCTGAATTTTTATTATGGGAAATACCACGCGTTAAAAGATATTACGCTGGATATTGCCACTAATCAGGTTACGGCGTTTATCGGTCCTTCCGGCTGTGGGAAGTCCACGCTGCTGCGAACCCTGAATAAAATGTATCAGCTTTACCCGGAGCAGCGCGCCGAAGGCGATATCCTGCTGGATGGCAATAACATCCTGACGGATAAGCAGGACATCGCGCTGCTGCGTGCGAAAGTCGGTATGGTTTTCCAGAAACCGACGCCGTTCCCCATGTCGATTTACGACAATATTGCGTTTGGCGTGCGGCTGTTTGAAAAGCTTTCCCGTGCAGATATGGATGAACGTGTGCAGTGGGCGCTGACCAAAGCGGCATTGTGGCATGAAACCAAGGACAAGTTGCACCAGAGCGGGTACAGCTTGTCCGGTGGTCAGCAGCAGCGTTTATGTATTGCGCGTGGTATTGCGATTCGTCCGGACGTTCTGTTGCTGGACGAACCCTGCTCTGCGCTCGACCCGATCTCCACCAGCAGAATTGAAGAGCTGATTTCTGAACTGAAAACAGATTACACCGTGGTTATTGTTACCCACAACATGCAGCAGGCGGCGCGTTGCTCGGACCATACTGCGTTTATGTATCTGGGTGAACTGATTGAATTCAGCGATACTGACACCCTGTTTACTGCACCACGGCAGAAACAGACTGAAGATTACATCACCGGCCGTTACGGTTGATTAGGAAGCATTATGGATAATCTGAATCTGAACAAACATATTTCCGGTCAGTTTAATGCGGAACTGGAACATATCCGAACCCAGGTATTGACCATGGGCGGGCTGGTGGAACAACAGCTGACCGATGCCATCACCGCGATGCATAATCAGGATGGGGAACTGGCTCAGCGGGTGGTGGAAGCCGACGCCAAGGTTAACATGATGGAAGTGGCCATTGATGAAGCCTGCGTGCGGATTATCGCCAAGCGTCAGCCTACCGCCAGTGATTTGCGTCTGGTTATGGCGATCATCAAGACGATTTCCGAGCTGGAACGCATTGGTGATGTGGCTGATAAAATATGCCGTACCGCGCTGGAGAAATTCTCTCATCAGCACCAGCCGCTGTTGGTCAGTCTGGAATCTCTGGGACGGCACACGGTGCAAATGCTGCATGATGTACTGGACGCCTTTGCCCGTATGGATCTGGACGAAGCGATTCGTATCTACCGTGAAGATAAGAAAGTCGATAAGGAATACGAGGGCATTGTACGTCAGCTGATGACTTACATGATGGAGGATTCCCGTACCATTCCAAGCGTGCTGACGGCGTTATTCTGCGCCCGCTCCATCGAGCGTATTGGCGACCGCTGTCAGAATATCTGCGAATTTATCTTCTATTTCGTTAAAGGACAGGATTTCCGTCATCTGGGCGGCGACGCACTGGAAAAGCTGTTGATTGCAAAGGATGCGAAAGACGCAAAGGACGCCGACGCCGAATAATATTATTCGCCGTTGTTTTTTCTGGAAAACGCTCTGCGGTAAACTGCGCCTTAATCAGTTGGTGTCCAACTTTTTAGGTGCGGTTCATTGCCGGGCGTTTTTCTTTTTTCAGCCCTTTATGTTAGAGAAATGCGTCGGTGTAAGATAAACAAATGCTATTTTGAATGAGCTTGATAGGCGCATTTTTTGTGGTGGTAAAAATATTTTCCCTCCAGGTTTCTTCTTTCGTTAAATCCGTTTTTACGGTCTAAATATAATTTATTTTTATATTTAATCGACCTAGTGTTTTTCAGTGCAATAACCCTGTTTTGCTTTTATATAGTGCAACATCAACATGACGTGCACTATCAGCGAACCGTGAGTAAAAAAGAAAATCTTATATTAAAAATTGAGTTTTTAATTTATTGACATGCAGTATTCAAAAATAAAGCACGTCACGCCTGCGGTTTCTTATTTTTAGAAAGGTATCGCCTAAAATCAGTAAGGATATAAACCGTCGATTGGCTTCAGTCTTGCAATGAATACATCGTGGAGACTCAACATTTACCCTTCATCTTTCTCGTTGCAGGCGTAGCGGCAGTTTGCCACCCATCCCGGTCACTGCGTTGTCTCAGCGTCCGGGGGCACAATAGCTGCCTTGCTGCATCCTGAAATCTATGGGGTATCGCTATTTTATTTTTTCATTGATGGTATGGAGAATAGCATGACTCGTTCCCTGGCAAGACTGATAAAGAAATATGCTTTATCCGCGTTACTGATGGGTTTCGCATCACACAGCTATGCGGGAAAACAAAACGACACGTTAGTTTATGCCTCGGATAACGAGGTAGAGAATGTTAGCCCTTATCACAATACCCTGCGTGAAGGCGTCATTCTTTCAAATTTGGTATGGGACCGTCTGATATATCGCGATCCCAAAACCGGTGAATACGAACCTCAGTTAGCGGCTGGCTGGGAATGGGATTCGCCGGAAGTATTAGTGCTTCGTTTGCGTAAAGGCATCAAATTTCATAATGGTGATGATTTTACCGCTGACGATGTGGTTTATACGTTTAAAAATATTGCCGGTGATAATACGGGTTCGGTGATGCCGCAGAGCGTTAACTGGATAAAAGAAACCGAGAAGGTGGATGATTACACGGTAAAGCTGCATCTGACGAAACCGTTCCCGGCGGCACTGGAGTATTTGTCCGGTCCAACGCCGATTCTTCCTGCCAAATATTTCGAACAGGTCAAACTGGCGGGTTTCAGCAAAGCGCCTATCGGCACCGGCCCATACAAAATAACCAGCGTTACGCCGGGCCAGGGTGTCACGATGGAAAAGAATCCCGACTACTTTAAAGATAGCCCGATCGGACAACCCCAAATCGGCAATCTGAAATTTGTTGTTATCCGCGATCCGGAAACCCGGCTGGCGCAGTTGATGACCGGGCAAGTTGACTGGATCTGGCGGGTGTCTGCGGATCAAATGCCCTCACTGGAAGTGATGCCGAACGTCACGGTGAAGAGCGGTGAAACCATGCGGGTGGGCTTCCTGGCGCTGAATACCAATGCCAATGGTCCCGAAGGCGCGCCGTTGAAGGATCTGCGCGTCCGTCAGGCGATTAACTACGCCATTAACCGTAAGGGAATTGTCGATAATCTGGTGCGCGGCGGCAGTCAGCCGGTTTATTCCGCCTGTTTCCATGCTCAGACAGCCTGTAATACCAGCAACGTGATTCAGTACGATTACAACCCGGAAAAGGCTAAACAGCTGTTGGCCGAAGCCGGCTATCCCGATGGTTTTGATACCGATATCTGGGCTTATCGTGAACGTGATTATGCTGAAGCGATCATCGGCGATTTACGCAAAGTCGGAATCCGCGCACGCCTGCATTATGTGCAATATACGGTGATGTCGGCCGATCTGATTTCCGGTAAAGCGCCAATCGGAATACGTACCTGGGGTTCGTACTCTATTAACGATGCTTCCGCGTTTGTCACGCCTTACTTTGGCGGTCAAGGCGATGATATCTGGAAGGATGCTGAAGTCACCGGCATGTTGGAAAAAGCCGACCAAGTTATCGATCCCAAACAGCGTAGTGCGCAATATGCCGACTTGTTGGGTCGTATTTCTTCTCAGGCCTATCTGGCCCCCTTGTTTTCCTATTCAACAAACTATGCGTTTACCTCCGATCTGAACTTCGATAGCTGGCCGGATGAATTGCCGCGTTTTGCATTGGCCAGCTGGAAGTAAAACGTTGCCGGGGAATTAATCATCGTATTGATTCCCGGTTTCCATAGGCATCTGGCGAGAACGAGGAACCGTTCATGATTATCTACATTTTACATCGGCTTCTGGTTGCGCTGGCGGTGCTGTTTACCGTCGCAGTAGTCAGTTTCTCTCTCTTGAACCTTTCCGGCGATCTGGCGGCGGCTATAGCAGGGCCTGACGCGTCCGCTGACGTGGTTGAAAGTATCCGGGTGCAATATGGTTTGGATCAGCCATTAACCACGCAGTTCATGCACTGGTTGTGGTCGGCGTTGCATTTCGATTTCGGGCGTTCTTTCTATTTTGAAAATACGGTCATGGAGCTGATTGGTCAAAGAATGCCGATTACGCTCAAACTGGGCGTGGTTTCCCTGCTGCTTGCGCTGGTCGTGGCAATACCGCTTGGCGTACTGGCGGCGGTGTTTCGTGATACCTGGATCGACAGATGCTCCATTTTCATTTCGGTTATCGGTCAGGCCATGCCGAACTTCTGGTTTGCCCTGATCCTGATTCTCATCTTTGCCGTTGGGCTTAAATGGGTGCCGGTGGCAGGGAACACCAGCTGGCACAACTTTGTGTTACCGGCGGTGGCATTAGGGTATTACGCAATGCCGTCGCTGATGCGTCTGACCCGCTCCGGCATGTTGGATGTGCTGGGTTCGGATTATATCCGCACCGCACGAGCAAAAGGGTTGAGCACCTTCAAGGTGATTGTGAAACACGGTCTGCGTAACGCCATCATTCCCGTGGTGGCGCTGGCCACGGTTGAACTGGGCTTTATGTTGGGCGGCTCGGTGGTGATTGAATCCATCTTCGCGCTACAGGGATTGGGGCAACTGGCGTGGGATTCCATCTCGCGTAATGATTTCCCGGTGGTGCAGGCCATCGTATTGATTATTTCAGTGTTTTATATCGGGCTGACATTTTTGGCGGATGTCCTTAATGCGGCGTTAGATCCGCGCTTACGTACCCAATAAGGAGCTTCCATGAAAACGTCATCATCACTTTCTTCAACACTGGCAGAAAAAACGCCGGTTATCGAATCGGGATTGGCTCCGGAACCGACCCCCATGCGACGCTGGCTGGGGACGATACTGGGACATCACAGCATGATGCTGGGCCTGATTATTCTTGGCGTCGTTATCGTGGCGGCGATCTTCGCCCCTTTTATCAGCCCGCACGATCCCTATGCGCAGGATGTCAGCCAGCGTCTGATCCCTCCGGTATGGCATGAAAAAGGAAGCTGGGAGTATGTACTGGGAACCGACAAGCTGGGGCGCGATTATCTGAGCCGCCTGCTGTATGGCGCGCGGGTATCGATGATTATCGGGCTGGTCGCCGTGGTGGTTTCGGGATTTATCGGCGTCACGCTGGGGGTTATGGCGGGCTACTTTGGCGGCCGGGTGGATTCTGTTGTCAGCTATATCCTGACCGTTCGCCTCTCGATGCCGGTCATTCTGGTGGCGCTGGCGACAGCCGCATTGGTGGGCGGATCGGTCAAGGTGGTCATTCTGCTGCTCGGATTACTGTTGTGGGACCGTTTTCTGATTGTTTCACGGTCGGTTACCCGCCAACTGCGTGAGGCTGAGTTTATCGCCGCGGCCAGAACGCTGGGAGC
Organism: Brenneria roseae subsp. americana; assembly: GCF_003115815.1. NCBI lineage: Bacteria > Pseudomonadati > Pseudomonadota > Gammaproteobacteria > Enterobacterales > Pectobacteriaceae > Brenneria > Brenneria roseae. The sequence goes on along the minus strand of NZ_QDKJ01000007.1, from coordinate 240,943 downwards.
ATCGTCGTTATTCATCATGCTGCGTGAAATTCTGCCCAATCTGATTGGGCCGCTGACGGTGGTGGCGACGCTGGAAATTGCGCACGCCATTCTGCTGGAAGCGACGCTTTCCTTCCTTGGGCTCGGGGTTCAGCCTCCGATGCCGTCCTGGGGGCTGATGATCGCGGAAGGCAAGGCTTACATGTTCTTTCAACCCTGGGTGATCCTGATTCCGGGCATTGTGTTGGCGGTCGTGGTGTTGGGGATCAATCTGGTGGGCGATGGCCTGCGGGATATTACCGCGCTGGACGGACGTAACTGAGGAAATGGCCATGAAGAATGACATTTTGCTGGATGTAAAAAACCTGCGGGTTGATTTGCCCACGTCCCGGGGGACGCTGCACGCGGTGCGGGGTATTGATTTTGCGGTAAAGCGGGGTGAAATGCTGTGTCTGGTGGGTGAATCCGGTTGCGGTAAATCCATGACCTCGCTGGCGTTGATGGACTTGCTGCCGCGCAAAGCGGTACGCATGGCCGACAGTATGCATTTCAAGGGGATGGATTTGCTCTCGATGAAAAAACGCGATATCACCGCGCTGCGCGGCGATCAGATGTCGATGATTTTTCAGGAGCCGATGACGTCGCTCAATCCCTCTTTCACCCTGGGTAATCAGCTCTGTGAAACCCTGATGGCGCATCGTAAGGTATTGATGGCGGAAGCCAAAGACCGGGCCGTGTATCTGATGGAGCGGGTCGGGATCCCGATGGCGTCCGCCCGACTGAACCAGTACCCCCATCAGCTTTCCGGCGGTTTGCGGCAGCGCATCATGATTGCGATGGCGCTAATGTGCGAACCGGATCTGATTATTGCCGATGAACCCACCACCGCGCTGGACGTGACGATTCAGGCGCAGATTCTGCGGATGCTGCGTGAGCTTCAGCAGGAACTCGGTACGGCGGTGATTTTTATTACTCACGATCTGGGCGTCGTGGCGCGTATCGCCGATCGGGTGGCGGTGATGTATGCCGGACAGATTGTAGAAACCGCGCCGGTGATGGAACTGTTTACTCAGCCACAGCACCCCTATACCCGCGCGTTGCTCGACTGTATTCCCGTGCAGGGAAAAACCGTGCCGGGGCAGCCGCTGAAGGCGATTCCCGGCGTGGTGCCCAGCCTGGTTGGGGTACAAACAGGCTGCGCGTTCAGTAATCGCTGTTCCCATTGCAGCGATGCCTGTAGTCAGGAAACACCTTATGTTCAGGTGACATCCCATCATGAAGTGCGTTGCGTTCGGGCGTTGAAGAAGGCGGAGGTGGCATGAACAGTCAAGTGAATCAACATGCTGGCATCAATTACGAGCCGATACCTGCCGTGTTGCCAACGCATATTCCGGGTAATGATGATATTGCACTGGAGCTGTGTGCGTTGACCCGGGTGTTTCGACTGAATCGCGGCCTGTTTTCCCGCGCCGGTGAAATTCGCGCGGTGGATAACGTCTCTTTGCGCGTGCGTCGGGGCGAAACGCTCGGCCTGGTGGGGGAGTCAGGATGTGGAAAAAGCACGTTGGCAAAAATGCTGCTGGGGTTGCTGGAGCCCACATCCGGCAATGTCCTGATTGAAGGGCGCGAAATTGACGTCAGCCAGCGCAAGGAAATGGCATCCTGTATCCAGCCTATTTTTCAGGATCCCTATTCGTCTCTGAATCCACGGCGGACCGTTTCCGATATTGTGGAGGTGGCCCTGAACCTTCATGGGATCGGCACGCCGGATGAAAGAAAAGCGCGCGTCAAAGAGATGCTGGACGTAGTGGGCATGCCTGCCCGTACGCACAGCCAGTATCCCGGCCAGCTTTCCGGCGGTCAACGTCAGCGCGTGGCGATTGCCCGTGCGCTGATTATGCGGCCCGACATTCTGATTTGTGATGAACCGACCTCCGCGCTGGATGTTTCCGTTCAGGCGCAGATCCTCAATTTGCTGCTTGAGCTCAAACAGGAGTTTGGCCTCACTTATCTGCTCATCAGCCACAACCTGTCGGTGGTGGAACATCTGGTTGATCATGTGGCGGTGATGCAGAAAGGGGCGATTGTTGAACAGGGAACGCGTGAGCAGATTTTTCACTCGCCGCAGCATCCCTATACCCGATCGCTGCTGGCTTCCGTGCTGACGCCAGAGCCCGGGTTGGGTATTCCCGATATCGAACGCCATTAATTTATAAACGCACGATACGCATACCGTTCAAAGAAAGATTGATTTCCCCGGGTTTGCCTCGGGGAGAGACCTCCCTGCGAGCGTCTCCCCCGTGATTGAGCGGAAATAAATGGCTTGCCCGGGGCCGAATAACAGGCGCGGTAATACGCCGGAAAGTATTGCTGAAACAGGCATGCTTGTGTTTGCTCCAGGCATACTGCGATCCATGAATATCCAGAAAAGAGGACAGACTGAATATGAAGCGTGAAGAGATGATCCAGGCAACCGTTGATTATTTTGGTTCAGGAAAATTCGAAGAGACGCTGGCGCGCCGGGTGGCATTTCGAACGGAAAGTCAGAACACTGACAGTGGGCCGCTTCTGATGTCTTATCTGACGGATGAAATGATCCCGACGTTGCAGGCCCTGTCATTTGAATGCCTGCTGGTTGAAAACCCGGTTAACGAAAGAAGCCCTTTTTTACTGGCCCGACGCATTGAGCCTCAGGCGGAATTGACGCTGTTAACCTACGGCCACGGTGATGTTGTGCGGGGATACGATGAACAGTGGCGTGAAGGTTTATCGCCCTGGGAAATGGTTAAAGACGATAATCGCTGGTATGGCCGCGGCACGGCGGACAATAAAGGTCAGCACACCATTAATCTGGCGGCGCTGGAACAGGTATTGAAAGCCCGGGGTGGCCAATTGGGCTACAACGTGAAAATCATTCTGGAAATGGGCGAGGAAGATGGTTCACCGGGGCTGGACGCGATCTGCGAGCAATACCGCGACTGGCTGGCCGCCGATCTGTTCATTGCCTCGGACGGCCCGCGGGTGTCAGCCTCCCGGCCAACGCTGTTTCTCGGGTCCCGCGGAGTGTTCAACTTCGAGCTACAGTTGAATTTACGCGAAGGCGCCCACCATTCCGGTAACTGGGGCGGTCTGTTGAGCAATCCGGGAATTCGACTGGCTCACGCGATTGCCAGCATGGTGGATGAGCATGGCCGGATCCTGATCCCGGGTCTTCGTCCTCCTGCGCTCTCCGATAACATGCGTCAAGTGCTGTCGGATATTGAATTGGGCGGCGGGCCGACAGATCCGGTCATCGACGCCCAATGGGGAGAACCCGGTCTGACCGCCGCCGAGAAAGTCTACGGCTGGAATACGCTGGATGTACTGGCGTTCGTCACCGGCAATCCGGATAAACCGGCCCATGCTATCCCGCCGCAGGCGAAAGCGCATTGCCATATGCGCTATGTTATGGGCTGCGACGTGGCGAATTTTACCCGGCATATTCGACGCCATCTTGATGCTAACGGTTTTGAAGATGTCGAAATAATGAACGATGCCAGTCATTACAAGGCCACCCGGCTGAATCTTAATGACCCGTGGGTGGAATGGGGCATGACGTCAATCCAGCATTCGGTCGGTGCCAAGGTGGCGGTATTGCCTAACTTTGGCGGGGGGCTACCCAATGCCTGCTTTTCGGAGACGCTGGGATTGCCAACGCTGTGGGTGCCGCACTCTTACCCGGCATGTTCCCAGCATGCCCCGAACGAACATATTTTAGTTGATATGACGCTTGAGGCGCTCAAAATCATGGCCGGCCTGTTCTGGGATCTGGCGGAACAAGGGGCGGATATCGCCAAAGCGCGTTTACAGATGGAGAAACCGCAGTCGGTAGCGGCGCTATAAATCAGCTGGTTGGCTGTCGGGGACGAGGCGCATGGATGCCGCCTCACGCCGAAACGGTATTGAACCATCAGCCAGAACAGATGAGTATTATTCTCCCGATCCGCATTTGTCTATGATGAGCCTATTGCGGTTGAGTCATCGTTAAACACAAGGCGGAGAGCTCATGCATAGCAACGAAATTCGTTATTTTATGGCGGTGGCGAGCACCGGGTCACTGAGCGCGGCCAGCCAGCAGCTGTTTGTGGCCGTCTCGGCGATCAGTCGGCAGATCCAGATGCTGGAAACCCGTCTGGGGGTGCCTTTGTTTGAGCGCCATGCCCGCGGTATGATCCTGAACGATGCCGGGCATATTCTGGAAAATCATGTCCGCCGCAGTATCGTCGATATGGAATTGGCGATTGCTGAAATTGAGGGGCTAAAATCTTCCCGTCAAACCACGATTCGCATCGTGTGTACCGATGGTATTGCGTTCAATCTGTTGCCGACGCTGCTGGCGAAATACCGGCTACAGCATCCCGAGGTCAATTTTGTACTGACGGTTGGCAGCGCCAGACAGGTTCCCGAACTGGTTCGCCACGGTGAATGCGATGTGGCGCTGAAGTTCAGCCTGTCCCCTGAACACGGTATTAAGGTGATGTCGTCATTTTCCGCTCCGTTTATGGTGGTCATGAAGGACGATCACCCGCTGGCGTCCAGGGATTTTCAGCTGGCTGACCTTAATGCGTTTCCTGTCGTTCTGCCCGATCAGGCGGCAACGGTGCGCCAACTGTTTGATCTCTCATGTCGTATGAGCGGTGTTTTCATCGATCCCGTTTTTACCTGCAATCACTTTTCGACTCTGTATACCTTTTTGCTTAATACCCCGAATGCGATCGCCATATGCAGTCATTTCTCCGTGTTATACAGCGCCCGGCGTGATGGTTTGCAGGTGAAGTCCGTCAGTCTGGAGCAGTTGGGCCAGCGGGCTTTGCTGATCCAGACGGAGGTCAACAAACCGGTGACTGCGGTGCTGAGAAGCTTTTTTGATTTCTTACACGATGAGCTGGTGATGCAGGATGCACTGTTTCGTCAGGAGTACCAACTTCAGGCATGATGATTCTCCGGCAAAACAGGTACATCGGCATCATGTGCGTCAGTCCGGTTCTGGTTGCGGTTTGATTGGCAGTAAGGCGGCCTGTTTCGCAGCCGGTCGTGATTTGTTCAGCGTGACGACCAGCATGCCGATAACAATGGCGGTGACGCCCAGCACTAATCCCGGCGTTAACGACTCACCGAGAAACGCCACGGAGATAAACAGCCCGACGAGCGGGACGCACAGCATGGAGGATGCCATGCTGGTGCTGGAGATCCACTGACTTGCCGCGTTAACCGCGCAGAAGCAGAACGCGGTGGCGAGCGGCCCGACAAACAGCGAAATTTCCCATAAACGCGCGGAGTTGTCCCCGGTATAAGGGCCTTCTTTGTACCAGGCGATGATAATCAAGGGGAGGGTGGCAATCAGCATTTGCCAGGGCGCGAGATGATAAGCGCTGGAGGCTCCCCGGTAATAACGCAGATGCAGAATGCAAATGGCCCAGCACAGCGATGCGAGTAACAGCAGTACGTTGGCCCACAGCACGTTACTGTCCGTCCAGTCCAGCGTCAGAGGATTGAACAGAATGGCGACCCCTGCGATGCCCATCAACGTCCCCATCAGTTCCTGACGGGTTACTTTTTGCCGGAAAAACAGAATAGCGCCTGGCAATACCCACAGTGGGGTGGTATAGGCAAGAATCGCGGAGCGCCCGGCGGGGATCTCGATCATGGCGATGGCGCCCAGCGCAGTAAAACTCAGCATTTGCAGCAGTCCGACGCTGAATAACAGCGGGATGTCCCGACGTTTGGGCAGCTTTAGCGTGCCGGTCACGATCTGGATAAAGAACAGACACAATCCGCCTAATGCGAAGCGTAATGCGGAAAACCAGAGCGGAGTAATATGCTCCAGACCGAGCTTCATGACCGGCCAATTGGTTCCCCAGACCAGAATGGCCAGCAGCAGCAGGAAAAGGCCGCCAACCTGATGTAGTGATAATCCCGCTGGCAATATTGCGGCCAATGGTTGTTTTTGCCAGATAATTTTCTTATTTCTTAACGAGGGATAAATCATTTTATATTTCCGTTCGTCATAAAATATCTTGATGGCTAACCTTCAGTTTTTAATATCTAAAACAGCTCTGATTTTCAGAACAAAAAAATAAGGTTGCCAGAAGATGGGATAAAACCAGTTTATTATTTTTCTGACGGAAATATTTTCTGTTATTCGCTGTGATATGTTTATTTTCAGAATGATTTTTTCGATCAACCGTTCATTGACAGTAAAGGTTTTCTTTTATGCGTAAACTGGATAAAACCGATATCAGTATCCTTAATAAGTTGCAGGAAAATGCCAGGATCACTCATGTTGACCTGGCCCGTGCCGTGAATCTTTCCACCACCCCCTGTTTTAACCGGGTGAAAGCGCTCGAAGAACTCGGCCTTATCCGCCAACAGGTCACGCTGCTCTCGCCCGAGCGTCTGGGGCTGCATGTTAATGTGTTTATCCATGTCAGTCTGGATCGGCAGGTGGAAGCGGCGTTGCAGCAGTTCGAACAGGCTATTTCGGCGTGTCCGGAAGTGATGGAGTGCTATCTGATGACGGGCGATGCGGATTACCTTCTTCGTGTTCTTGTTAAAAATATCAATGAGATAGAACACTTTATTCTTCATCATCTGACGCGAATTCCTGGCGTAGCCAATATTCGCTCCAGCTTTGCGCTTAAGCAGGTTCGCTACAAAACGACACTGCCTTTACCCCCGGAAGGGATGATGCTGCCGTAGATGGATAGAGTGGTGTTAATTTTATTTCGTTTTTTCTGTTTTTTGGGAAATTACTTCATTGATGGTTGGTTTTTTATGAAATTTTTATGAAAAAATCGGAATGATTTAGCAATTTAAATTCATTCGATATTAGGTAATATGACCACATGGCGTGACGGTATTTCCCTGCGAAATATTCACAACCTGCGGCTAATTCTACCCATTATTTACCGGAGCCTTATTATGAATCTGGAAAAATTCCCACGTTATCCATTAACTTTTGGCCCCTCTCCTATTACGCCAATGAAACGGCTCAGTGAATATTTAGGCGGGGATGTAGAAATATATGCCAAGCGTGAAGATTGTAATAGTGGTCTGGCATTCGGCGGAAATAAAATACGTAAACTGGAATACCTTATTCCGGAAGCATTAGAACAAGGTTGTGATACGCTGGTTTCTATTGGCGGTATTCAGTCTAACCAGACGCGACAAGTTGCCGCTGTCGCTGCGCATCTGGGAATGAAATGTATTCTGGTGCAAGAGAACTGGGTTAATTATGCCGATGCCGTTTATGATCGCGTCGGTAATATAGAATTATCCCGTATCATGGGCGCGGATGTTCGTTTGGATGCCGCCGGTTTTGATATTGGTATTCGTGAAAGTTGGAAAAACGCCATGGAAGAAGCATCACAAAATGGCGGTAACCCGTTCCCGATCCCTGCCGGTTGCTCTGAGCATCCCTATGGTGGTTTAGGTTTCGTCGGCTTTGCCGAAGAAGTGCGCCAGCAGGAAAAAGAACTGGGCTTCAAGTTTGACTATATCGTGGTGTGTTCCGTTACCGGCAGTACCCAGGCGGGTATGGTCGTCGGATTCGCCGCAGATGGCCGCTCACGGAACGTTATCGGCATTGATGCATCGGCAAAACCGGAAAAAACCAAAGCGCAGATTCTGCGTATTGCGCAGAACACCGCCAATCTGGTCGAACTGGGCCGGGAAATCACTGAAGAGGATGTGGTGCTGGATACCCGCTATGGTGGCCCTGAATACGGTCTGCCGAATGAAGGTACGCTGGAAGCCATACGTTTGTGCGCCCGTATGGAAGGGGTGATGACCGATCCGGTGTATGAAGGCAAATCCATGCAGGGCATGATTGGTATGATCCGCAACGGTGAGTTTCCGAAGGGATCGAAAGTTCTGTATGCCCATCTGGGCGGGGCGCCGGCACTGAGCGCTTACAGCTATATTTTCCGTAATGGCTGAGTTGCGGAACGTCAGGCCCGACTATCGGGCCTGAGCTTTTTCAGAACGTCAGTTGCGTGGTGGAAAGCACTTCCCTTAGCCCAATAAAGGAACGGATCTGACGAACGCCGGGCAGAAAGAGCAATTGTTCCGCGTGCAGGCGGTTGAAACTCTGATTGTCTTTTGTCCTGATCATCAAAATGTAATCGAACTCGCCCGTCACCACGTGACACTCCATACAGCCGCTGATCTTCTGGACGGAAGCCTCAAAATCTTCAAATGAGCTTGGCGTCGAACGATCCAGCACCACCCCAATCAATACCACCAGACCAGCATTAAGCGCTGCCGGGTTCAGTAACGCCACAAATCCTTTTATCAGGCCAATTTGCCTGAGTCGCTCAACCCGCCTCAGGCAGGCTGGCGGACTGAGATTGACTTTCTCCGCCAGTGCGACGTTGGAGATGGAAGAGTCGGCCTGCAAAATACGCAGGATCGCGGTATCAAAACGGTCCAGTTCGTAAGACTTCTTATCGTCTGCCGAAGGTAGGGTGCTCGGGGTTTTCTCTTTCATTCAGGACGTCCTACTGGCGTATGGCGATGTTTGATTTTGTTATCACATCGATTCAGATAATTAATCTACGGGTTTTTAGTCATGGGGTTAATAAAAATAAGAAAATCATCTGTCTGAACGCAATAAATCGCATCCGCCGTGGCGGCGGTTTCTGGTGCCAATAAATACGGACAATCGCACGTTATCTGTCAGAATAATCTGCCAGAAACCCAATGTAACATAAGGTTATATTATAGCTGTTTATGTTATTTCCCGGTTTTTCTCCCTGCTGATAGCCTGCAATCAATCACTTAAACGCTCAGGGGCTGGGAATGAAAAAACGTATTGTGGCATTGGCATTGATGGCGGGATTCGCGTCTCTTTCAGGTGTGGCGCAGGCGGATAAGCTGGACGATATTCAAAAAGCAGGCGTGGTCAGGATTGCGGTTTTTGACAGCAACCCACCGTTTGGTTACGTCGATCCGCAGAGCAAAAAGCTGGTGGGGTACGATGTTGACATTGCCGAAGAGATTGGCAAGGCGCTGGGCGTGAAGGTGGAGCTGCGAGCGACTAACCCAGCCAACCGTATTCCGCTGCTCAGTTCCAATAAGGTGGATCTGATCGCTGCAAACTTTACCATTACCGATGAGCGTGCCAAACAGGTTAATTTCAGCATTCCCTATTTCGCAACCGGACAGAAATTCATTGCCCGTAAAGGGGTTCTGAAAACGCCGGAGGACATTAGGGCGCTGCGTATCGGTGCGGATAAAGGCACGGTGCAGGAAATTACGCTGCGGGAGCATTATCCTACCGCGAAGGTGATCTCCTATGATGACACGCCGCTGGCGTTTGCTGCGTTACGCAACGGCAACGTTCAAGCCATTACTCAGGATGATGCGAAACTGGTCGGGTTGCTGGCTAACGTGCCGGATGCGCAAAAAGCCGATTTTGAGATTTCTCCTTTTAGCATTACCAAAGAATATCAAGGTGTTGGTATTCCTAAAGACGAGGAGCGCCTGACGGAGAAAGTTAACGAAACCCTGTTGAATCTGGAAAAACAGGGTGAGGCGAAAACGATTTACGATCGCTGGTTTGGACCGGCGACAAAATCAGCGCAGCCGCGTGGTGATTTCACTTTCGCCCCGCTGGATCAGCAGCCGAAAGCCTGATTTTTAGACTGACGACGTCATTTTTAGCCCTCTGCTTTGCAGGGGGCGCTTTGTTTTATGGTAATAATTGTTGTTTATGGCGTGTGCTTGATAAAATTAGCGGCTTATGAAACTGACAAACACGGCACTGCAATACATTGAGGAATGGCTGCTGGCCCCTCACTATCTTGGCTGGCTCTGGCAAGGTTTTCTGATCACGCTGTGGATTTCCTTTTGTACGATCGTTCTGGCGACCTCGCTGGGCTTCTTACTGGCGACGGCCAGAGATAGCCAGGTGAAGGCGCTACGCTATGCAGTGATGGCATACAGCTCTCTTTTCCGTAATACCCCTTTGTTGATACAGCTTTTTTTCTGGTATTTCGGCGCAGGCCAACTGTTTCCCTCGGTAATGATGCAGTGGTTGAATACGCCGCATGACATCACCCTGTTCGGGATAAGCCTGGCGTGGCCATCATTTGAATTTCTGGCCGGCCTGTTTGGACTGACGCTCTATTCCAGCGCTTTTATTGCGGAAGAAATCCGTGCAGGCATTGGCGGCGTGGCGCGCGGACAAAAATATGCGGCACAGGCGCTGGGGCTCACGGTTTGGCAATCCATGCGTCATGTGGTGCTGCCACAGGCATTGAGAATCGCTTTACCGCCGTTGCTGGGGCAATACATGAATGTAATCAAGAACTCTTCTCTGGCGATGGCGATCGGCGTCGCCGAACTGTCTTACGCCTCGCGTCAGGTGGAAACTGAAACCCTGCGTACTTTTCAGGCGTTTGGCGTCGCTACCGTGCTGTACATCGCGATTATTGCGCTGATGGAAGGTTGGGGTATGTGGCGTCAGCAACGTAATCTGGCAGAGAGACACTGAGATGGATTTTACGATTATTACCGACAACTTCAGCTACCTGATGTGGGGCACCTTTCCTGACGGCCCGCTCGGCGGGGCGGCGCTGACGCTGTTGATGAGTCTGCTGGCGGGCATCGTCTCCGCACTGCTGGGCACGATCATGGGGATTGCGTTGGCCATGTCCCGCGGCGTATGGGCGGCGATTCTGGCGACGATTCTTGGTTTCTTCCGGGCCATTCCGGTAATCATGCTGATTTTCTGGACCTATTTTCTACTGCCGATTCTCTTTGGCGTGGATATTCCGGAGATCACCACGGTTGTGTGCGCACTGGCGCTGATTGCGTCGGCCTATCTGGCCCACGGCGTAAAAGCGGGGATTGTCGCGATCGGCCGCGGACAGTGGCAGGCGGGTTTATCGCTGGGATTCACGCGTTGGGAAGTCTTGTGGACTATCGTTTTGCCACAGGCGCTGCGGATGATGGTGCCGTCGTTTATCAACCAATGGATTTCCCTGATTAAAGATACGTCGCTGGCTTACATCGTCGGCGTGGGTGAGTTGACGTTCCTGGCGACACAGGTGAATAATCGCAGCATGGTTTACCCCATGGAGGTGTTCCTGTTTGTCGCGCTGGTCTATTTTGTGTTTTGTCTGTCTCTGGAACTGCTGGCAAACGGGGTTAACAAGCGCTTTAGCCAGCAGGAAAAACAGCCAAAACGCTCGTGGTTACGGTGGCGAAACACGCCGGCCTGATGACATTACGACACGATATCCCAGCCTCTTTCCCGCCATAGCTGCGGCAATGCCTTCATGTCATCAAATGGGGTGACCAGCGGGTGGTGAATCGGCATGTTGTGCGGATCGGCGCAGTAGTAGAAAACCGGGATCCCGGCGGCGATACCGGCCTGGACGCCGGATGGCGAGTCTTCCACCAGAATACCGTGTTGAACCGGCACCTGCATTTGCTCGGCGGCATAGAATATCACGGCGGGATCGGGCTTCCATTTTTGCAGGTCGTAACCGCTGTAGAGGTGGTCGCCAAAGAATTTGAGCATATCGGTCAGTCCCAGCGACTGCTGCATCTTGCTGACCGGGCCGTTGGACACCACCGCCATCGGTACCTTGATCGACTGAACCAGCTCGCGCGCCCCATTGATCGGCCGCAGCGATTCGTCAAACAGGCGCTTAACGTCTTGCCGATAATGGCGCTCGGCCTCTTCCATGGATATCGTCAGCCCGTATTGCTGGCTGATACGGGCAATAATTTCGTGCAGCTTCACGCCCTTGTAGGTTTTTATCACCTCATCCACAGATAACTCCACGCCATAAGGGATAAAAACATTCACATAAGCCTGACAGCACAACACTTCGCTATCTACCAGTGTGCCGTCACAGTCAAAGAATACGCACTCAATACGGGACATGAAGGATCCTTATCGATGAAATTAAAAAGTCAGTCCCTACTTTAACCAACTGGCTCAATATTGCGACTACAACCCGTCATCTTTTCAGTCTATATACCCGTCATACTTCAAGTTGCATGTGCGTTGGCTGCGCTCAGTCACCCGAATCACTTACCTGAGTAAGCTCATCGGGATTAATGAGAGACATCCTGTCTCTCACCGAAGGCCAGCCGTTGGCTGTTCAAATTCGTTCCCGCCGAATTTGTCCTTCCCTTGCCGCCTTCCTGCAACTCGAATTATTTAGGGTATAGATAGGTTGTTCTTATAGAATGAAAAAAAATGAGGAATCAGCGCTATATAGACAGCATTTTGTTATAGGATACGCGACGACCATCATTCCCTTCATTGGATCGTTGATAATGAATAAATCACAAACTGGTCGTGCTTCTGAGCAAGGCTTGCTGGAGCGCGTATTTAAGTTACAGCAGCATGGCACTACCGCACGAACTGAAACGATAGCGGGCTTCACCACATTTCTGACGATGGTATACATCGTTTTTGTTAACCCGCAAATTCTGGGCGCGGCTGGCATGGATACCAAAGCGGTATTTGTCACCACCTGTCTGATTGCGGCATTCGGCAGTATCCTGATGGGCCTGCTGGCTAACCTGCCGGTGGCGCTGGCGCCGGCGATGGGGCTGAACGCCTTCTTTGCGTTTGTGGTGGTCGGAGCCATGGGGCTTTCATGGCAGGTTGCCATGGGTGCTATTTTCTGGGGCGCAATCGGTTTCCTTTTGCTGACGGTTTTCCAGATCCGTTACTGGATGATTGCCAATATTCCACTCAGCCTGCGTCTTGGTATTGCCAGCGGTATCGGTCTGTTTATCGCCATGATGGGGTTAAAAAACGCCGGCATTATCGTGCCTAACGCTGAAACGCTGGTGACTATCGGTAATCTGACGTCGCACAGCGTACTGTTGGGCGCACTGGGTTTCTTCATTATTGTGGCTCTGGCGTCTCGTAATATTCATGCGGCGGTGCTGGTTTCTATCGTGGTGACCACATCAATTGGCCTGCTGCTGGGTGACGTTCAGTTTTCAGGCGTCTTCTCGATGCCGCCCAGCGTGACCTCCGTCGTGGGACAGGTTGACCTGGCCGGCGCACTGAATCTGGGTCTGTCCGGGGTTATTTTCTCTTTTATGCTGGTTAACCTGTTCGACTCTTCCGGCACCCTGATCGGCGTGACGGATAAAGCCGGTCTGGTGGATGCCCGTGGCAAGTTCCCTCGCATGAAGCAGGCGCTGTATGTGGACAGCATCAGCTCTGTCGCCGGCTCCTTTATCGGTACGTCATCGGTAACGGCTTATATCGAAAGCTCTTCCGGGGTGTCCGTTGGCGGTCGTACCGGGTTGACCGCGGTTGTCGTGGGCCTCTTGTTCTTGCTGGTTATCTTCCTGTCGCCGCTGGCGGGGATGGTGCCGGCTTACGCTGCGGCTGGCGCGCTGATTTACGTTGGCGTGTTGATGACATCCAGTCTGGCGCGGGTGAAATGGGATGATTTAACGGAAGCCGTACCGGCTTTTATTACGGCCGTGATGATGCCGTTTAGCTTCTCGATTACCGAGGGTATTGCATTAGGCTTTATCTCTTACTGCGTGATGAAGCTGGCAACGGGCCGCTGGCGTGAAATCAGCCCATGCGTGGTGGTTGTCGCGCTGCTGTTCCTGTTAAAAATCATTTTTATCGACGCGCATTAATTTCCTTTGGCTCCGGGGATTTTCCCCCGGGGCCGTTGTTCAGACCGCGTTTTAATTTATTGCAATGCGCCGGCCCCTCCGGGATCGGATGGGCGTTTGGTGTCGTGTGCTACTGAGACAAGGCGGAGGTCGCCTTTTCAATCGTGTGGCTGGTCAGTTTCATATAACGTACAGACTGACGCTGTTGGTGTACGATTTCTCCCGTCTTCTTCACCCCTGATTCCGATGCGTATTCCCACATTACCAGCCGATTTAGCGTTGGAACATGCGCGCATGCCCATGCCAGATAATCATCAATATCACTGATCACTTCAACGGCGGGCACCCCGTTTGACCGCAGCCGTCCGGATGCGGGATGCAGTTTAAGGTTTTCCGGGCGACTGCCGTTCAGGCCGGGGATTTTCATCAAGGACTGGCGAATGGTGCACAGTTGTGTGGCGGCCTCAAGGGGATCGCGTTGCGCATCAATCCAGGCTTTCTCCGCCAGCGTCTGGGCCTGCATATGAGGCGGGGTCTGGTTATTGGGCCGAACGTGCACAATTTCGATATCCATACCGACAAAACCGTCTTCGCTCAACAGAATGGCAATGGTATTGCCCGCGTAGCCCAGGCTGAAGTTGGGAAGCTGGGGATCGGCAAAGTAGGGGCGACCGTCAGGGGATGAAAGCAAAGGCGGTAATCGCGGATAGCCAAAAAAGTAGAACATCATCTCCGCCAGCAACGCCCGGCTTTTCAAATAGCGCTCGCGGCGCTTGGCTGAAAAGCCCTGCGTCGATGAAATGAGTTCATCTGATAATCTTCGCAGATCGGAAAGCGCTTCCGTGCTGGTCCACCTGACAAAATGACAGGTCATTGTTCACTCCGTGATAATGATAAAAATTACGATTCGGTTGGATCTTACTCAGAGACAGATACCCGGCCTAGGTCAAACAGGGTATATCAGATGCATATTATCAGACTAATATATGAACTAAAGAGAAATCGGCGGATAAATCGGCGATTATTTTTTATTAAGTGCAACGATTTTCCGGTATCCATCCCTTCATCCCTGTGAGTGCTCAACGTCAGCGCAGGGTTTCAGAAACCGCGCCACCGGTTACCCGCCTATTTCAGGGGCTTTTATCCTCGTATAAACATCCCGGATATTTTTGTGCGCGGGAATGACTGTAATGGTCGGGAATGTCATCACCCCACGGCTAAAACAGCCGGATATCCCGGTAACCTTGCGCCGAACGTCGCTGCTTCTCATACGTTCTCTGATGCAATTCATCCGATGTCACCAGCCTGAGTGCGGATGTTGGACAGACCTTGACGCAGGAAGGGCTATCAGCAACGCCGACACATAAATCGCATTTATGCGCTTCACTTTTCGTCGCCGTGGCTTGTTCACTGGTTACCACGATGTTGATGGCCCCGAAAGGACAGGCGATGACGCAGCTTTTGCAGCCGATGCAGCGTGACTGGATCACCTGAATACTGTCATGGTCGCGGACCAGCGCATCATGAGGACAAGCGCTGGCGCATGGGGCGTTCTCACACTGATGACAAAGAACGGGTACGCTGACGCTTGCGCTTTTTATCACTTTTAAGCGGGGAAAAAAGTGAGTGGATCGCAGTTTCGCGCTATTGCCGCCAGCGTGTGCCACCGCACAGGCTATTTCGCAGGTTCGACAGCCGATACACTTCTCCGCATCGGCGATAACGAATTGATTCATTACAGCGTTTCCTCTCGGGATGAGTTGAAATCGGATACGAGCGACGTTGCCGGCATGGCTGATGGGCGGGTTTTTAATCCCATGGCTTCAATCATCCCCATTGCCGCTTTACGGCCATCGGCAATCGCGGTGACCACCAGATCGGCTCCGCGCACGGCGTCGCCTCCGGCAAAGATCTGCGGGTGATTGGTCTGGCAAGGAATACGCCCACTGGCTGGCGCGGTAATGTGTCCCCAGCTATCCAGCGCGACGTCTGCTTCTTCCAGCCAGGGCATACTGTGTGCCTGAAAGCCGAAAGCGGTAATGACGGCATCGGCAGGTTGTACAAATTCGGACCCCGGAATGGGACGGGGGCGGCGACGCCCGCTGGCATCGGGTTCGCCCAGTTCGGTGCGAACCAGACTGATGCCGCAGACTTCTCCCTGTTCATTCAGGCAAATTTTCTGCGGTTGTACGTTGAACATAAATTCAACGCCTTCTTCCCGCGAGTTTTTCACCTCTTTTTTCGAGCCGGGCATATTGGCTTCATCGCGGCGATAGGCGCAGGTGACGGACACGGCCCCCTGACGGACCGAGGTGCGCAGACAGTCCATGGCGGTATCTCCACCGCCCAGCACCACAACCCGTTTTCCCTCCATAGAGATATAGGGTTCGTCTTCAAGCTCGGGTAATCCCATCACGCGCTTGGTATTGGCAATCAGGAACGGCAGCGCATCGAAAACGCCGGGCGCATCTTCATTTTCAAGACCTGCCTTCATCGAACGGTAGGTTCCCACGCCGAGAAAGACCGTATCAAACTCGTTCAGGAGCTGGGCGAGTGAAATATCTTTGCCTACCTCGGTATTTAATTGAAACTCAATGCCCATCGCGCTGAAAACCTCACGGCGGCGAGTCAGCACTTGTTTATCCAGTTTGAAAGGAGGAATGCCGAATGTCAGCAGGCCGCCAATTTCCGGATGACGATCGAATACTACAGCCTGAACGCCATTGCGGATCAGGACATCGGCACAGGCCAATCCCGCCGGCCCTGCGCCAATAATGGCGGCGCGCTTGCCGCTGGGCGCAACCTGCGTTGTGTCCGGAATCCAGCCCATTTCCATGGCGGTGTCGGTAATATAACGTTCAATGTTGCCGACGGTGACGGCACCGTACTCTTTACCCAGCGTACAGGAACCTTCGCATAACCGATCTTGCGGACAAACCCGGCCGCAGATTTCCGGCAGGCTGCTGGTCTGGTGAGACAGTTCGACGGCTTCCAGAATCCGCCCCTGTTTGGCCAGTTTCAGCAATTCCGGAATATTGTTGTGCAGAGGACAGGTCCACTCACAGATGGAATGTTTCCCGCAGGAGAGGCAGCGATCTGCCTGATCCTGCGTCTGCTGAGGCGTAAAGCCGTGATAGATTTCATCAAACGTGGTTTTTCGTTGTGTCAGCGGTTTTTTTTCTGCCTCGAACCGAGGCCAGTTTTTCCTGCGATTCAACGGGTTGCGTGACTCGGCTTTACCGGCTGGTATGGCTCGCTGCCAATGTGCTGATGAACGCAGTGCCATGTTTTGCTGCTTTTCACGACGGCGCGCTTCCAGAGTTTGTTCGCTGACCAATTGCAGGGCTTGTGTCGGGCAGGCTTCCACACAGGCTTGTCCCTGCGGGCGATCGGCGCAGAGATCGCATTTATGTGCCGTCGTGGCGCGAGTCGTGGCGTTGGTGACAATCGACATGGCGCCAAACGGGCAGGCCAGCACACAGGTTTTGCAACCAATACATCTTTCTTTAATGAGTTGAATACTATTGTCTTTTCTCACCAGCGCCTGAGTCGGGCAAACGCTGGCGCAGGGCGCGTCTTCGCAGTGGCGGCAGGTAACCGCAGAGCGCAGTTCGTGGGTATTGAAGGCTTTTATTCTGGGCTGGAACAGCCCGGCGCTGGTTGGGTATTGTTCATTGTTGTGTGAAATAACGCAGGCGATTTCACAGGCGCGACAACCCATACAATCCTGAGCATTGGCAATAACAAACCTATTCATAACCTCTCCCGACACAATATACCTAAAAGGAACACAGAGGCGACGAAGCCCAAACAGCCTATACCCTTCATCTTTCAAGTTGCAGATGCGACGGCCCACAGGGGTCGAGCATGGATGCCCGTCATAAATCTATTGGGTATATCTGGCGTATTTTTGCTGCGTACGAATGCGTCAAATGTAAGTAATTACTCACATCCAGAACGGCATTTTCTGCTGTTTAGCGTTCGATTTTTTGTCTGGTCACCCAGAAAGTGGTTTGGAAGGGGTTGGCAAGGATCTCGTCAGGAGAAAATACAACTATCCCCCCATTTATTACTTTCATCCTAATGATTTTGATGCGCTGTTACTTTGATGTAGCGCATGTAAAAAGCTGGTTAATGTAAAAGAATGTAATGAAAAAATAGTGAATCGATTCAGTTAGTTGTCATCCGATTTTTACCTTTATGTTACCTTAAAGAACACCTTGATTTTTACCCGGTTTTTACTCGAACGATCGGTTTCTGAACGTAAAGTAAAAGGGTCATTTATTTGCTGGTTGAGTGAAGAAATAAGTGGTTACTTTTACTTACAATACTCATAATATCGCATGCTATTCAACGGCGGTATTCATCACGGGAGTTGAATAGCCATTCATGACATTTTCGTTGTGAACTAATAACAGAGCTCTGCTCAGCGTCAATGGATTTTCATCAAGGTAGATACATCATGAATAAAAAGGTTATTTTTTGTTCTTTTTTAATGACTACGACCCTGTTAAGCGGATGTGCAACTGAGTCATCCCGTACTGTTGAAGCGCAGAAAGTCACTTCTTACAGCACGCCTTATCAGGGGGTTCGCAGCCCTATTTCCGTCGGAAAATTTGAAAACCGTTCTAACTACATGAACGGCATTTTCTCTGATGGTGTCGATCGCCTGGGTAATCAATCTAAAACCATTCTGGTTAGTCACTTACAACAAAGCGGCCGCTTTAATGTTCTGGACCGTACCAACATGGACGAGTTGAAAGCTGAAGCTGGAATTAAAGGGCAACAGCAGACGCTGAAAGGCGCGACCTATGTCATCACTGGCGATGTAACCGAATTCGGCCGTAAAGAAGTTGGCGATCATCAACTGTGGGGCATTCTTGGGCGTGGTAAAACTCAGGTTGCTTACGCTAAGACCACGTTAAACGTGGTGAATGTGCAAACCTCTGAAGTCGTTTATTCCGTACAGGGCGCGGGTGAATATACGTTGTCAAACCGCGAAATCATTGGTTTTGGCGGAACGGCCAGCTACGACTCTACGTTAAACGGTAAAGTGCTGGATCTGGCGATCCGCGAAGCAGTAAACAATCTGGTTAATGGTATTGAAAGTGGTGCATGGCGCCCGACTAACTAATGGAATAGGAAGATATACACATGTTATCTCATAAGAAAATTGTCCTGCTGTTGGCAGCGGCAGTGTTGGCTGGCTGTGCCTCTGAACCGCAAACCATTTATCATTGGGAAAAATACCAGCCGACGCTTTATGAATATTATCAACAGGATAAAGTCAGTCCAGAAGAGCAGATTGCTTCCCTGAAAGAATCGATAGAAAAAGCGAAAGCAAAAAACAAACCTGTTCCCCCCGGACTTTACGCTCAACTCGGCTTGCTGTACGCCAATACTGGCCACGATGTGGAAGCGCGCCAACAGTTTGAAACTGAAAAAGCGCATTTCCCGGAATCAGCACCGTTCATGGACTTTCTGTTGAGTAAAAATAAAGGAAATATCAAATGAATCGTATTTTAGGATTATGTGGTCTGTTGTGTGCATTGGTATTGACCGGGTGCGCCAAACCAGTGCCTTATGATTACACTGCGTTCAAGGAAAGCAAACCCCGATCTATCCTGGTGTTACCGCCGGTCAACCACTCTCCAGATGTGAAAGCGAGTTACAGCATGCTGTCTCAGGTGACATATCCGTTGGCGGAATCTGGATACTATGTGCTGCCTGTTGCGGTGGTTGAAGAAACCTTCAGACAAAACGGGCTGACGACAGCGCAGGATATTCAGGCTGTCAACGTGTCGAAACTTCATCAAATCTTTGGTGCGGATGCCGCGTTATACCTGGATGTAAAAGAGTACGGCACCAAATATATCGTCATCAATAGTGAAACCCGTGTGACGGCTGATGCGCGTCTGGTTGACCTGAGAAACGGTAAATTACTATGGAGTGGCAGCGCGACGGCATCCAGCGATGAACAGCAGTCAAATAACAGTGCCGGTATTATCGGTATGCTGGTGCAGGCTGCCATTGACCAGATTGCCAGTACGATGAGTGATAAAGGGCATGATATTGCTGGTATCACTAGCGGACGCCTGCTTGCCGCCGGACACCCTCGCGGTATGCTCTACGGCCCGCGCTCGTTGCAATACGGTAAAGAAACCTACTAAGTTATTTATGGTTAGTAAAAACGCCGCCGCCTCAGTTGGGCGGCGTTTTTTGTGTTCCGGATAACCTGATCCCCGTTAGCGGCACTGAATTTAGTGCCGCTCCACTGACTGAACCCGGTTAAACAAGCGTCAGCGTGACGTCAATGTTGCCGCGCGTGGCGTTTGAGTAGGGACAAACGGTATGCGCCTTTTGCACCAGTGCTTCCGCTTTGGCTTTGTCAAAGCCGGGAATGGAGATTTTCAGTTCCACTTCAATGCCGAATCCGGTTGAGATCTTGCCGATGCCGACGCTGCCTTCGATAGACGTATCAGACGGCAGAGAGACTTTCTCACTGGAGGCTACGCTTTTCAGCGCCCCGAGAAAGCAGGCAGAGTAACCTGCGGCAAACAGCTGTTCAGGGTTGGTGCCTGCACCGCCGCCGCCACCCAACTCTTTTGGCACATCGAGCTTCACATCGAGATGGTTGTCTGATGAAACGGCGCGACCATCGCGCCCACCCGTCGCTTTAGCATGAGCAACATAGAGAACTTTTTCGATAGACATACTTTCTCCTGTGGTTTACGAGAACAGGTTTAAGCGTAGACCATATGGCGTATCTCTACCCGGAGTCTTTCAGGTTACGGCTATCAGGCGGTCTGTTTTTGATGATGGCGTTCCCACGGCGAGCTTCATGCTTATTGGGCGGCATTGTTCTGCTGAGCGGTGACGATAATATCGATATTATCCTCTATCCAGCCTGCCAGCACTCTGACTCTTTCGCTCACTTCTCTGCCCAATGGGGTCAGGCTGTACTCCACGTGCGGCGGGACGACAGGATAAGCCGTGCGCAGGATAAACCCATCGTTTTCCAGATACTGTAAGGTTTGAGCCAGCATACGTTCGCTGACCCCCCCTATTCTGCGCCGCAGCTGACTGAAACGGTGCGTACCATCCATGAGTGCAACCAGTATCAGCACGCCCCAGCGGCTGGTGACGTGGCTGAGAACCTGGCGAGACGGGCACTTTTCAGCGAAAAGATTGCCCTTAAGCATCACAGCGACAGAAGGATCTGCATCGTTTATTTTTCCGGTCACTATACTTACCTTTATGTGCGTACTTACTTAAAGTTAGCCTTGTGGGTATTATGCCTGTCTGTGTTAATCAAAGAAAGGAACTTAACGATGATCGCAATTACGGGTGCATCCGGCCAGTTGGGCCGCCTGGTCATTGAACAACTGTTGGATAAGGTTCCGGCGCATGAAGTTCTGGCGCTGGTGCGGGACGTGAATAAAGTGGCCGATTTAGCCGCTCGCGGCGTTCAGGTGAAAGCGGCTGACTATAATCAGCCAGAAGCGCTGTTTTCCGCACTGCAAGGTGTTGATAAGGTGCTGCTGATTTCTTCCAGCGAAGTAGGGCGGCGCGCCAGCCAGCACCGCAATGTGATTGAGGCCGCGGTAAAGGCGAAAGTACAATTATTGGCTTATACCAGCCTGCTGCATGCGGATGCTTCACCACTTGCGTTAGCGGCTGAACACCGTGAAACGGAAGCGTTGTTAAAACAATCTGGCCTGCCACATGTTGTACTGCGCAACGGTTGGTACACGGAAAACTATGCCGGCAGCATACCGGCCGCATTAGCGCACGGTGTCTTTATCGGTAGTGCGGGCGAAGGGAAGATAGCCTCCGCTACGCGCGCTGACTATGCCGCCGCCGCTGTGGCCGTTCTGACGCAGGAAAATCAGGCGGGCAAGATTTATGAGCTCGCGGGCGATGAGCCTTATACGCTGGCAGAGCTGGCGGCTGAGATCAGCAAACAGTCTGGCAAGAATATCGGTTATCAAAATCTGCCGGAAGATGAATACAAGGCGGTATTGGTTGGCGCAGGCGTGCCGGAAGGTTTTGCCGGTATTATTGCCGATTCCGATACCGGCGCATCCAAAGGAGCGCTGTTTGATGAGGGCCATCAGCTGAGCAGCCTGATTGGGCGGGCAACGACACCTCTGGCGACGGTGGTGAAAGCGGCGCTTCAGTAGCAGGTTGGGCCGCAGTCGTCCGGTTGACGGTGAGTACTGTTTGCGAGACGCGGCGATTGCGGCTAAGATTTATCGCATCGACTGAGTGACAACTAGGGTTCCGAACGGCGTCCAAGCGCTGTTGTCTGGTCCGAGCGTTGTAGAAACTGCGGTTTTGCCGTAGCTGCACCCGAGGGAGAAAAGCCCAGAGGAGGAGACGTCGAGTCTTCTCTATGGCTTTTTGAACCGGAGTGATTATGTCCTTTCTCACTTTTGCGCTGGTCGTTCTGGCCGCGCTTATCCATGCTATATGGAACCTGCTTGCTAAACGCGCCGCTTCGGCGGGCGCTGCTTTCGTCTTTGCCTACAGCGGCATCGCTTGTATCTGTTACGCGCCTTGGGTGGTCTGGCTGTTTGTTACAAGTACGCTGCGATGGGATCCTTTCGTCATCGTCTGTGTAGTTTTAAGCGGTGGGGTGCATTTGGCCTACAGCCTGTTCTTGCAACGCGGATATCTGGTCGCCGATCTCTCCGTTATCTATCCCGTCGCCCGTGGTTCCGCTCCCATGCTGTCTACGATCGGGGCATTCCTTTTATTTGGAGAACAACCAACAATATCGGGTGTTGCGGGTCTCGGCGCGATCGTGGCGGGCATCGTGTTGATTTCCAGCCAGGGAAGTTTCGTCAGGTTTCGACAGCCCGCCGCACAGGCAGGGATACGCTGGGGTACGGCGACAGGGGGGATGATTGCCGGCTATACCGTCGTTGACGCATACGGTGTCAAGATGCTGGGAATCCATCCCGTAATCCTGGACTGGTGTTCGCAAACCGTTCGCTTTGTGATGCTGCTGCCCTGGCTAACCACCCATCGCCATGAGGTGC
Organism: Brenneria roseae subsp. americana; assembly: GCF_003115815.1. Lineage (NCBI taxonomy): Bacteria > Pseudomonadati > Pseudomonadota > Gammaproteobacteria > Enterobacterales > Pectobacteriaceae > Brenneria > Brenneria roseae. The sequence goes on along the minus strand of NZ_QDKJ01000007.1, from coordinate 218,270 downwards.
TCAAACTGATGAGAGGGAAATGGATGATCGCGATTGCGGTAGGCATTCTTTCCCCCCTCTCATATATTCTTGTGCTCGTAGCGCTGCAAATGGGCGCGCCGCTTAGCGTTGTCGCTCCGGCACGTGAAATGTCGATGATGGTCGGAGTACTACTCGGTATGTTCATCCTGCGTGAACCCGTCGGGATTTGGCGGCTGGCAGGCTGTCTGGTGTTGGTGGCCGGCGTGATGCTGCTTGGTCGCTCGTAGTCGAGAAAGCGCTACTGACAGTGTATTTGTGGTCGAACCATTAACGGGGATTTTCATTGCGCCCAGGCTACATGATAAGTTTGTACAAAAAGACGACGCAGTCAGCCAACAGTACCATTCATGACGAAGGAGAGTCCGATGAACAGTAAAATCCAGATAACGATATTTCAGGGGGCGGTAGGCGATCGTAACGATCTGGCGAGGCCCGGCGCGATGGCGATCGGCAAATTGCTGGCGGAAAGATTAAGCTTAACGCCTGAAATTGTCGGTGCATCGGGAGGGATGAGTCGCCGCGGAGGATGGCAGGACGCGCTGGACGCCGCCAGACCTTCGTTGAATGCCTTGTCTGCGCGCCTCGATCGTCTTTTCACCGCAAAGCGTAAACCCCTTACGGCATCCAGTCGATGCGCGTCATCACTGGCAACATTGCCGGTGGTTGCCCGTCATCATCCCGACGCTTGCGTAGTCTGGCTTGATGCTCATGCCGATCTGAATACGCCACGCACCTCTGCGACGGGCTATCTCGGCGGTTTTTCCATCGCGGGGCCGGTTGGTTTATGGGATTCAGGTTTAGGCAGCGGTTTGGATTTATCGGCGGTGATATTGGTGGGCGCGCGTGATATCGATCCGCCGGAGCAAAAGCTGATTGATGACGGTAAATTGCAATGGGTGCCGGCAGGTGACGGGCTGGTTGAAAGATTACGTTGCGCTATCAATGGCCGGGCGGTTTACATCCATCTGGATTGTGATGTCCTGAACCCCGGTATCGTACCTACGGAATATGAGGTTCCGGGAGGATTGTCACTGGATGACCTGTATCATCTCTGTCAGGTCATTGCGGAAAATGACATCGTCGGCGCAGAACTCGCTGAGTTTCAGATTTCTCAGACTGAAAACGCTACTCCGGTTTCTCCTGCTTCACTGCTTGATGCCTTGAGCCCGATGATTAATGGATTGAATAAGTAGACCGCAGCACACCGCATAATGTCCCCGGCACTGTTGCCGTGCCGTTTGTTCCAGAGGGAATGACGTTTTCAGGCTGCACGAATGCGGTTATGCTCTTGGTGGATCATTTGCCGCTGCTAACATCGCTGATGTCAACACATCAAGAGAATGACGGCAGCCGAAACGCTACCTCGGAAGTCAAGAGCTATCGGCACATTCTCCTGACATCAATCGCCTTGGTTATTTTCGCCAACATTCTGATTTTTCTGCTCGGTCGCTATCCCGGTCCGAGCACACAAAATAGAGAGGCCCTGCCATGACTATATCCCGTGATGCCGTATTTCCTGCCGGGCGACAAGCCCTGTACGAACGCAACCGCTATTCACCCGCCGTCCGCTCGAACGGTTTTCTTTTTGTCTCGGGCCAGGTCGGCAGCCGGGATGATGGCTCGCCGGAGCCAGAACTGGAAGCACAGATCCGGCGTGCCTTCGACAACCTGAATGCGGTGCTTGAGGCCGGCGGTTGCACTTTCGATGACGTAGTCGATGTTACCGTGTTTCTTGTTGATCCTCAGTCCACGCTCGACACCGTCTGGAAGGTGCTGCCGGAATACTGGGGCGATGCGCCATACCCAACTCTGACGGGGGTTGGCGTCACATGGCTTTATGGCTTCCAATTCGAGATCAAGGTGGTCGCACGCCTGCCTGAAGGTACGAAATAAGCCAGCCTGACCCTTCTGCGCTACTTAAAGGTCTTCAGGAGCGACTGCGGGATGTGGTCCTCCTCCATCACTGCACTCATTTATCGATCCAACTCCACCGAATACGCAATGTCCTTCTGTGCGTCGAGAGCCGCGAGCCGCTGCTGGAGCGCGGCATGGATATTGTCGAAGGCGGATGCCCCGAGCGTCAGACGCAACGGCGTCGTATCCGCATCGATCATTTCGATCATCCGATCTACCACTTTGTCTGCATCGCCGGTGACGGCGAACGCGCCCGAATCAATGCCGCGCTGCACGTCGTCGGCAGGCGTGCCGTCGTAGACCGTCGGCGTGACGGGGCGGACCAGGCCGGCCTTGAAATTGGTGGCGGTCGGCCCCGGCTCCACGAGGGTGAAGGTGATGCCGAAGGGTTCCAGCTCCTTGGCTAACGCCTCGACGAAGCCTTCGATACCCCATTTGGTGGCATGGTAGAGGCTGAATCCAGGATAGGCGATCTGCCCCCCTTCCGAGGAGATTTGCAACACACGCCCGCCGCCCTGATTGCGCAAGTGCGCGATCGCGGCGCGGATGAGCGTGATGGAGCCGATGAGGTTCGTATCGATGATCTGGCGGATTTGTTCATCAGGCACGGTTTCCGCCGGGCCGAGGATGCCATAACCGGCATTGGACACGATGACATCGATGCGGCCGAGAGCGGCAAAGGCACGATCGGTCACGGTACGCACCGCGTCCGCATCGGTCATGTCGAGCCTGGCGACCCACAGCCGGTCACCGTAAGTCGCGACGAGATCGTCGAGTGTATCAAGACGACGCACCGTGGCAGCCACTCGATCGCCGCGGGCGAGCAGACGTTCGGTGAGAAGGCGGCCGAGACCGGCCGATGTTCCGGTAATGAACCAGGTTTTGCTCATGACAGACTCCAAAATAAGAAATAGGTGGGTGACAGGATTAGATCATATGGCCATATCATTGTTACGATAAGAGCCAATTAACTGTATGGGTTGGTGTATAAAAACTACCAATGAGCAAACCGACGCTATCTGATCTCAAAGCCTTCATGGCGGTCGCCGAGCACCGCAGCTTTCGACGTGCTGCCGATTTGCTGGGGATCGCCCGCCCCTCAGTGAGCCATACCATTCAGGGCCTGGAAAATAGCCTGGGAGTCCGCCTGTTTCATCGGACGACGCGCAGCGTGTCCCTGACCGAAGCAGGGAAGCGCCTGCTGGGCCGCCTCGATCCGCTGATGCGCGATCTTGATGCGGCGTTGGAGGAAGTCACCGGCGAACAAGGGAATCTGCAAGGGCAACTGCGCATCAACGGCAACGATGCCGCGATCGGTCTGCTGCTGCGGACGGTGGTGCCGGAATTTCTGGCGCGCTATCCCAGCGTCGAGTTGGATCTCGTCGCCGAGGGACGCCTGGTGGACATTGTTGATCAGGGGTTCGACGCGGGCATCCGCTTGCGCGAAGCCGTGCCCAAGGACATGGTGGCGATCCCCCTCGGGCCGGACATCCGCTTTCTGGCGGTGGCCTCACCACGCTACCTGGCCGCACGGCCCGCACCGGAAGTGCCCGATGCGCTTACCCAGCACCAGTGCATCCGGCAGCGTCTGCCCAGCGGCAAGCGCTACCGCTGGGAGTTCAGCAAGCGGGGACAGGTGGTGGAGATCGACGTGCCCGGTACGCTGACGCTCGACAGCAACCCGTTGATGCTGGAAGCCGCCATCAAGGGTCTTGGCATCGCCTACATGCCGGAACCCTATGCCCGCGCCGCGCTGGATGATGGGCGTCTGGTTAGCGTGCTGGAAGATTGGTGTCCCCGGATACCGGGGCTGTCGCTGTATTTTCCCGGCAATCGCCACGTTCCGGCGACCCTGCGGGCCTTGATCGATACGATCCAGGCGCTACGCCATCAATTCGACGAGCTGGCTCCGTCGACGCCTCTACGCAAATCCCCGACCGCCGTCCAGCCACGCTGAAACGCAGCCGCTGTTGCGGCGTGTCACGCAGGCCCTGCGCGTATCCGGGTAATTTGCCGTCTCGTCTGGCTGGCATGCCTGGCCGGAGGCATGCCGAATATCCGGGCATAGTCGCGACTGAATTGAGAAGGATTTTCATCGCCGACCGGGAAGCCAGCGCTGACGGCATCTCTTATCATCAGCACAACAAGGCAGCTATGCGGGATCGGTGGAAGTAAGTGGGCGCTTACAGACTAACCGTTACTTGCCAATACAGAAGCTGGAGAAAATACGTCCCAGAAGATCGTCGGAAGTGAACTCGCCCGTGATTTCGCTCAGAGCCTGCTGAGCCAGACGCAGTTCCTCAGCCAGTAACTCGCCCGCATAGGCGCTTACCAGTTGTTCTTTACCCTGAACCAGATGCTGGGCGGCCTGTTCCAGTGCCTGCAAGTGGCGGCGACGTGCCAGAAAGCCACCCTCAGTGTTGCTGGTGAATCCCATGCTTTGTTTGAGGTGATCGCGCAGCGTATCGATGCCTTCCCCGGTACGCGCGGAAAGACGAATAAGTGAGTAAGTATTCACATCCTCAATGCCCAGCTTCTCGCCGGTGATATCGGCTTTGTTACGCACCACGGTAATCGGCAGGGTTGTTGGCAAGCGCGCCATGAATTCGGGCCAGATAGCGGCGGGCTCCACCGCCTGCGTGGTGGTGCCATCCACCATGAATAACACACGGTCAGCCTGTTCTATTTCCTGCCAGGCGCGTTCAATACCGATACGTTCCACTTCATCATTGGCGTCGCGCAGGCCTGCGGTATCAATGATATGCAGCGGCATGCCATCGATGTGAATATGCTCGCGCAAGACATCGCGGGTGGTGCCGGCAATATCGGTCACGATGGCGGCCTCTCTGCCGGCTAACGCGTTGAGCAAACTTGATTTGCCGGCGTTGGGCCGCCCGGCAATCACGACTTTCATTCCTTCACGCAACAGGCTGCCTTGATGCGCTTCGGTTCTGACTGCGTCCAAGTCGTCCATCACATTGTTGAGCTGTGCTTCAATTTTGCCATCAGAGAGAAAATCGATTTCTTCATCCGGAAAGTCGATGGCGGCTTCAACGTAGATTCGCAGGTGCGTTAGCGCTTCAACCAGATGATTGATACGGGCGGAAAAAGCCCCCTGTAACGAATTCAGCGCGGAACGCGCGGCCTGTTCGGAGCTGGCATCAATCAAATCGGCGATAGCTTCGGCCTGCGCCAGATCGAGTTTGTCGTTAAGAAATGCGCGCTCAGAGAACTCGCCAGGGCGTGCAATACGCACGTTGGGCAACGTCAGAATACGTTTCAGCAGCAAATCGAGAATGACGGGGCCACCGTGCCCCTGTAGTTCCAGCACGTCTTCACCGGTAAAGGAGTTCGGGCCGGGGAACCAGAGAGCAATACCCTGATCGAGCGTCGTGCCATCAGCATCCCGAAACGGTAGATAGTCGGCGTAACGCGGTTTGGGAAGTTTGCCCAAAACGGCTTCGGCTACGGCTGAAGCCGACTGCCCGGAAACGCGTAAAATACCTACCCCGCCGCGTCCCGGTGGCGTGGCTTGGGCAACGATGGTATCGGTATGACTCATGATGTTCTCTCTGTATTGGCACCTGTTGTCAGGCTATTTTACGTGTCGTTGCGGGAAACGCAGCCGATAAAAAACAAGGCGGTCAATGACCGCCTTGTTTTCGCTATTGTCGTGGCAATCCCGGGATTTATTTCTTCTCGCGGCTATGCAAGCCACGTTTTTCCAAACCACGGTAGATCAGCTGCTGCTGAATGATTGTCACCAGGTTGCTGACGATATAGTACAGCACCAGACCAGACGGGAACCACAGGAAGAACACCGTGAAAATGACCGGCATGTAAGTCATGATCTTCTGCTGCATCGGATCGGTAACGGTAGTCGGCGACATCTTCTGAATGAAGAACATCGTCACGCCCATCAGGATCGGCAGAATGTAGTACGGGTCTTGTGCGGACAGGTCATGAATCCACAGGGCGAACGGCGCATGACGCAGTTCAACGGAGCCCATCAGCATGTAGTACAGCGCCAGGAAGATTGGCATCTGAATCAACAGCGGGAAACAGCCGCCCAGCGGGTTAACTTTTTCTGACTTGTACAGCGCCATCATTTCCTGACTCATGCGCTGTTTGTCGTCACCAATACGCTCACGCATCGCCTGCAGTTTGGGTTGCAGCATGCGCATTTTCGCCATGGAGGTGTATTGCGCTTTGGTCAGCGGGTACATGATACCGCGCACGATAAAGGTGATGGCAATGATGGAGAAGCCCCAGTTGCCGATAAAGCCGTGCAGGAATTTCAACAGTTTAAACAGCGGCTGAGAAATAAACCACAGCCAGCCGTAATCCACGGTCAGGTCCAGATGTGGCGCGACAGCGGCCATTTTGTCCTGAATTTCCGGGCCAACCCACAGGGTCGCGTTCAGATTTTGCTGGCTGCCTGCCGGTACGACAACCGGCGTGGATTTGAAGCCGATAGCCGCCTGTCCATTGCCCAGCCGGGACGAATAGAATGTGTTGTCGCCTGCGGTTGTCGGGATCCATGCGGTAGCAAAGTATTGTTGCAGCATGGCGACCCAGCCGCCGTTGGTGGTGATGTTCAGGTTCTCATCCATGTCGCTGAAGCTATATTTCTTGTATTTATCTTCGCTGGAAGAGAACGCGGCGCCACGATAAGTATGCAGGGCAAAGTTGCTGCTGCCGGTGTCGCGATGTTTGGGTAAATCGATGGATTGCTTCAACTGGCCGAACAGGGTCAGTTCCAACGGCTGCGCACTGGCGTTGTCGATGCTGTAGTCAACATTCAGCGCATAGTCGCCACGTTTCAGAACAAACGTTTTGGTGTAGACAACGCCGTCCTCTGCGGTGTAGGTCATCGGAATGCGCAGTTCGTTTTGACCCTCAGCCAGGTCAAAATGATCCTGGGTGACGGTAAACAATGGACGCGGACCATTCGCCGGGTTATCCGGGCCGTTCTTGCCGGTCAGACCGCTTTGCGCCTGATAGACAAACTCTGGCGTGGTTTCCAGCAGCAGGAAGGGGTTATCTGAACCCAACGTATCCGGATAAGTCAGCAGATGTGCTTGCTCAATGTCACCACCGCGGGTATTGATGGTCAAAGACAGCACGTCGGTTTTCACCGTGATCAGTTGACCTTGACCGCTGGCCGGTACGCCCTGATTGGTAGCATCGCCGGTTGCTGCATTCGTCGCCTGCTGTATGGCCTGCGTGGTCGCCGGCGGATTTTTGTCCGTTTCCCAGGCTTGCCAGATCATAAAGGTCACGAATAGCAGAGCGATGAGAAGAAGATTGCGTTGCGAATCCATCGTTAATGTTCTCTGTTATTGTCGGTTTTTGGCGGTACGGGATCATCACCACCAGGGTTCAAAGGGTGGCATTTTAATACGCGTTTGAGCGTCAACCAACTGCCTTTTATCATGCCGAACCTGCGTATTGCCTCAATTCCGTATTGTGAACACGTTGGCCGGAACCGGCAATGTGGTCCAAGTAACGGACTGATAACGAGTTGATAACCGCGTATCAACCCGATCAGCAGGCGAGAGCCAAACGACAGTGCCGACGCCATAGTTTTTCCAACGCTTCCGTCAGTGTTCGGTTATCCAGTTCAGACACCCCTTTTTTCGCAATTACCACAAAATCCATTGATGGCAATGAATGTTGATGCAGGCGAAAGCTTTCGCGCGTCAGGCGTTTAATCCGATTGCGTTCATGAGCACGTTTGACATGCTTTTTGGCGACGGTAAGACCGATGCGGGGATGCCCCAGCGTGTTCAGGCGGCCGAGGATAGTGATTTGCGGCGTGCCAGCCCGTTGCGGTTGCTGGAAGACGAAAGTGAAATGGCTGGGAGTTAACAAACGTAACTCCCTGGGAAAAGCGAGCTTAACCACTCGGTGGGTTAGCTTTTATTACTTAGAAACGGTCAGACGAGTACGGCCTTTCGCACGACGGCGGGCCAGAACCTGACGACCATTTTTAGTGGCCATACGAGCACGGAAACCGTGGCTACGGTTACGCTTCAATACGGACGGTTGGAAAGTGCGTTTCATGGCGATTTCTACCTAAACTTGGATAATTAACGGTCCATCCCTGCTGGTGCGGGGAATAAACACGACTTCACAGTAAACGCGTTTGGCTGCTCGGCGTGACAGTGACCGACGCCTCAATCGCATATAACAATCATATATAACTGAAAGAGGCGGGATTGTAATAATTGTACAGTCCCGAGTCAATTAACATCACACTTTACCTGCCAGCCATGCCAATTATTTTTGGGATTTCTGTCTGGCCGAGCACAGAAAACAGGCGTGGACGCGCGGGCAGGGAATTATACGGACTCTATAATAAAGCGCAAGGATCCTACGACGATCTCTCCCGCAAGATCATGATCGCGGTCACCGTAACGATCTTATCATCGGGTTTATTCTTGAGCACGTCCCGCACCGGCTGGCATAAGGTCAGCAGAATCCGATCTTTATAGTTTGTCGCACAGGGCTGCTATAAGAATAGCCTGTGGATAAAAAGGATCGAAACTGTGCAGAAGGGGAGGATCTCTTCTCCGGATTAGGTTATGATCCGCCGTCCCGTTGGCGATCCTTCGTCGGGATCGTCACGGTAAACCGCTTATGGGTAACGCGGTGCGTCTGTCTTCCATGCGTTGGCTGGGAGAGGGCGCCAAAATCATGAGTCACATAAATAACGTTTCTTATTCTTTTCTTTTTGATCGTTCTTGTTCGAGTGGAGTCCGCCGTGTCGCTTTCGCTTTGGCAGCAGTGTCTTGCCCGTTTGCAGGATGAGTTACCTGCCACAGAATTCAGTATGTGGATACGCCCGTTACAGGCGGAGCTGAGTGATAACACTCTGGCGCTCTACGCCCCTAATCGCTTCGTTCTGGATTGGGTTCGTGATAAATATTTGAATAACATCAATGGATTGCTCAATGATTTTTGCGGGATGGACGCCCCTTTGCTGCGTTTTGAGGTTGGGAGCAAACCTTTGGTTCAGGCCGTGAGCCAGCCGGTCAATCACCATAATAATGGTAATGTTAGTATGGCCGCCGTATCGCAGACCCGTTTGGCGCCGGTACGCCCAAGCTGGGATAATTCGCCGGTGCAGGCTGAACATACCTATCGTTCCAATGTGAACCCCAAGCATACGTTTGATAACTTTGTTGAAGGTAAGTCAAACCAGCTGGCGCGCGCCGCTGCCCGTCAGGTCGCCGACAATCCGGGCGGCGCCTACAATCCGCTGTTTTTGTATGGCGGCACGGGGCTGGGGAAAACGCACTTGTTGCATGCGGTAGGCAACGGCATTATTGCCCGCAAAGCTAACGCGAAAGTGGTTTACATGCATTCTGAACGCTTTGTTCAGGATATGGTGAAAGCGTTGCAGAACAATGCGATTGAAGAGTTCAAACGTTATTACCGCTCTGTCGATGCGTTACTGATTGATGATATTCAGTTTTTTGCCAACAAAGAGCGTTCTCAGGAAGAGTTCTTTCATACGTTCAATGCCCTGCTGGAAGGTAATCAGCAAATCATTTTGACGTCCGATCGCTATCCGAAAGAGATCAACGGCGTGGAAGATCGTCTGAAATCCCGTTTTGGATGGGGTCTGACCGTTGCCATTGAACCGCCAGAGCTGGAAACGCGCGTAGCGATTCTGATGAAGAAAGCGGATGAAAACGATATTCGTCTGCCCGGCGAAGTGGCTTTCTTTATCGCCAAACGCCTGCGCTCCAACGTTCGTGAGCTGGAAGGCGCCTTGAACCGGGTTATCGCCAATGCCAACTTTACCGGCCGTTCCATCACGATTGATTTTGTGCGTGAAGCGCTGCGCGATCTGCTGGCATTGCAGGAAAAACTGGTTACTATCGACAATATTCAGAAGACAGTGGCGGAATATTATAAAATCAAAGTTGCCGATCTGTTGTCTAAACGCCGTTCCCGTTCAGTGGCGCGCCCGCGTCAGATGGCGATGGCGCTGGCCAAAGAGCTGACCAACCATAGCCTGCCGGAAATCGGCGATGCGTTTGGTGGACGTGACCATACTACGGTGTTGCATGCCTGTCGTAAAATCGAACAGCTGCGTGAGGAAAGTCACGACATCAAAGAAGATTTTTCCAATTTAATCAGAACCCTATCTTCATAACATGATGAAATTTATTGTTGAACGCGAACATCTGTTAAAGCCATTGCAGCAGGTCAGCAGCCCGTTGGGCGGTCGACCTACGTTACCTATTCTGGGCAACCTGTTGATACAGGTGACCGAAGGCGCGTTGTCACTGACCGGTACCGATCTCGAGATGGAGATGGTGGCCAAAGTCGCGCTTACGCAACCGCATGAGCCGGGCGCGACGACGGTACCTGCCCGTAAACTGTTTGATATCTGCCGTGGTTTGCCGGACGGTGCGGAAATCACCATCATGCTGGATGGCGATCGCATGCTGGTGCGCTCCGGTCGTAGCCGTTTTTCGCTATCGACCCTGCCTGCGGCGGATTTTCCCAATCTGGATGACTGGCAGAGCGAAGTAGAATTCTCACTGCCGCAGGCCACGTTGAAGCGTCTGATTGAGGCCACGCAGTTTTCGATGGCGCATCAGGATGTGCGTTACTACCTTAACGGCATGCTGTTTGAAACCGAAGGCGAAGAATTGCGCACGGTCGCGACCGACGGTCATCGACTGGCCGTTTGCGCCATGCCGGTAGGACAGTCTCTGCCGTCGCATTCGGTGATTGTGCCGCGTAAAGGCGTGATGGAGCTGGTTCGTTTGCTGGATGGCGGCGATACGCCGCTGCAACTGCAAATCGGCAGTAACAATATCCGTGCGCATGTCGGTGATTTTATCTTTACTTCCAAGCTGGTTGACGGCCGTTTCCCTGATTATCGCCGCGTTTTACCGAAAAACCCGGATAAAACGCTGGAAGCCAGCTGTGATTTGCTCAAGCAAGCGTTCTCGCGCGCCGCCATTCTGTCGAATGAGAAGTTCCGCGGCGTACGTTTGCACCTCATCCACAACCAGTTGAAGATCACCGCGAATAACCCTGAACAGGAAGAAGCGGAAGAGATTCTGGATGTGCAGTATGAGGGGACCGAGATGGAGATCGGGTTCAACGTCAGCTACGTTCTGGACGTACTGAACGCGCTGAAGTGCGAGGATGTTCGCCTGTTGCTGACCGACTCTGTTTCCAGCGTGCAGATTGAAGATGGCGCCAGTCGGGCGGCAGCCTATGTCGTTATGCCCATGCGCCTCTAGTATTATGGCGGGCTATTTTACTTGCCAGATTGGGATTGGCCGTGTTCGCTATTGCCGCGGACATGGGTTCGGCGCGGCGCCCGTTCCCACTCTGTCTGCGACAATCACGTCTTTGACCACATGAAGTAGTCGCATGGCGCTTACTCGTCTTCTGATTAAAGATTTCCGTAATATTGAAGCGGCCGATCTGGCGCTGGCACCCGGCTTTAACTTTTTGGTCGGGGCGAACGGCAGTGGCAAAACCAGCGTGCTGGAAGCGATTTATACGCTGGGACATGGCCGGGCGTTTCGCAGCGTGCAGGCGGCGCGCGTTATCCGCCACGATCGGGATGAATTTATATTGCACGGCCGTATCGACAGCGCGGAAAAAGAGCGGTCTGTCGGGTTGAGTAAAAACCGTCAGGGAGACAGTAAAGTGCGCATTGACGGCAGCGATGGCCATAAAGTGGCCGAGCTCGCGCAGCTGTTGCCGATTCAGCTTATTACACCCGAAGGTTTTACCCTGCTAAATGGCGGGCCGAAATTTCGCCGTGCTTTTCTCGACTGGGGCTGTTTTCACAACGAACCCGGTTTTTTCTCCGCCTGGAGCAATATGAAACGCCTGCTGCGTCAGCGTAATGCGGCGCTGCGTCAGGTGAGCCATTATGGTCAACTCAGGGCCTGGGATCAGGAATTGGCGCCTTTGGCTCAACGTATCAGCGAATGGCGGGCGCAGTACAGTGAAGCGATTATTGAAGATATCACTGCGACCTGTATGCAATTCCTGCCTGAGTTTTCTCTCGGGTTTTCGTTCCAGCGAGGTTGGGACAAAGAGAGTGAGTATGCCGAACTGCTGGAACGGCAGTTTGAACGCGACCGTATGCTTGGTTATACGGCGCTTGGGCCACATAAAGCCGACTTTCGCATCCGCGCCAGCGGCGTGGCCGTTGAGGATATGTTATCCCGCGGTCAGCTAAAGCTGCTGATGTGCGCATTAAGATTGGCCCAGGGTGAGTTCCTCACCCGTCAGAACGGACTGCGCTGTCTGTATCTGATCGATGATTTTGCTTCCGAACTGGATAGTACCCGCCGCCGTTTGCTGGCTGAACGGTTAAAAGCCACTCATGCACAAGTATTTGTGAGCGCAGTCAGCGCGGAACAGATAGACGACATGGTTGGTGAAAAGGGCAAGATGTTCCGCGTGGAACAGGGTAAAATAACGGTTCAATCACAGGACTAAAATGAGCGGGAAACGTTGATGTCGAATTCTTATGACTCCTCAAGTATCAAGGTATTGAAAGGGCTGGATGCGGTACGTAAACGCCCAGGAATGTACATCGGCGATACGGATGATGGTACCGGTCTGCATCACATGGTATTCGAGGTTGTGGACAACGCTATCGACGAGGCACTCGCTGGCTATTGTAAAGACATTGTCATCACCATCCACGCTGATAACTCCGTCTCGGTACAGGATGATGGCCGTGGTATTCCTACCGGTATTCATGAAGAAGAAGGGATATCCGCCGCGGAAGTGATCATGACGGTGCTGCATGCCGGCGGCAAGTTTGATGACAACTCCTATAAAGTCTCCGGCGGTTTGCACGGCGTCGGGGTGTCGGTCGTTAATGCCCTGTCTGAAAAACTGGAGCTGGTGATTCGCCGCGAAGGCAAAGTCCATGAACAGACCTATCGCCACGGCGTCGCCCAGGCACCGCTGAAAGTGGTGGGCGATAGCGAGAAAACCGGTACGACGGTCCGTTTCTGGCCGAGTCTGGAAACCTTCACCAACGTGGTGGAATTCGAATATGAGATTCTGGCCAAGCGTCTGCGTGAACTGTCGTTCCTGAACTCCGGCGTATCGATCCGCCTGATTGACGAGCGTGAAAAAGACAAGGCCGATCACTTCCACTATGAAGGCGGGATCAAAGCGTTTGTCGATTATCTCAACCGGAATAAAACGCCAATCCACCCGACCGTGTTCTATTTCTCCACGGTGAAAGACGATATCGGCGTTGAAGTGGCGTTACAGTGGAATGATGGTTTTCAGGAAAATATTTACTGTTTTACCAACAACATTCCGCAGCGTGACGGGGGGACGCACCTGGCCGGTTTCCGCGCCGCGATGACCCGTACGCTGAACACCTACATGGATAAAGAAGGCTACAGTAAAAAGGCCAAGATCAGCGCCACCGGCGACGATGCGCGTGAAGGTCTGATTGCTGTGGTATCGGTGAAAGTACCCGATCCCAAATTCTCCTCACAGACCAAAGACAAGCTGGTTTCTTCCGAGGTGAAAACCGCGGTTGAATCGTTGATGAACGAGAAGCTGGTGGACTATCTGATGGAAAACCCATCGGACGCCAAGATTGTCGTGGGAAAAATCATTGATGCGGCTCGAGCCCGTGAAGCGGCGCGCAAGGCGCGTGATATGACACGTCGCAAGGGGGCGCTCGATCTGGCCGGTCTGCCGGGGAAACTGGCGGACTGTCAGGAACGCGACCCGGCGCTGTCCGAACTCTACCTGGTGGAAGGGGACTCGGCGGGCGGCTCCGCCAAGCAGGGACGTAACCGTAAGAATCAGGCGATTCTGCCGCTGAAAGGCAAGATCCTGAACGTTGAGAAAGCGCGTTTCGACAAGATGCTGTCTTCACAGGAAGTGGCGACGCTGATTACGGCGCTGGGTTGCGGCATCGGCCGGGATGAATATAACCCGGACAAACTGCGTTATCACAGCATCATTATCATGACCGATGCCGACGTCGATGGTTCTCACATCCGTACGCTGCTGTTGACCTTCTTCTATCGTCAACTGCCTGAAATCATTGAACGTGGTCACGTGTATATCGCGCAGCCGCCGTTGTACAAGGTGAAGAAAGGTAAGCAAGAGCAGTACATCAAAGACGATGAAGCCATGGATCAGTACCAGATTGCGCTGGCGCTGGACGGGGCGACGTTGCACGCCAATGCTCACGCCCCGGCGCTGGCTGGCGAACCGTTGGAGAAACTGGTTTCCGAGCATTACGCGGTGCAGAAAATGATTGGCCGTATGGAGCGTCGGTTCCCGCGTGCATTGCTCAATTGTTTAATCTACCAGCCGACGCTGGCTGAAGCGGATTTGAACGATCGGGCAAAAGTACAGTCGTGGATTGAAGCGCTGGCTGCCAGCCTGAATGAACAGGAAGTGCACGGCAGCGCCTATAGCTTCGTGCTTCGTGAAGATCGGGAACGTCAGATATTTGAACCGGCTTTGCGCGTACGTACCCACGGCGTGGATACCGACTATCTGCTGGGAGCAAGCTTCATCGCCGGTGGCGAGTATCGTAAGCTGAATCAGTTGGGCGAAAAACTGCGTGGCCTGATTGAAGAAGATGCTTACATTGAGCGTGGTGAGCGTCGTCAACCGGTAGCCAGTTTTGAACAGGCGCTGGATTGGCTGGTGAAAGAGTCTCGTCGTGGTCTGGCTATCCAGCGTTATAAAGGTCTGGGAGAAATGAACCCGGAACAGCTGTGGGAAACCACCATGGATCCGACCAGCCGTCGTATGTTACGGGTTACGGTTAAAGATGCGATTGCGGCGGATGAATTGTTTACCACGCTGATGGGGGATGCGGTTGAACCTCGCCGTGCGTTTATCGAAGAGAACGCGCTGAAGGCGATGAATATCGATATCTGATATCCCTTTCGTCATATGACTGACTAAGCCGGCATCCTGCCCGACAGGATGCCGGCTTATTATTGGTGTCGATTTTGTGGCGAGATTTCTGCGCCATTCGGTAAAGACTAAAAAACCGCTTTCCCCGGCGAAAGCGGCTTGGGAAGAAAGGCTTAACGATAAACAATACCGCCATCAATCAGGATAGATTGTCCGGTGATATAGTCAGAGTCCGGCCCGGCCAGATACGACACCAGACCTGCCACATCATCCGGCGTTTCTGCGCGGCCAAGTGCAATGCCGTCAACATACTTTTTGTAGGTTTCGCCAAGAGGCGTTCCGGTAATTTCTGAGAAACGGCGATCGATCTCCTGCCACATGCCAGTACCGACAATACCCGGGCAATAAGCATTCACCGTGATTCCCCGGCTGGCATACTCTTTGGCCGCGGCCTGCGTCAACGCGCGCACGGCAAATTTCGTTGCCGAATAAATACCGAGTAAGGCAAAGCCATCATGACCCGCAATGGAACAGGCGTTAATGATTTTGCCGTTCTGTTTTCTGTCGATAAATTTCTTCGCCGCAGCCTGAATCCCCCAGAGCGTCCCCTGAACGTTGACCCGCATGATGCGATCGACTTCTTCCGGGGTAACGTCAGCCAGTGCCTGCACCTGCGCCATGCCTGCATTGTTGACAATAATGTCAAACCCGCCCAATTGTTGTTCGGCCAGATCGATAGACTCATAAACCTGAGCACGATCGGTAATATCAGCAACAAAGGTTGCTACTTTACGCCCCAATGCTTCCACCTCGGCGGCTACCGCATCCAGCCCGGAACGGTTAACGTCAACCAGCATCAGCGATGCGCCATCTCTGGCCATACGCAATGCGATGCTACGTCCAATACCTTGCCCGGCGCCGGTTACCAACGCTACTTTATTTTCGATAGCCATATTTTGTATCCACCTCGTACTGATTAAAAAAAACCAATGATTACTGATGCAATGCCCGGCCATTAGCCGCAAGAATGGCCTCGTGCATCGCTTCCGACAGCGTAGGGTGCGCAAAAATCACCCCAGGCAAACTTTCATCCGTCGCCTCAAGCGTATGAGCGATGCCAGGGCCCTGAATTTGTTCTGTTGCGTCGTTTCCCACCATATGTGCGCCGGGTAGTTCACCCGGTTCTTGCCCCACTTGCGGCAGACAATTTACTTTATAGGCGCCCGCAAACGCGGCATACCCCCTCTGGTGGGGGGGTAATGGGGAGGAAGGGGGACAAATCCGGGTGGGGACAAGTTATTGCGGGTTAATCTTGGTTTCGTTTACCTCCATTGGGTACACTTAAAATTCAGACTGAATAAAGAGGTATTGGCACGTATGGAGCTCTTGCCCCCAACACATTACCCGCTTGCGGCATTCGCTAATGAAGAGCCTTTTCGCTTTACGCGCAAGCTACCGCTGATCCTCACCAAACTTACGCCCCCGCGTACGCCGGGGAGGTTGTTGCAGCGCGATCGCTTATTGCAACGGCTTGATGAAGCAGAGTCATGCAGCCTGACGCTGGTTTGCGCCGCCGCAGGATTTGGCAAAACCACGCTGCTTGCGCAGTGGTATCGCCGCCGCCAGCAGCAGGGCGATGCGGTCGCCTGGCTAAGCCTTGAAGACGACGACAGCACGCCGCTGTTATTTATGCGCTATCTGCTGGAAGCGTTGCGGCCGCTGTATAATGGCTGGAGCACCGCCTTTCGGCGGTATCTGCTGGGGGATCTACCCGCTGATTTTTCGATGTTCCTGGCGGAGCTCATTAATCAATTACACCGTTGTCCGCACCCGCTTTACCTGATTCTGGATGACTATCAGGGCATCAGCGACCGTGAGATACATGACGGACTGGCATACCTCCTTAACCATGCTCCCTCTTCTTTGCACCTGATTATCGGTAGCCGTTTCCGTCCCCCGTTGGCGCTGAGCCGTTTGCAGGTTCAGGGGCAACTGGCAGAAATATACGATAATGACCTGCGTTTCACCTGCGAGGAAGCCAGCGCCTACTTTATGGATTCAGCGCCGCAGACGGCGAGAAAACAGGATATTCAGCGCCTTATCTCTCTGACCGAAGGCTGGATCGCGGGTATGAAGATCGCCACCCTATCAGCCGAGTGGCGCATCAACGCCAGCCACTTTATGGACAGCCTGAGTGAAGGTTCACGGACTATCACCCGCTATCTGGAAGAGGTGATTTTTGAACCGTTGCCACCCGATGTGTTCGATTTCCTGCTATGTACCTCTATTCTCAATCGTCTTAATCCCGCGTTGTGCAATGCCGTGACCGGACGGAACAACGGTGAGGCGATGTTAGCCTGGATAGAACAGCACAATCTGTTTCTTTCCGCGCTGGATGAAGGAGGATTCTGGTTCCGTTACCATCCGCTTATGCGCGATACGTTGCTTAACCGGTTGCAACACGCCGCGCATAAAGATAGCCGGGTCTTGCATGAGCGGGCCGGTAACTGGTTTGCCGGCCAACAGTTGTGGGCTGAAGCGGTGCGTCACACCCTGGCCGCAGGCAAAACCGGCAGTAAGCATGCCGAGGCGGGGGCGCAATCACTGGCCGAGGAAGGAGACATTGATACGCTGGTGCGCTGGATGCGCTATCTGCCCGCCAGTCCGGACCCTACCCGCATCGACCTGCAACTCAACCTGGCCTGGGCGCTGGCGCATCATTTTCGTTTTAACGATTCCCGCCAGTTGCTTGATACGTTAGACGTCTTGGTTGAAGCCAACCGCGACGATCTGGCCCACAGCACCTGGGTTAAGTTGCGCGTGGTGCGGGCCATTTGCGAAGCCTTCGCTGAAAATATTCCTCAAAGTATTGCCATTGCTGGGCCGTTACTGCGGGAAGTGCCCTGCGGCGACATCTGGGTTGACGGCCTGGTATGCAATATTCTCAGCTATTGTCATTTGGTGGATCTACGTCCGGAAAAGGCGCTGGATGTGCAATGCCGCATGCCCGGCACAAAAGTAGTGAGCCGCAACCTGTTCGTTGAGGTTTACCGTGCTTTTGTTGTGGCTCAGGGCTATCTCCGTCAGGGCAATCTGTTGGAAGCCGAGCGTCAGGCGTCTCAGGCATTGCGTTATGCGGAACAGCATACCGGGCCCCATTCCAGTAGCAGTGCAACGCTTGCGCCTATTCTGGCTGAAATCGCCTGGGAGCAAGGGGAGGTGGGCCGGATTGATGCGTTGCTCACTCTGCGGCTGGAGATGATCGATAGCTTCTCTCCGCCCGATGGCCTCAGCCGGTGTTATATCATCCTGGCGCGTCAGGCACAGCTAAGCGGCCAGCCGGAGGAAGCAGAGCCGTTGCTGTTTCATGCTGAAAAACTGACTATTAGCCGGGGATGGTCCCGGGCGAGGGTGCCGCTGCTGGCAGAGAAGCTGACGATTCGTCTCCGGCAAGGGGATGTTGACGGCGCCAGACTCCTGCTGGGTCAGTTGCAGACGTTAGCCGGAGAAGCCGGGTCAGAGAAAGATACGCTGGGTCTGAAAGTGATTTCCCATCATCTTCGCTTAAGCCAGAGCCGTTTGCTTATTGCCGATGGCGACCCGCTGGCGGCTGCCGACATCATTCACTCGTTGGCAAACGAGCAGGAACAATGCGGGGAATGGTTATCTGCCTTACGTTTAAGGGTGCTGCAAGCGGTCGCGCTATGGCGGGCAGGAGAGGAAGAGCAAGCGGGGGCGGTTTTCAAACCGTCGTTACAACGGGCGATGCAGCAAAAACTCCAGCGTAGCCTGTTGGATGCGGGCCCAGACCTGTTGCCTCTGCTAAACCATGTCCGCAAGAAACTGGCGCCCAATAGTGAACTGGCCAACATGGCCGCGGCATTACTGCAAAAGGCCGCTGACGACGCAGGGCGTTCGCCGGATAAAGACGATCTCGCCCAGTCTCAGTGCCGGCGCTTAACCGAACGAGAGCAACAAACGCTACAGTTGATCGCAGATGGCTATTCAAACAAAGGTATCGCCCGCTCGCTGGGCATCTCGGTTGAGACCGTAAAATGGCACCTGAAGCAGGTATATGAAAAACTCCAGGTGAGCGGCCGCATTCAAGCGATTAATCAGGCGCGGGAATGGCGTTTGCTGAATTGATTTTTCTGGTAATGCCCGCAACGTATTGATAACTCCTGACCATAGCCGAGCCCGGTATCCGAGGCCTGATAGCCGATATTGGTGGAGAATGCCGTAAGATATTCTCCACTAACGGGAACGCGATTACCTTTGGTTTTGTTTTGATCAGGCAATGGCGCGTTGTCTGGCGCCGCGCAGTTCCTGCCGCAGCGTGATAAGTGCGGTAATCAGCATAAAAATCACCGCCGACCAGAAAATGGCCCGCGGATAACCATGATCGAGCAACCATCCGAACAATACCGGACCGGTCGCCCCGCCAATGTTAAAGCCGGTGGAAACGATGCCGAAAACACGACCCTCCGCACCGACGGGTGACGCGGCGCGTACCAGCATGTCGCGTGATGGCGCGATCATGCCGGACAGGAAGCCTGCGATAGCCAGCAGTGGAATCAATACCGATGCCGGCAGCGGATAAATGGCGACGATGCTGATCAGGCCGGCGG
Organism: Brenneria roseae subsp. americana; assembly: GCF_003115815.1. Taxonomy (NCBI): domain Bacteria; kingdom Pseudomonadati; phylum Pseudomonadota; class Gammaproteobacteria; order Enterobacterales; family Pectobacteriaceae; genus Brenneria; species Brenneria roseae. The sequence goes on along the minus strand of NZ_QDKJ01000007.1, from coordinate 198,801 downwards.
TTAATGCCAATGCGGCGGTCGCTACCAGGCCGTGACGGCGGGTTTTATCCGCCAGCGCGCCGCCAGCCAATACGCCAAAAGCACTGGCAAACAGGAAGGCCGTCAGCACTACGTTGGCCTGTGATAAAGGCAAATCGTAGCCGGTGACAAAGGCGGTCACCGAGAAATTCTGAATCGAACCGGTGCTCAGGTTTAACAACAGGAATAACACCAGCAGCGCCATGATTGGCAGGGTAAATAGCGGTATCCGCGGCTTGTCTGCCGGTTTGGCGCCCTGCGTTGCATTCGAAACGCGGGCCGGGCGGTCGCTTTCCGTTAATAACAACGGAACCGTCGCCAGCCCAATGATGCCGGAAACGATAAACGCACTGTCAATGCCGCTGAAAGCGGCAACCGTCAGTAGAATACTGGGGGCAATGGCGGTGCCGAAAAAGCCGGAGAAAGTGTGAACGGAGAACGCTCTCCCCATGCGTTTCTCGTCGATTCCGCGTGATAGCAGGGCATAATCCGCCGGGTGATAGACGGCGTTGGCAACGCCGGCTAGCGCCATGGACGCAATCAGCCAGGCATAGCTGTTGGAAAAACTCAGCGAAAGAAAACACAGGCTGCCGAGCGTGAGGCCGGCAATCAGGGTACGCCGGGCGCCGATGCGATCGACCACAAAGCCAATCGGGGTTTGTACGCACGCGGAAACGATGTTGAACACGCTAAGGGCGAAACCCAACTGGACGAAACTGATATCCCGCTGCTCTGACAGCAAAGGAATAAGGGCAGGCAACACCATCATGTGAAAGTGACTCACCAGATGGGCCGATGAAATTTGCGCCAGTAGCGGAAGTTTTATCAATTTCATTTTATTTATAGCGGATTAGGTTGGGTTATCGAGAGAGAAGACACAACAACAGGGCGTCGCTCCCTGGGGCAGATAGGGAACAAGATTAACATATTGTTCATATTATTAGCGTCCTATGCTCTAAATAATTCGAGTTGCCGGAAGACGGCAACCGAGGGCGCCTTCCCTGACAAGCGCAGTTTCGTGCGCCACAATGCCGCCATTTCTATACTATATCGTAGTACGCGCCCGACAATAGAGGGCTCAAACGCCAGCCCCCTATGAACCCCGGCTTCCGGCTGAATTATGCCGCTGCGCGGTGCCTCCGGGCTGGCGGAGGCAGCCGGTGAACGATCAGGAGAGCTTGAAGACCTGCACGGTTTGCGCGAGCCGTTTGGCCTGATCTTCCAGTGACGCCGCGGCGGCGGACGCCTCCTGTACCAATGCGGCGTTTTGCTGGGTTACGCCATCCATTTCGTGAACCGCCTGTGTGACCTGACTGATACCGCGCGACTGTTCGTCCGATGCCGAAACAATTTCATCCATGATGTCTTTGACTGACGAGACGGCTTCCAGCATTTCCTGCATCGTGGTGCCCGCGTTTTGCACCAGTGAAACCCCATTGTCCACCCGGCTGGCGGATTCGGCGATAAGTCCGGTAATCTCTTTCACGGCATCCGCACTGCGCTGGGCAAGGTTGCGTACTTCATTGGCAACAACGGCGAAGCCGCGTCCCTGTTCACCGGCCCGGGCCGCTTCCACCGCCGCATTCAGCGCCAGGATATTGGTCTGAAAGGCAATACCGCTGATGATGCTGGTTATCTCGGCGATTTTCTTCGAGCTGTCGTCAATCTCTCCCATGATGTTAACAACCTGACCAACGATCGCATCGCCTTTTTGCGCGATTTGCGCGGCGTTTTGAGCCAGATTCGTCGCGTTATGCGCATTATCCGCATTCTGTTTCACGGTCGCCGTAATCTGCTCCATGCTGGCTGCCGTTTCTTCCAGTGCCGCCGCCTGCTGTTCGGTACGTGAGGCCAGATCCGTGTTGCCCGCGGTGATTTCGGTTGCTCCGTGGCTGACGGATTCGCTGGTGGTGATCAGTTGATCCACGATATCTCTCAGCTGCGTCTGCATGGTGTACATGGCGTAAAAAATGCTGCTCTGGTCTTTGGCCTGCACCGGGATAGTGTTGGTCAAATCGCCTTGCGCGACAGACAGCGCAATTTGTGCGGCCTGAGCGGGTTCACCGCCAATGGGACGCGCCACTTTACGGATAAAGATTACGCCCAGAATACCGGAGACAACCACAATGCTGAGCACCATCAGCAGTAAGGCCAGATTACGCTGACGCGCCGTTTCTGCCATCACCACATCCACCGGCGCTGACAGGCCGAGCATCCACGGCGTGCCGGTATTTCCAATGCTTACTGGAACATAAACGTCGAACGCCGGGGTATTTAACACCGGATTGTCTTGCTCGATATGGTATGGATTGCCGGTAGTCACGTGTTCCAGCAGCGTTGGATCATCCTCGATTTTTTTGGTAATCCGGGTTGGATCGGGATGAGAAATGTATGCTCCGGTGTGCGACAGAAGCTGTGCATACCCGGTGCCTTGATAGGGTTTAATTTGATTTGTCAGCTGTTGCAGCGTATCCAGGGCAAAATCCGCCGTGACCGAACCATAAAACTTATTGTTTATCATGATCGGAACGGCCAAAGACGTCAGCAACACATCGACGCCGTTATAAGGGTAGCTGTACGGCTCCAGAATCACTTCTTTCTGAAGTTTTCTCGGCAACAGATAGTAATCGCCGCTGCCGGGGGTCTCATAATCAACCAGATTATGCAGGGCAATATTTCCCGCATTATCACGATCAACATAACGGACAAATCGCCCATTAGGGTCCTGATCGGGTTGTCCGGCATAGAGTTGGTCTTTCCCATCAAAGGCATCCGGTTCCCATGCCAGTGACATGGAGAGGAAATCCGGATGACTTTTCAATGCATTCTTCAGCAGTGTTTCTGCGATTTTGCGATCGGCATTACCAGATTCCTGCAAACTGATGACGCTTTGGACCAGATTGCGCGAGGCGGAGATGGCCAGATCCAGCTTTTGTTGAATCAGATAGCTATTGGTGTACGCCGTTTGCTCCAGATATTGCTGAGCGATGGTCTTTTGCTGCTGGCTGGATTGCCAGATCAGCAAGCCGATAGTCAGGATGAAGCCGAGGGCAATAGTGACGATACCCATGGATAACATCAACAGCTGTGTACTGAGCTTTCTTTTTATTGAAGGAGTGTGGGTTGAAACGATGGTTTGATTGCTGTGTTCAATTGGAAATAATTTATTTGACATATGCATAATATCCCCCCGGGATATAAGCGCTTGTATGGCGCTTTTTGTTTACATAAAAATCAATCAGTTACTGTGTCCTTCAGTATTATTTGGAATTCCTTTATGTGATCTGTGTCATTTTTTTTGTGACGCGAGTCACATCAATATCATCGGCCTGAAGGGCTATGGCTTTAACTTGTTTACAAAAAAAACGTGAAGTTTCATATATCTTTAATATGATGCGCAGGCATAAAGGCAGGATCGAATGATGAAATACGCCTGTCGGGTGGTCACGCATGACAATGAAGGGAATGAGGGTTCTAGCGAGCAGCCGGGCCTTTACCAACCGATTCGCGAATGATCAACGACCCCTGAAAGGTGGGAGAAGGCGTGGCGATTTTACCGTCCAGCATACAAAGCAGTTTCTCAAGCGTGCGTTTAATCATTTCTGCAACCGGGACATGTACGGTCGTCAGCGGCGGATGCGACCAGGAAGCCATCGGCAGGTCATCGAATCCCAGCAGAGAAACATCATCCGGTATCGTGATCCCTTTTTCGCGAAAGGCTTTTGCCGCGCCAATGGCCATATCATCATTACTGGCTACCAGTGCGCTGAAGGTAACACCTCGTTGGTACAGCGTTTTCACGGCGGCGTAACCACTTTCCGGCGTCCAGTCGCCCTCAACCAGCCGTTCGTCATTGCAGGCTATCCCTTGTGCCGCCAGTGCTTGCCGATAACCCGCAAGGCGGCTCTCCCCCGTGGGCGATCCTGACGCGCCAAGGATAAACGCAATATCCCGATGTCCTTGATCAATCAGGTAAGTAACGGCGTCAAAGCAGTGCAGCTGATGGTTGGCGCAGATGCCGTTTTCCTCATGATGGTTCAGTTTCCGGTTTACCACCATAATGGGCTGTTCGTGCTGCTCGATGATGCTTTCCAGCGCGGCAATGGACAGAAAACGCGGGTAGATGATGACCGCATCGCAGCGTAGATCGAGCAGAAATTCGATAGCCTGCCGCTCTTCTTCCGCACTGTGTTTGCCATCAGCAAGGATTAACTGGCGTCCGTGCTGCTCGGTCATGGTTGCTGTCTGAAAGAGTAATTCGTTGAAATAAGGGCCGTTATATAAGGTGTTGGTAACGACCAGGCCAATGCTCTGGGATTTGTTGGTGGCGAGTTGACGCGCCAACAAATTCGGCCGGTATCCCATTTCTTCGATGGCTTTGAAAACCCGGTCTTTGGTGGACTGACGGACGTAGTTATTCCCTGTCAGCACGCGTGATACGGTTGCTTTTGATACGCCTGCTCTCTTGGCTACATCAAGCATGGTTATCATTTTTTATTCCTAAAAAGTGGCTACTGGCCGTAGTGTTAACATAAAACGCGCCCGCCATTATAAAGAAAAATTCATCCTTTTTATCATCATGAAGCAATAAACGTCGTCGTTTTATCACAAAGCGCGTCTGTTTATGATCGCGTTCAAAGATTATGAAACTCACCATGAAACCGGTTGCATATTGTTCTCTATGTTGCTTGAATGATAAACGTCAGCTTTTGGACCAGCAAAAAGAGACAGTGAAAATCGGGGAGAGTGGCTGATGGAACTTGATGAAAACACCGTCATGGAACTGATTATTTATGCCGGAGAGGCGCGTTCGGGCGCCATGGAAGCACTGCGCGCAGCCAGAGAACATGACTGGGAAAAAACAGAGCAGATGCTGAGTACGGCATCCGTGGCGGCTCGTCAGGCTCACCATATTCAAACGGCATTGATTGGCGCGGATGAAGGCCGCGGGAAAATTCCGGTCAATCTGATTCTGGTTCATGCGCAGGACCACCTGATGAACGCGATGCTTTGCCGCGATTTGGTGGAGGAATTGGTTTATTTGCACCGGGAATTGGCCGCTCTGAAACAGGGCGATATCGTTCGCGGCCCATGATTTTTCGTCGAGTCTGATTTTTCAACGGCGTATGTCGATTTTCGACATAACCTAAAAAGGATATGAGATGTCTATTCAGCAATTACCGAAAGACTTTTTGTGGGGCGGCGCGGTAGCGGCGCATCAGGTTGAAGGTGGTTGGGATCAAGGTGGGAAGGGCGTCAGCATTTGTGACGTATTGTCCGGCGGCGCGCACGGCGTGGATCGTGTGATTACCGATGGCGTGCAGCCTGGGTTCAGTTACCCGAATCATCAGGCGGTGGAGTTCTATTCCCACTATAAACAGGACATTGCACTGTTTGCGGAAATGGGCTTCAAATGCTTCCGCACCTCCATCGCCTGGACCCGTATTTTCCCCAACGGGGATGAGCTGGAACCCAATGAGGCCGGGCTGCAATTTTATGACGATCTGTTTGATGAACTGCTGAAACACAACATTGAGCCGGTTATCACGCTTTCCCACTTCGAGATGCCGTATCACCTGGTTAAACACTATGGCGGCTGGCTCAATCGTAAAGTGGTGGATTTCTTTGTGCGCTACAGCGAAGTGGTGATGAAGCGCTACCAATCCAAAGTGAAATACTGGATGACCTTTAATGAAATCAATAATCAGCGTAACTGGCATTATCCGCTGTTTGGTTATTGTTGTTCCGGCGTGGTGTTCACCGGGCACGAGAATCCTGAACAGGCCATGTACCAGACGCTGCATCATCAGTTTGTGGCCAGCGCCAAAGTGGTGAAATTGGGGCATAAAATCAATCCTGACTTCAAAATTGGCTGCATGCTGGCGCTGGTGCCGCTCTATCCGTGGTCGTGCCATCCGGATGATGTGATGTATGCGCAGGAAGCGATGCGTGAACGTCATCTGTTTGGTGACGTGCAATTACGTGGATATTACCCGGCGTATATTTTGAAAACGTGGGCCAGAAAAGGCTATCACATTGATATGCAATCGGAAGATGAGGAAATTTTGCGAGACGGCTGCACCGATTATCTGGGCTTCAGCTACTACATGAGTAATGCCGTACAACATGTCGCTCAAAATCAGGCCGTTGATGATGCTATCGCGGGCTTTCCGGGCGCGGTGAAAAACCCGCACGTTTCCGCATCGGAATGGGGCTGGCAGATTGATCCGGTGGGCCTGCGTTACACGCTGAACAGCTTCTACGAGCGTTATCAAAAACCGATGTTCATCGTCGAGAATGGCTTTGGTGCGGTTGATAAGGTAGAAGCCGATGGACAAATCCATGACGATTACCGTATCGATTACCTTAAGGCGCACATTGAGCAGATGAAAAAAGCGGTGCTGGAAGACGGCGTCGAACTGATGGGCTATACCCCCTGGGGCTGTATCGACTGCGTTTCGTTTACCACCGGGCAGTACAGTAAGCGCTATGGTTTTATCTATGTGGATAAACATGATGATGGTACCGGGACGTTACGGCGCTCCCGTAAAAAGAGTTTTAACTGGTATAAGCAGGTGATTGCCAGCAATGGCGCTGAGCTATAGAGAGAAAACGTAACGATGACCATCCTCATTTCAGCCGTTGATGGGGACTGTTCTCGACGTGAGCCGTGCGGCCGGCGCGGCTTTTTACTTTGTCTGTCATGGGGGCGCCATCATGCCGCATTTCACTGGCGACTTCAGCGCTGAATCGCGTTAGCATGAAAGCAGGTAATTAATGCTGAGAAAATTATGTCTATAAAACTGATCGCAATTGATATGGATGGGACGTTGCTGACGCCGCAAAATCAAATTTCTCCCGCAGTGAAAGCGGCTATCGCCGCGGCAAGAGAGAAAGGCGTTCAGGTGGTGCTGGCGACTGGCCGTCCGTTCATTGGTGTGGAACGCTATCTGGCGGAACTGGATTTACAGCAGGAAGATTGCTTTTGCGTCACCAATAACGGCGCACTGGTGCAACGTGCGAGAAATGGCGACTGTGTAGCGCAAACGACGCTGAGCTTTGATGATTATCTCTATTTTGAAGCGCTGTCCCGTAAGCTGAATGTTCATTTCCATGCGCTGGATTTCAATTTCGTCTATACCGCCAACAAGGATATCAGCCGTTATACCGTCCATGAGGCGCATCTGACCGGTATGCCGCTGAAATACCGTGCGGTGGAAGAGATGGACCGTAATCTGACATTCCCGAAAGTCATGATGATTGATGAGCCGCCGGTGCTGGATCGGGCTATCAGCCAAATCCCGCCGGAAGCGTTTGAGCGTTACACCATCATGAAAAGCGCCGAATATTATCTGGAAATTCTGGATAAGCGCGTCAATAAAGGCGAAGGGGTGAAAATGTTGGCGGAACACCTCGGTATTACGCGCGACAATGTGATGACGCTGGGCGATCAGGAAAACGATCTGGCCATGCTGGAATATGCCGGATTGGGGGTTGCGATGGGGAATGCCACCGAAGCGGTAAAAGCCATCAGCCAGTTTGTGACCAAAACCAATCAGGAAGATGGCGTGGCCTATGCGATTGAGAAATTTGTGCTTAATCCTGAATAGGGCGGAAATCCGGTAACTTATTATAACTCTTTGTTTATTGCGTTAATGATGTGAATCGGAGCACGAGTCTTGCGATATCCCCGCCGACTTTGGCTTGCAGACTCGTCCCCCGCCCTGAGTATACGCATTGCCAGCGCCGCTATGCCCTGTTCACCCGGGCGCCTGGCAGACAAACCCGGGCACGTAAACCGCCCTGGTCGCCGTTCAGATTTTTCAGTTCAAACTCGCCACCGTAGAGCTGGATCAGGTCCTGCACAATGGCCAGACCCAATCCCGATCCCGGAGTGTTTTCATCCAGCCTTACTCCACGCTGTGTGACGGCTTTCAGTCGTGAAACGGCGATGCCGGGGCCATTATCTTCTATCAGGATTTCCAGCCAGTCAGGCGCCTGCGGTCGCATTGACAGGGTGACGGTAATGCTGGAGTGAGACCATTTGAAGGCATTTTCCAGCAGGTTGCCCACAATTTCCTGTAAATCCTGTTCTTCGCCGGCAAACCAGATGGGTTGGGAAGGCGCTTGCATGCTCACCTGAATCGGTTTGTCAGCGAACACGCGGTCCAGCACCCTCAGTAAACCTGACACCGTTTCCGTTACGTTGGTTTGTTGTGCGGACAAACCGTGTACGGCGGCCACCCTTGCCCGCATCAGATGCCAGTCGATATGGCGACGTATCTGAGCGAGCTGCTCCTTAATGATTTCAGGAGGAATGCTGCCGTGGCGGGTCTGTGCCTGATCGGCCTCGTTCTCAAGAATCGTCAGCGGCGTTTTGAGCGCATGCGCCAGATTGCCGGCCTGCGTGCGGGCCCGTTGTACGGCGGTTGCATTGGCGGCGAGCACCTGATTGAAATCGTCAACCAACGGCTGCACTTCCTGTGGAAAACGGCCTGCCATCTGGGGGGCGCCATCCCGCACGGATTTGAGCGCCTGCTGTAGCGCCTTCAACGGCTTAAGGCCGATGGTTACCTGAGCCCAGGCTGACAGGGTTAACAGCAGCAGCAGGAAGATTTCGGCAAGGGCCAGCGCGCGGCCGAAACGCTCCGTGGCTTCCAGATTGAAACGCAGATTGCCAGCGACGATCAGGCGGTAGTGGCGGCCCGGCGAGTCTGGCGAGGAGACAATGCGTTGCAGAACGAGCAGAGACTCTCCCGCCGGCCCTACCGTTTCACTGACGGCCAGTTCGCCGGGAGGCGGCGTGTGGTTATCAAACGGCAAAGAGAGATTGGCATCCCATAACGAACGAGAGCGCAGTATGCCAATGACGGGAGAACCCGCGTCAGGAAATTCATCTATCTGCCAGTAAAAGCCGGAATACTGTTTCTGCAAGCGCGGATCAAACAGCGCTGTCGCATCGACTTCCGGATGACCGGTTTCATCGAACTCGAGCGTCACCAAAAGTTGATCCAACTGGCGCGTCAACGCCGCCTGAAACTGGTTTACGACATGATCTCTGAACAGGGTCGTCAGGGCTAGACCGGAAAGCAACAGCGCCAGCGCTATCCCTCCCACGGTGGTCCAAAACAGGCGGACCCGCAGCGATCCCGCGCGTTTGCGGTCGGGAGCCGCGCTAGTCTGGCTATTCATTGTCGATCAGCCGATAGCCCAGTCCCCTTACGGTCTGGATGATGGAAGGATGAAGTTTTTTACGCAGGCGTCCAACAAATACCTCGATGGTGTTTGAGTCCCGATCGAAATCCTGCGCATAAATATGCTCCGTTAACTCGGTTCGTGAAATGAGCCGTCCTGGCCGATGCATCAGATATTCGAGCAGTTTATATTCATGACTGGTGAGGGCAACGGGCTTTTCTTCATAGGTAACGCTGCCGTTGCGCGTATCCAGCGTGACGGCGCCACACTTCAACACCGATGATGCCAGTCCGGCGGCGCGGCGAATAAGCGCCCTTACGCGAGCCAGCAGTTCCGATGCATGAAACGGCTTGGTCAGGTAGTCATCCGCGCCGGCGTCAATACCCGCGACCTTTTCATGCCAGTTGCCCCGGGCTGTCAGCACCAGTACCGGCATATTGCGCCCGGATTCACGCCATTTTCTGAGTATGTTCAGCCCGTCCATCACCGGCAGGCCGAGATCCAGCAATACGGCGTCGAAGTCTTCCGTATCGCCGAGATAATGGACATCCTGCCCGTCGGCGCTGGCCTCTACAACATAACCTGCGGTTTTGAGCATCTCGACAAGCTGCCTTTGCAGCGTCATGTCGTCTTCCGCCACCAGGATCTTCATCTGCACGCTCCCTTTATTTTTGTTCTCAATTCTTCCAGCCCTTGTTTTTCATGCGCAGGATATTGCCGGAACGCGCGTCCATCTCCAGCTTTACGATCCGCCCGTTCGGGGTAATGGCTTTAATCTCGTAGATAAACCATTTGTCGTCATGTTTCTTTTCAGAATGCAGCTTGGCTTCCAATACCTGGCACTGGCACTCCTCCATCAGCCGCGACTGCACGGTGGCAAAAGGGATCGCCTGGCCTGACTGCAACGCCGAGCGAGCCAAATCCTGCTCGTGTTTGTCCCCTGCCAAAGCCGATCCGGCATGAAGGGTCGGAGCAACCATAAACAGTATTGGGTAAAGAGAGAGGTAGCGCGAAAATCCGCTTTTTTTCATATCCGTACCTGTGGCAGAGAACGCATAGGACATTTTGACAACATGAAAATGAACCTGACATGAACAATGCCGCGGTGGCGTGTATTCGCCGCCGAGCGCCTTTTTCAGTATTCACCTGCCGTTCATTTTCGTTCATTTATTCTTTTCCCATAGCAGCGACAGCGTCGCTTTCTGCGGTAACTGTCACCGCGTTTAACCAGAAGGGATATAACATGAAATCACATTTTATTATTGGCGCCTTCATTCTGGCCATCAGCAGTTCCGCTGCCTGGGCGCAATATATCGGCCCCAATGGCTCACCCACTTCCGTCAAAACGCTGCTTGAATATGGGCGCGACCATGACTACGTGGTTCTGAAAGGCAATATCATCAGACGCGCGGCCTATTATGACGATCTGTATGAATTCAGTGATGGCACGGGAACGATTTTAATCAAAATCGATCACAAACGGTGGCCGATCAATCTTCGAATCGATGATAAATCAACCATTGAGATCGCTGGAAAATATGATCGGGAATTCGTTAGTTTTAACAAGATAAAGGTAATGAATATTCGGGTCGCGGACTGAGCGCTTCCGTGCTGAACGGTGAGGAGGGAAGGACATGTGCTACCGTCTTGTTCTGGCCGGATTGATGCTGCTGCGAATCTCACTGGTGCCGTTGATGCAGGCCGATCAACTGGAACTGGCCGGTCGGATGTTGCTGGCCCAACACGGCGTCCTCAATAAGGTGATGGTTTCCGCTGGGATGCCGAGGTGGAAAAACAGCAACGATCGCGCTGTCTGGCAAGCGATGTCATCCAGAATGATAGTATGGAAAAAAACGCATCACGATATATAAAGCGGTTTGACGTCGCATTGCCGGCATGGGTGAAATTAACGGATTCAAGCCGCTTTTGGTCGTGGCTGTGCCTGATTTCGTTACTCTTCCCCGCTCTGGGCCAGTTCAGCCAGCGTAATGGGTTTGATGGGGAAGCGGTTGCGCTGATAACCCACTTCCGACATATCGCGCTGTTGCGTATGAGCCAGCAACTGCGCGGCATTTTGCGCGCACATGCGTCCCTGACACGGTCCCATCCCGCAGCGGGTAAAGGCTTTGAGCTGGTTGGCGCCGCTGCATCCCATTTTAGCCGCCAGACGAATATCACCGGCGCTGACCTGTTCGCAACGGCAAATCATCACATCATCCGCGGGTTGGCAAGCCGCTTGCGGTACGGGATAGCACGCGGCAAGAAAGGGCCTGATGGTCAGTTCCTTGTGCAACGCTGCCTGTAAATCATGCCCCTGTTTGTCCCGTTCCTGAAGACTGATGACGCCCGCGGCCTGCAAAATACCCAACGTGGCGAGGTGTCCGCTCAGCGCCGACGCCGCGGCGCCGACGATACCGCTGGCGTCGCCGGCGATGTAAACTCCCCGCTGACTGGATTGTAGATACGCATCCAGGCAGGGTTCCCAATATTGATATTGCGCGTTCCATTGCAGCCGGCAGCCCATGGCATTGGCCAGTTGGGTGGCGGGCGTCACTCCAATGTGGCTCAGCACCGTGGGGGTTTCCAGCCGGTGCGTTTTACCCCGTCGGGTGAAACCGATGGCGCTCACCTGCGCTTCGCCTTCGATCGCCAGATTGCTGACTCCGGAGAAATAAGGAATACGCGCCCGTTTTATTTCGCGCAACAGCTGCCAGCCTTTGTACAGATAGCCTGACGTGTGGCGCAGGGCCGAGGGTAGAAACGGCAGGGCGCGCAGGTAATGGCGCGGCGTGCTGGTGTCCAGAATCGCCTGAATACGCCCGCCTGCCCGGATAACCTGCGTGGCAAACAGCAGCAATAGCGGGCCGTTTCCCACCAGTACGCTTTTTGCCGGCGGCAACAGACCGGCGGATTTCATCAGCAATTGTGCCGCGCCGACGGTCATGGCGCCCGGCAGCGTCCAGCCCGGCATCGGGAACGTGCGCTCCTGCGCGCCAACCGCCAGCAAAACGAAGCGTGCCTGAACCTGATAGTTACGGGTGGTCTCGCCTTTTTCCAGCAGGAAAACCTGTTTCTCCGGCGTGATTTGCCAGACCAGCGTGTTGGGCAGATAGCGAATCCGCGGCGAAAATGCCTGTCCGGCCAATTGACGTCCGGCACGGTAATCGGGGCCGAAAATGGCGTCTGCATGGCTGATGGGCGAGCGGGTGACGTGGCGATAGATTTGTCCTCCCGGCAGCGGGTTTTCATCCGCCAGCCAGACGCTCAGCCCTGCCTGACTGGCCTCCTGCGCCGCTTTTAACCCGGCGGGACCGGCGCCGACGATCAATAAATCGATGTTATTCTGCTTGAGGTCGGGTGTGCGGGAGGCGTCCGGCTCAAAAGAGTGTGCATCTGCTGTTTGCATCATCGCGTCAGTCGTATTCATTGTACTGTCCTGGCTCCCTGTGGAAACGCAATGTGCATGCCGGCACGCACTGGCGTCATGCAGGCCTGAATGTTCGGTACGTCATCGACGGTAACCCGGCATTCGAAACAACTTCCCATCATGCAGAAAGGCCCGCGAGGCTGTGCATCAATGGCCGTTGTCCGACAGGCCGTCAAGCCGTTGGCGAGCAGCGCCGCGGCGATCGTCCAGTCAGATCGCGCCGGCAATGCGTTGCCGTTAACCCAAATGGTGACAACCGTGGCGTCAACTGACGGCAGAGGGTGAAAGAGTAAATCGCTGGACATTGAACGCCTCAAAAAGATGATGAAGTTTCCCGCCGAGTATCCAGTCGGGCAGGAGAGTACTGTGTAACGCCGCCAGCGTGACCCCACTGTGACAGGTGACGGCAAACGCGCCGGGATGACTATCGGACGTGTCGTATACCGGCAGACCGTCTGGCGTCATGATGCGCAATGCTCCCCAGGTGCGCACGATACGTACATTGGCCAGCGCGGGGAATGCGGTCAGCGCTCGCTGCGCCATACCACGTTGAATATCCGGCCGCGTACCGTTATTCAGGCCGACATGCTCATGTGAGTCGCCGATCATCACCGTGCCTTCCTGCGTTTGACGCAACATGTTGCTGGGATAGTCAATCAAGGGCGCCAGACGTTCGGTGACCAGCACCTGTCCGCGTACCGGTTCGATCGGAATGGGTAAACCCACCTGCATGCCGAGCCGGGTGTTTTCCAGTCCCGCCGCCAACACGATCCGCCGGGCGCGGATTTCTCCCTGTGCGGTATGCAGGCGAAAATTGGCGCCGTCGCGCTCAATGTCGTTGACCGGCGTATTGGGAAAGTAGCGGCCGCCGGCCTGTATAAACGCGTGCGACAGCGCCCGCAGCGTCAGCAAAGGATTGGCGTGGCCGTCATGAGGGGAATAGATGGCGCCCGCCACCTGTGGTGCAATGACCGGCACATGCCGGCGTAACGTCGCAGAATCCCAAACCTGATAGCAGAATGAGGGATTGCCGCGTTGCAATTGCCGCATTGCCTGCTCAGCCTGCGCCAGCGCGTCGGCGCTGAGGCAGATATTCAATCCGCCGGGGCGGCGAAAGCCGCAATCGATACCGGTTTCTGTCTGTAGGCGCTGGGCGAAATCCGGCCATTGCTGGGAGGCCAGCCGGGATAATTCATTATACGGCGGACATGTCAGCCCTTTGCCTTGCACCCAGACCAGACCGAAATTACCGCGAGAGGCGCGAAAATCACTGTCGCCGCCATCACAAATCGCTACGCTGATTTTTTTCTGGCTCAACCCATAAGCCACGGCGTGACCGACAATTCCGCCGCCGATGACCACAACATCGTAATGCCGATCGTTCATCGCGGGTTACACCGCCGATGTTCGTTGACTAAATACACCATTTTTCACCGCCATCATAAGCCCTGGGCTGTAATGCCGCCTGAAACCCGTTCACCAGCGTAACGGTATCGAATACCGGCAGACCGAGATGGTCATGCAGCGAGGCACTGAACGGCGCGAGATTAGTACATTCCAGCACCAGCGCGCCGGTGTTGGGAAAGCGGAGTAGCGCCTGCCTGGCCATTGCCAGCACTTCCTGTTCCAGCGTGACATAGGAAACGCCGTCATCCCCCTGACGGATAGAACGGACAAATTCCGAATCCGGCGGCATGCCGGTCACGGCGGCCTGAGTCGGGATACCGACTTTTTCCAGATAATCTCCCCGCAGCGTCCGATCGTCAAACGTCAGAATCAACGGCTGTTTTCCCGCCGGTAATAATCGTTCCACCAAAGGATACTGAAGCAGGCTACTGGTGACGATCGGCACCGACGACCAGGCGGCCAGTTCCTGTTGATAATAGGATAAATAACCGCAGCTGGTGGTCAGTCCGTCGACGCCTTCATCAATCAGCGATTGCGCCGCCCGCTTAAACGGTTCCAACAGATTGTGCTGATCCAGATGCCCCATCCGTTGGGGGATGGCTTCTTCCACCACGCGATAACGTACGGGGAAGGACCAGGTTTCGGCATTGCCAATGTCACCCAGATAGCGACGGAAATGCGTTTTTACCATCAGGATCCCGACGGTAGCGGAGGTGGCGCGGTCAGGACGGGGATCGTTGCTCATCGTTTTCTCTCCGGTGCGGTCTCAGTGTGGCGTGGCGTCGATCAGCGTTTCCAGTATCTGCTGCAAAATCTGCTTTGACGTGGCGAAATTGAGTCTGGCGAACGACCCGCCAGATGGAATAAACGTTTCCCCGGCGCTGAGCGCCAGTTTGCCGTGTCGCAGATAATGGCTGCCCGCCGCAGTGGGCAGCGATAATGCGCTGAAATCAAGCCAGGCAAAGTAGGTTGCCTGCGATGCGTACACTTTTACGGCAGGCAAAGCGTGTTGTAATGTGGCGATCACCTGCTCGCGGCGCTCGTAGAGGTAGTGCTGTAAGCCCGTCAGCCAGGGTTGTCCGCGATCCCATGCCGCGACGGTGGCATCAATGCCAACGCCGGAAGGGTAGCCGAGCACTTTGGCGGGAAGCCGCCGGGTGAAGCGCTGTTTTAGCTCGCCGTCGCCAAAGTACATCAGCCCGCAGCGTAATCCCGCGATATTAAAGCTTTTGCTGGCCGAATTGAGCGTCACGGTGCGGGATGCCAGATCCGGGCGCAGCGAACCAAACGGAATATGCTGATGACCCGGTAAAACCAGATCGGCATGGATTTCATTGGCGATCACCAGCAGATCATGGGCTTCTGCCAGCGCCGCCAGTTTTTCCAGCTCTTCCCGACGAAAGGCCCGTCCGGTAGGGTTATGGGGATTACATAGCAGGAGAATGCGCGTGCTGGCGTCGATCTGGCGCTCAAGATGGTCAAAATCGATTTCGTAACCTTGTCCGTTATCCACCAGCGGACTGGCCTGTAAGCGCCTGCCGGTTTCGCGAATGGCATCGTAAAAAGGCGGGTAGCTGGGCGTTTGCAATAACACGCCGTCGCCCGGCTCGCTGAATGCCAGAAGGAGCAGGTAAACCGCCTGAACCAGTTCATTTACCGCCAGCACGTTTGTCGGATCGGTTTCCCAGCCAAAGTCCCGCTGCATATAGCGGCTGAACGCCCGAGCCAGCGCGTGTTCGGCGCGATCGCGCTGGCGGTAAGGGTAGCCGGTGTCCTGATCCTGATGCCAGTGGCGCAGAACATCGGTAATCGCCGGTGCCGGGGCATAATCCATTTCCGCGACCCAGGCGGGTAAAATATCGAGCGCATAATGTTGCCACTTCATGCTTTGCCGACGGCGCAGGACGTCCAGCGGCAGGATATTTTGCTCGGCGAACTGCTGGGCCAAACGAGAATCAAAGGATGAACTCATTTTAACGGGCGTCCAGATAGGCTTCGACATTGGGCTTGACGCCAAGTGCGCTGTTCAGACGATTGCTATAATTGAAATAGCTGGCGATGGCCGCCGCGTCCAGAATATCCCGCTCGGTCAACCCGGCCTGACGTAGTGCGTCCAGATGTTCCGGCTCGATATTTTGCGGCGCCTGGGTGATTTGCCGGGCATAGTCGGCCAATGCCCGCTCGCGTAAGGTCAGCGACGCATGGCGATAGTTGACTTCAATCTGACCAACCCACACCGGATCGCCGCTGATCTGGCGCAGCGTGGCGGCGTGGGCGAAAACGCACGGAGCACAGCGATTTTCGGCGCTGACGACGACGGCGATTAACTCTCTTTCCTGCGCGGTTAGTCCGCTGTCTTGCGGCTGGTTCAATGCCCGGCTGAGCGCGTCTTGCGCAATCAGCAAATCTGGATAATGAGCCAGAATCAATTGCGTATTGCGGCGGTGGCCGACTTTGGCTGCGGTACGCTCGATAACGTCCAGAACGTCGCCGGTCAATGGTGTTTCCGCCAGTTTAAGCCATGAAAGGGAAGCCGGTTGTTCGCCAGATTCATTACGGGGCTTACTCATGGGAAATTCCTTCTGTTTTTTGACGTTGACAAGCCAACGTCCGTTGGCTAAGTTGCAGTCAAATTAACAAATATATATTTTATATTGTATAAACTTTATCAGCTATCCATTCCCATTTATTGCATATGCCGTGTGGGATTTTCTGCGGTGAATATCCGTCAGGAATCGGGGATGCTGGCGGCATTGAGGACGCTATGGCACAGATGAATGACTCAGAACAGGATGGCGTGGTTACGCTTCCCGCGGTAACCGTAGATCGTCGGCCGCTCACTGATCAGGTGGCGGATTATGTGCGCGATTTAATTATTCAGGACATCCTGAAGCCCGGCGATCCCATTAATGTACAGTCGATTTGTGAAACCCTGCAAATCTCCCAGACGCCGCTGCGCGAAGCGCTGAAAATGCTGGCGGCCCAGCGTCTGGTGGATATGAAGCCAAACAAACGGGTGGTTGTGGCATCGCTGGATGCGCGTGAAGTGGAAGATATGCTGGTGGTCTATACCGAAATGGAGAAACTGGCGGGGAGGCTGGCGGCCCGGCATGCGACGCCAGCCGATATCAAGGTGTTGCAGCAGCATGAAAAAGCGTTGATGGCGGCGTTCAACGCAGGCGAGTCACTGCGCTATTTTCATGCCAATCAGGCGTTTCATCTGGCGCTGGTACGCGCCTCGCACAATGAGACACTGATCGAGGTGCATGCCAATCTGAATGCCCGTCTTTACCGTATCCGTTTTAAAGGTAACCAGCTTAACGATCGCCGTGGCGACTGGAAAGTGGTGGCGGAAGAGCACGCGGAAATTCTGCGCGCCATCGTCGAGCAGGATGGCGAACGCGGTGCGGCGCTGCTTTCGCAACATCTGAACGGCGCGCGTTTTTCGCTGCGCGAGCAGGCGGGAGAATAACCCCGCCTGCCAGCAAACACCTTAGCGTTTAGGCTCCACCCACACGCCCGATAAATTCCCTTCCACGCCATCGGCGGTGAGCGAGTGATCGTGCACGCGCGGGTTGTAGATGGTGATGAACAGCGGCGATATCAGGTTGATATCCGGGGCGTCGTGCATCACGATTTTCTGGAATGCGTTAAATTGCTCGATACGTTTTGCGGGATCATTTTCCGTCTGTGCGGCTTCCAGCAAGCGGTCGACTTCCGGATTGACGTAGTGGGAAGCATTGGAGAATGGCAGTCCGATGCGGAAATTCTTCGACCAGTAAAGACGCTGTACGCCGACTGTCGGATCGTACAGATTGGCGAACATGCCAACGGCCAGTGAAAAATCGCGATCGGTGTAAACGCGTTTGGTGTGCGTGGAAATATCGGATGAGCGCAGGGTTATCGCCACCCCGATTTTTGCCAATGACGAGCGGGTAAAGTCAGCAATACGGCGAAACGCGTCGTCATAGGTGTTGTAGTCGAGGGTGATAGGGAAACGGACGCCATCGGCGCCGCGTGGATAACCCGCTTCATCAAGCAGACGGTTGGCGGCATCGATATCAAACGGATAAGGCGACGGCGATGGATCGTGGAAGGTTTTCAATCCGGGAGCGATAGGCGATGCGGTGACGACGCCTTGCCCAAAATAGGCGATTCGCAGCAGCGCATCACGATCGATCGCGTGTGAAAACGCCTGACGTACTCTGAGATCCTTAAAGTATTGGTTGTCCAGATTGAATTGCAGTGACGCCACGCTGTAAGAGTAGTTGTTCCCTTTGGTTTCAAAGCCCAGTTTCCCCTCTTTTTTCAGCCGCGCGATATCACTCAGGGCGACCGGAGTCCGGTAGGCGATATCCGCTTCACCGGTTTCCAGCGCCAGCGACCGCACAACGGCATCCGGCGAGAATTTCACAATCAGCTGATCGATATAGGGTTTCGGGTTATCCCAATAGTTCGGGTTGCGTTTATACACAATGTGACTGCCGCGCACCCATTCGCTGAATATGTACGGGCCGGTACCAATCGGCGCGTTGTTGTTGGCGCTTTTCAACGGGTCCGTGCCGGCAACGTCGTAAATATGTTTGGGAATAATTGGCGTTTCGCCCGCGGCAAATGCGCGAAGTAAATACGGAGCGGGATGGGAAAGCTCAAACACGGCGGTTAACGGGTCGGGCGTTTTGATATCCGCCACGTTGGCAAAAGTGCTGCTGGCGCGCGGGTGCACTTTCTTCAGCAATTGAATGGAGTAAGCGACATCCGCCGAGGTGAAGTCCTGTCCGTCATGCCATTTCACGCCTTTACGCAAATGAAACGTATACGTTTTGCCGTCCGGGCTGATTTCCCAGGACGTCGCCAACTGCGGTAGCGGGTTGAGATCGTAGTCGTATGTCAGCAAACCTTCGCTGACTTTGCCGCTGACGGCGATGGCCGGCTGCGCCACCGTTGCCAAAGAGACCAGTGAAGAGGGTTCGCTGGAGAGTATTAACGTCAGCGTGCCGCCACGTTGCGGCGTATCGGCCAGAGCCTGCGCCGCCGTCAGACTTAAAACCAGTAATGTATATCGTCCCCAGCGGGACAGTTGGGTGAACCATGACATAAAACCCCCTGATGAATTCTGTTCTGCCCTGCCATCTTTCCGGACTTCCTGCACTTTGAAAGTGGTTGGGCGCTATTGGTATTGGCTTGTGCTTGTGAACAGAATTCAACCTAACAAATATATATTTTATATTGTATAAACTTTATGGGATAACGATTCTCAGAAACTGCAAAAGCGCGCAGGCCTTGCTGTGCGGGCGGATTGAACGTGGATAGCGGGAAAAATCGCTGTCGTTACGACGGCATGATGAGCAGAAGATCGGCCCGCATAAGGGGGTAAACCGCGGGCTTAAAGCGGATGGTGAGCCGGCGGAGGGGATACGGTCTGTGGATCGGTCGGTTGATTCTCTTGCTCGCCGTGTAAAACGCGTTCGCGCATAGACGTGTTATTACTCCCCAGCCGGTAATAGTCATAGGGGAGCAACAGCGTATCGGCGACGGCGGAAAACGGCAAATCAAGCACCACCAGCGGCATCATCGCCCAACTGGTATCGTCATCGCGCAAGATATTCATACTGGCGCGCGTACCGGGGTAATATCCCTGGTCTCCCCCCGTGTGCGTCATCACGCTGGAACAGCCGCTGAGCGACGCAATACCACTGCCGGTGATGATGAAAGAGAAGAAGGCACTTTTCAGCATGGTCTTTTTTCGCATGATAATCGTATCGTCCATCCGGGGATAGGCAGTTGTTATGCGACGGTACCTTGTCTGTCGCATTATTGAGTGTATGTGATAACACTCGATTTATGGGTGAATTTTGCATGAAAAGCACGAATTTTTCTTTTCACGCCATTGAAAGTCTGAGAGGGGTCACCATATTGATGATAAGCCTGACAAAAAGGATATGCCGTAAGGGTATCTGTTCAGGCGGCGCCTGTCCTGATGGAAGGCTGATTGTTAATCCTCGCTGAATATTTTAGGAGGCTGTTTTATGCGTAACCCTGATTTTTCTCCGCTTTACCGTTCCGCTATCGGTTTTGATCGCCTGTTTAATCTGCTGGAAAGCGGTCAGGCCCAAAGTAATGGCGGCTATCCCCCGTACAACGTCGAGTTGGTTGACGAAAACCAATACCGTATCGCCATTGCTGTCGCCGGTTTTGCCGAACAGGAACTGGATATTACCGCGCATGACAACCTGTTGATTGTGAAAGGCGCGCATGCTGGTGAACAAACGGCCCGCAACTACCTGTATCAAGGCATTGCCGAGCGCAATTTTGAACGCAAGTTCCAGTTGGCAGAGCATATCCAGGTGAAAGGCGCCAATCTGCAAAACGGTCTGCTGTATATCGATCTGGAGCGTATCGTGCCGGAAACGATGAAGCCGCGTCGGATTGAAATCAAATAACCGACGTTGACCTGCCGTCAGTGGCGACGGTATGGCAGTAAAACAAATGATTAAACCTGTTTCGTCCGCCGAATGGGGGCGAACCCAGCCGCGCTTCGTCGCGACCGGGAGAGATTGTCTCGCTTCACAGAAGGAGTAAATATTATGCGTAACTATGATTTATCACCGCTGCTGCGTCAGTGGATTGGTTTCGACAAACTAGCCAGTTCGATGGGCGGTCAGGAACCGATTGAGTTCCCTCCGTATAACATTGAGAAAAAAGACGATAACCATTATCGCATCACACTGGCTTTAGCGGGATTCCAGCAAAGCGAACTGGATATTGAGGTAGAAGGCCCGCGCCTGACGGTGAAAGGCAACCCGACGCCGGCAGAGAAAAAAGTGGAATACCTGCATCAGGGGCTGGTGTTGAAGCCATTCTCTCTGAGTTTTACCCTGGCGGAGCATCTGCATGTCTCCGACGCACATTTTGAACACGGCCTGTTGCACATTGATCTGGTGCGTGAAGTACCGGAAGCGCTGCAACCGCAGCGGATTGCGATTGGCGGTAGCCGGCCGGCGTTAACCCAGTCAGCCGAAGAGAGTGAATCTAACGGGTAATCCGACGGCGTTAACGATCCCGGTTTTGTTTATTGTGCCCGCGACTTAGCTAAGCCGCGGGCATTTTTTATGGCCCGCCGTCCCCGATGCGACGTCAAAAAACGCTTCCGGCTTTTTTTGTGCTGCCCGCCACGTTTCCCCCCGAACCGTTCTGACAGAATCAATGGCAGTAAAAGCCCAAACTCAGACGAGTTGTCGGCTTTTGTTTTTTTCTCAAGAGGATAAGTCCGCACAAAAAGGATACAGGGTATGAGTGATATCGCGCTTACCGTTAGTATGCTGGCGCTGGTAGCTGTTCTGGGCTTATGGATCGGTAACTGGCGGATTTACGGTGTAGGTTTAGGGATTGGCGGGGTCTTGTTCGGAGGGATCATCGTCGGGCATTTTGCCCAGAGCTATCAGTTCACGCTGAATAGCGACATGCTGCATTTTATTCAGGAGTTCGGCTTAATTCTGTTTGTCTATTCCATTGGTATTCAGGTCGGTCCGGGTTTTTTCTCTTCTTTGCGTGTTTCTGGTTTGCGTCTCAACGGTTTTGCCATTCTGACGGTATTTCTCGGCTGCCTGGTAACCGTCGGGATTCATAAAATTTTCAATGTTCCTCTTCCCATTATTCTCGGGATTTTCTCGGGTGCCGTCACGAATACGCCTTCACTTGGCGCGGGTCAGCAAATCCTGACCGATCTCGGCTCCAGCAGCGCGATGGTAAATCAAATGGGCATGGGCTACGCCATGGCTTACCCGCTGGGGATTTGCGGCATCCTGCTGGTGATATGGCTGTTGCGGGTTCTGTTTCGCGTGGCGATCGATGCGGAGGCAAAACAGTTTGAAAACCACAGCGGGCAGCATCATGAACAGCTGCTTACGATGAACGTGTCGGTAACGAACGCCAATTTACAGGGGCTGGCGATTCAGAATGTTCCCATTTTGAACAATGACACGATCGTGTGCTCTCGCCTGAAGCGTGGCGATGAGCTGATGGTGCCTTCTCCGGCGACGGTGATCCAACAGGGTGATTATTTGCATCTGGTCGGGACGAAAAACGATCTGGAACAGGCGCGATTGGTGATCGGTCAGGAAGTGGATACATCGCTATCGACCCGTGGTACCGATTTGCATGTTGAGCGGGTGGTCGTGACCAACGAGAAGGTGCTGGGGCGCCGGATTCGTGAGCTGAACCTGAAGCAAAACTACGATGTGGTCATTTCCCGCCTGAACCGTGCTGGCGTCGAACTGGTCGCCAGTCACAATGCCAGTCTGCAATTCGGGGACATCCTGAATCTGGTTGGGCGAAAGTCCGCCATTGATGCCGTGGCGGATATCGTGGGAAACGCGCAGCAGAAGCTTCAGCAGGTACAAATGTTGCCGGTATTCATCGGGATTGGTCTGGGCGTTCTGCTAGGATCTATTCCGCTGTTTATTCCGGGGTTTCCCGTCGCTTTAAGGTTGGGGCTGGCGGGAGGGCCGCTGGTGGTCGCGCTGATCCTTGGGCGAATCGGCGGCATTGGTAAGCTGTATTGGTTTATGCCCCCCAGCGCTAACCTCGCGCTGCGTGAACTGGGCATTGTGCTGTTTCTGTCGGTGGTGGGGCTGAAATCCGGCGGTGATTTTATCGACACCCTGTTGTATGGCGATGGGCTGTGGTGGATCGGCTACGGTGCTATGATTACCATTATTCCGCTGCTGATTGTCGGCGTATTGGCGCGAACGGTCGGCAATATGAATTATCTGACGCTGTGCGGCATGCTGGCCGGCTCAATGACGGATCCGCCGGCGCTGGCGTTTGCGAATGGATTGCATTCCAGCAGTGGCGCCGCAGCGCTTTCCTATGCCACGGTTTATCCGCTGGCGATGTTTTTACGCATTATGTCACCCCAACTGCTGGCCGTTCTGTTCTGGGCGATGTAGCGCACACGGCGGGAAAGCAATTAGCTTAAAAAGCGTGCTGAAATGTTATCGTCAGGATAAAAAATAAAGCCAATTAAGGAGGGGAAAATTCCTCTCCTTAATTATTTTTATTTAATGGGAATATTGTGTTTAAAATAAATAAATTTGTATAAATGGTTGGCGGTAAAAAGGAATATAACGCCCTTTCACATAATGTGATTTTTATATTGGGTTTGTAAGGCGGATTCAAGTTAATTTTATGTTCTTTAATTGTCAATTATTATTGAATTTAAAGGTTTTTTATTTTACTCATTATCCTAAAAAAGAATTAATAAATAAACTAATAATCACATTTAGTAATTAAAGTAATGCTATTTTCAGATCGCTTTATAATATTATATTTTCATTAGTTATTCGATTTGATAGGACGAGAAAAGTACCCTGACCGATTATTTTCTCGTCCTTTTTTTCCACAGATGTTTCCTGTTGTGCTCGTTAATATCACATTAACCTGCTGGATGATGAAGGAAGAATAAAAGAAACACCAACGCTTCCGCACGGGACATCCGTCGTGAATTAGAGAATTCGTTTTAATGAAGAGTGGTGTTCTTATGTCTGCAAATAGTAGCAGGTTGCTAAAGCTCCTGATCATACTTTGTATTGCCGGTGGGTTATGGTTACTCCCGGTTCCTGAAGGGGTTAAACCCGATGCCTGGCATTTAATGGCGATTTTTATTGCCACGGTTGTCGGCCTGATTCTCTCGCCTTATCCTCTCGGCGCCATGGCAATGTTCAGCCTGACGTCTGTCGCAATCCTCGGTCTGTTATCCATTAAAGAAGTTTTGGCGGGATTCAGCGATCCGACCATCTGGATGATTGCCTGCGCGTTCTTTATTTCCCGCGGATTTATTAAGACCGGTTTTGGCCGCCGTATCGGTCTGCTGTTTATCAGTAAACTGGGTAATAGCTCGCTGGGCCTGGCTTATGGACTGGTATTCACCGATTTACTGTTTGCGCCCGCCATGCCCTCCACCTCCGCACGCTGTGGCGGGATCATCACGCCGCTGTTCCGCTCCATTTCCGAAGCGTATGACTCAACGCCGGAAAAAGGCACGCAGCGTCGTATCGGCGCTTTCCTGGTGCAGTCCATTTTCCAGTGTAACGCCGTAACGTCGGCGATGTTCATGACCTCCATGGCGGGCAACCCGATGGTTGCCAAGCTGGCGTCTCAGTTCGGTATTCATATCAGTTGGACCGATTGGGCATTGGCCACGCTGTTGCCTGGTTTCCTGTCACTGGCGCTGATCCCTTATCTGATTTACCGCTTCTATCCGCCGGAACTGAAGAAAACCTCAGAAATGCGCGCTATTGCTGTCGAAAGGCTGCGTGAAATGGGGCCGATGAGCCGCGATGAATGGGTCGTATTAGGTGTCTTCGTCGGTCTGGTGACGTTCTGGGTACTAGGTTCTACGCTGAACATTGATGCCACTCTGACGGCGCTGGCGGGGTTGAGTGTGCTGCTGCTCAGCCGAGCCCTGACCTGGGATGACGTGGTCGGTGAAAAGGAAGCGTGGCACACCGTTGTCTGGTTCGCCGTGCTGATGACGCTGGCAGGACAGCTTAATAAATTGGGTTTGATTGCCTGGATGGGGGGGCTGGCAGGTAATGCGGTAAGCGGTATGCACTGGCTGCCGATGCTCGGCCTGCTGCTGCTGGTTTACTACTACAGCCACTATCTGATGGCGAGTGCGATTGCCCACATCAGCGCGATGTATGCGATTTTTGTTTCGATTGCGCTGGCGGCAGGTGCGCCACCGATGCTGACCGTGCTGGTTTTCGGTATTTTCAGTAACCTGTTTATGTCCACGACCCACTATTCCAGTGGACCGGCGCCGATTCTGTTTGGCTGTGGTTACGTGCCGCTGAGCACCTGGTGGAAGATTGGTTTCTTTGTCAGCCTGGTCATCATTCCAATCTGGTTTGGTGTGGGCGGCATGTGGTGGAAACTGCTTGGTTTCTGGTAAGGCCAGATAGCGCCTTTGTCTTCAGCTTTATTCTAGTTCCTTTCTCATATAACGCGCTCAACCACCCGTGGTTGGCGCGTTTATCCCAATACGCGAAAAGTGGCGAAACAGTATAAGATAACGGTGTCATGATGGTTATTCTGGAGAGCGACATGAGCAAGAAAAAAGCACCGTTGAAGTTAGGGACGTCGGTGTTTCTAATGGTTTCTGTTGTGCTTGGCGCAGTATTGTTGATGGTGTACTCCTTATTGTTTTTTCGCATCAATCAATTATCAGAAGATCATCTGCGGGAAAAAGCCTTCTCGATTGCCCGTACCTTTGCTGCTTCCCCTGCGGTTATTAATGACCTGAAGGGCTTTGGAAATCCGGATGACGTTCAAAGGGCGGCAGAAATGGTCCGTCAGCGTAATCAGTTGCTCTTCGTTACCGTCACCGATATGGATACCGTTCGTCACAGTCATCCGGAACCGGAAAGGATTGGTGAATATTTTGCCGGTCGCGACATTTATCCCTCGCTGCTGGGGGTGGAAAACACCTCGATTAACCGTGGCACGCTTGATCCGGCGTTGAGGGTGTTTACGCCAGTGTTTGACTACGATCATCGGCAGGTCGGCGTGGTTGCGCTAGGCATTGCATTGACCAGCGTGCAAAAAGTTATCAGTGATAACCGCTGGATGATCCCGTGGGCCATCCTTGCCGGGGCGCTGGTTGGCTGGTTGGGAACCTTGATTCTGGTGAAGGTGCTCAAACGGATTATGCTGGGCTTTGAACCGTTCGAAATATCCAACCTGTTTGAACAGCGTAATGCCATGTTGAAACATATCAAGGAAGGTGTGATCGCGGTTGATCAACAGGCGCGTATTACCGTGATTAACGATGAGGCCAGGCGACTATTCCGTCAGGATAATCCGTTGCTGAATAAGTCTACCGAGCGCGTCAGTGAGCAATGGTTGGAGCACTTACACCTGAAGCAGGTTTTGGAAAGCGGCACTCCCCGTCGTGATGAGGAAATCAACTTTAACGGACACCTGTTGCTGACCAATACCGTGCCGGTGTTTGTGAAGGGCGATATTATCGGGGCAATCGCGACGTTTCGTGATAAAACGGAGATCAGTCAGCTACTACAGCGTTTGACCGGGATGTCCTACTATGCGGACGCCCTGCGGGCGCAGTCGCATGAGTTTATGAATAAGCTGCATGTGATATTGGGGATGCTGCATTTAAAATATTATTCTCAGCTGGAGAATTATATTTTGAAAACCGCCAATAACTATCAGGCGGAAATTGGCTCCATTATTCGTAAAGTCAAATCGCCCGTGATCGCCGGTTTCTTGTTGGGTAAAATTAACCGTGCCCGCGATCTTGGCATTACGCTATCCATTAGCGAAGAAAGTCTGTTGCCGGATACGGATAATGTCGATGCAACCAATGAATTGATTACTGTGCTGGGTAACCTGATTGAGAATGCCATGGACGCCATCGACGACCAGGAAAATTGCGAAATCAGCGTCAGTTTCCATCATCAGGATGGACGTTTACATGTTACGGTTGGCGATGACGGCCCCGGCATTGCGCTAGCGGATCAGGAACGTATTTATGAGCAAGGTTTTTCCACTAAAGGCAGTGGACGCGGTATTGGCCTGTATCTGACCAAACAGAGTCTGGAAAAGATCGGCGGCCACATCGATTTTGAGTCGGAACCTGAGGTATATACCCAGTTTTTCGTTAATATCCCTTATCAAGCAAGGCTGTTTGACCATGATTAATGTACTGATTGTTGATGACGATGCCATGGTTGCAGAGCTAAATAAATCTTATCTGAATCAGGTTTCCGGATTTAGCTGTTATGCGACAGTGCCCACATTGCAGCAGGCAAGAAATTTACTGATGCAACCGAATTCCGAAATCGACCTGGTGTTGCTGGATATCTATATGCAGCAGGATAACGGGCTGGATTTGTTGCCAACCATCCGTGAATTCAGTGAGAAGACGGATGTGATTATTATTTCTTCCGCCAGTGACGTCCATACCATCAAAAAAGCGCTGCACTACGGTGTGGTGGATTACCTGATCAAGCCTTTCCAGTTCTCTCGTTTTGAACAGGCATTAACGGCCTACCGTGAAGAAGCGAATTTACTGAAACACCGTGATTTCGTGGCGCAGTCTGATATCGATAACCTGATTCGCCGCACCAACAGCAATTCGGCCAGTGAGCGTAAAAAACTGCCGAAAGGGCTGACCAGCTTAACGTTGCGCACCGTGTGTGAGTGGATTGAAGGTAATCAGGGGGCCGAATTTTCAACGGAAATGCTGGCCAATGCTATCGGCATTTCCCGCGTCTCATGCCGTAAATATCTGATCTATCTGGCTGAGACCGGTATTCTTGCCACCAATATTCTGTATGGTTCAACGGGCCGTCCGGTGTATCTCTACCGCTTGTTGCCGGAAAAACAGGATGCATTGCGACAGTATTGCGAATAGAGCAGGCGTGCCTGCCGTAATACGCGGTGCGTTTGAACTCGTTATTCCGCGTACAGACGCATCGCCACGGTTTCTCTTTTATCTTGAAAGAAAATTTTCTTCATTTTATAGCGTCAAGCTGCCAAACGCTTTCTTCCAGTCGTTATCGAATTTTTCTATTGCCGCCAGTACGGCGGGCGTATCGATAAACTGTTCCGCCACATCGACAGGCAGGGTAATGGCCCGACATCCTGCCAACATGCAATCCAGCGCCTGACGCGGCGTTTTAAAACTGGCCGCCAGTACCGTGGCGTGCGGCGCGTGCAGCGTCAGCAATTGCTGAAGTTCGCTCACTGTCTGTATCCCGTTGCCTCCCTGGGCGTCGATGCGATTGACATAAGGCGCCACATATTCCGCGCCCGCCAGTGCGGAAAACAGCCCTTGCGCCGCGCCGTAGACGGCGGTTCCCAGCGTGGGGATGCCCTCGCTGTGCAAGATCTTTATCGCTGCCAGACCTTCCGCGGTGGCTGGTACTTTGACGATCAGGTCGCTAATGCACCGCCTCAGTTCAAACGCTTCCTTGACCATCTCCTTTGCATTTCCCGCCAGAACCTGGGCAAAAAAACGTCCTTTCCCCGCCAACGCCTGATGCAGTTCCGGTAATCGCTTACGGATGGGAACACCTGCGGCGGCGATAATACTGGGATTCGTGGTTACACCTGCCAGCGGCAGCGTGCGTGCTAATCGGGTGACGGCGTCGATATCCGCGGTATCAAGATAGATCTGCATGACTTCTTTCCTCTCTTCATTTGTTATCTTTCATCTTAACCTATCATTTATGTTTTATTTTGAAATAAATAACTTTCAAAATGTGATCAATTTAAAATTAAAAAAAGAATTTTGATTATACTTTATTAGCATCTTAACGGTGGCGGCGCGATCGTCTGCCGTTGAGCACACACCAGAGGAAACAGGAGAGCGAGAATGATAGAAGTCATCACCCACGGGGCTGAGTGGTTTATCGGCCTGTTCCAGAAAGGTGGCGAAGTTTTTGTCGGTATGGTCACCGGCATACTGCCTTTACTGATAAGTCTGTTAGTCGTTATGAACGCCTTAATTGTATTTGTCGGTCAGGAGCGCATAGAGCGGTTGGCACAGCGCTGTGCCGGCAATCCCTTATCAAGGTATCTGATCTTGCCGGTGATCGGCACCTTCGTGTTCTGCAACCCGATGACGTTGAGTCTGGGGCGTTTTATGCCGGAGAAATATAAGCCCAGCTATTATGCCGCCGCGTCCTATAGCTGCCATTCGATGAACGGTCTGTTTCCCCACATCAATCCGGGTGAACTGTTTGTCTACCTTGGCATCGCCAACGGGCTGACAACGCTGGGGCTGCCACTGGCGCCGTTGGCCGTGAGCTATTTGCTGGTTGGCATGCTGACCAATTTTTTCCGGGGCTGGATCACCGATCTGACCACTTCCATCTTTGAACGCAAAATGTCCATCCAGCTTGACCGCCAGGTCCGGCTTTAAGCGGAGATTCTTATATGAACAAAGTCCGTATCGAAAAAGGCGAAAGCGGTTGGGGTGGCCCGTTACTGATTGAGGCCGTGCCCGGGAAGAAGATTGTGTATATAACGGCGGGAACGCGGCCGGCTATTGTCGATCGCCTGAGTGAACTGACCGGCTGGCCGGCGGTGGATGGCTTTAAAGACGGCGAACCGCCGGAAGAGGAAATCGGCGTAGCCGTGATTGACTGTGGTGGCACGCTGCGCTGCGGGATCTATCCCAAGCGCCGTATTCCGACGGTGAATATCCACTCTACCGGGAAGTCCGGCCCGCTGGCGCAGTTCATCACCGAGGATATTTATGTCTCTGGCGTACGCGACAAGCATATTCAACGGGTGGACGCGTCGGGTGACGAGGTTACGGCGCCTAAAGCCGCTCCAACCGCTGGCGGAATTGAGCGAGAGTACGACAGTAGCAGAAAAATTACCGAACAGAGCGATGGGCTGCTGGCCAAAATCGGCATGGGCATGGGGTCGGTGGTGGCGGTGTTTTTCCAGGCCGGCCGGGAAACCATCGACACGGTACTGAAAACCATCCTGCCGTTTATGGCATTCGTCTCTGCGTTGATCGGCATCATCATGGCGTCCGGGTTGGGCGATCTGATTGCCCATGGCCTGACGCCGCTGGCGAACAGTCCGATCGGTCTGGTGACGCTGGCGTTGATCTGTTCGTTCCCGCTGCTTTCTCCTTTTCTCGGCCCCGGCGCGGTTATCGCGCAGGTTATCGGCGTGCTGGTCGGCGTGCAGATCGGTCAGGGGAGCATTCCGCCGCATCTGGCGTTGCCGGCGCTGTTCGCGATTAACGCGCAGGCGGCGTGCGATTTCATTCCCGTCGGCCTATCGCTGGCGGAAGCCAAACAGGACACCGTACGCGTGGGCGTGCCTTCGGTTCTGGTGGGGCGTTTCCTGACCGGCGCCCCTACCGTGCTGCTCGCCTGGGCGGTATCCGGCTTTATTTATCAGTAACTTCATTCGATTGAGGAGTACGCATGAATACGATTTTTCAGACGGTTTTTACCCGGGTCGGAGATAACGCGCGCGAGTCGCTGATTGAAAACATGATGATTACCTTTCGCGAAGGTGCGCCGGCGGATATCGAAGCTTTCTGCTTTATCCACCGGCACGGCGAGATGAATGGCGAAGTGAGCGCCGGGAGCACGCTGAGGCTGGCTGACGCTGAGTACCCGATCACCGCGGTAGGCGGCGTGGCGACGCAGAACCTGCGGGAGCTGGGGCATATCACCATCCGGTTTGACGGCGCCGCCCAGGCGGAGTTTCCGGGCACCATCCACGTGGCGGGCGCGACGCCAAAAGATATTCCGGTAGGCAGTACGTTAACGATTTTGGCTTAAATTTTAGTTAGGAGTAGATATATGAAACAGGTTGCGGTCGTCATCGGTGGGGGACAGACTCTCGGTGCGTTCCTGTGTATGGGATTGGCTGAGGCGGGATATCGCGTGGCAGTGGCCGATTTGAACACGCGGCACGCCGATGAGGTGGCGGAGGAGATTAATGCGCGTTACGGCGCCGGCAGCGCCTGGGGTTTTGGCGCGGATGCAACGGATGAAGCGCAGGTCAGGCAGCTGGCGCAGGAAGTGGACGCGCATTTCGGTCAGGTTAATCTGCTGGTTTACAGCGCGGGCGTGGCGAAAGCGGCGCCGCTTACCCAGTTTCAACTCAATGATTTCGACCTGTCGTTGCAGGTCAACCTGGTCGGCTATTTTCTGTGCGCGCGCGAGTTCGCGAGCCTGATGATCCGCGACGGCATTGCCGGGCGCATCATTCAGATTAACTCCAAGTCCGGGAAAGTGGGCAGCAAACACAACTCCGGCTACAGCGCGGCCAAGTTCGGCGGCGTTGGGCTGACGCAGTCTATGGCGTTGGATCTGGCCGAGTACGGTATCACCGTGCACTCTTTGATGTTGGGTAATCTGTTGAAATCGCCGATGTTCCAGTCGCTAATTCCGCAGTATGCCGAAAAACTGGGTATCCGGCCGGAAGAGGTGGAAACGTACTACACCGACAAAGTACCGCTGAAGCGGGGGTGTGACTATCAGGATGTGCTGAACACGCTGCTGTATTACGCCAGCGATAAGGCGTCGTATTGTACCGGTCAGTCGATCAATATCACCGGCGGACAGGTGATGTTCTGAACAAACGGGCTTCTCTGAGCCGGAATGCCGGAGGAAGATCGTAACGGGAGGAGAGATGAATCCGGCATCGGTTTTGATTACGTGCGCCATCGGCGCCTGGGTATTGCAGATTGCTTTGGGGTGGTGGCAACTGCGTCGCTTTAATCAGGCGTTTGACGCGCTATGCAGCAATGGCGTGACGGTGGGAATTGGGCGCTCGACGGGCAGATTTAAGGCCAGAGTCGTGATGGCGCTGGCTTTTGACGAACAGGAGCGAGTGTGCGACGGGTTTATCATGCGCGGTTTCACGGTATTCGCCCGCCCGCAGCCGATGCCGGCGCTGATCGGCCTGAAGAGAACGCAACTGACGCCAAATGTGATCTTCCCGAAAGAGCTGGCATGTCAAATGGCGCTTTCATTAGCGATTAAACCGAAATCATGATATTTTCATTTTAAAAGAAACTTCCTTTCATTCTTTGGTTTTTATGCGGTTGTCGGTTTGTAAAGGAAGCGGTGAAAATAGCATATCGGGATAAATATCGTGATGAAACCTAAGCAGCGGCAGGCCGCCATTCTTGAGTATCTGCAAACTCACAGCAAAGCCTCGGTGGAAGCGTTGGTTAGCCGTTTTAATACTACCGGAACCACAATCCGGAAGGATTTAACGGTGCTGGAAGAGGAAGGCGCGGTTATCCGCACCTATGGCGGCGTGATGTTGAGCCGTGAGGAAGGCGATCAGCCAATCGATCGTAAAACCCACATCAATACGGCCAAAAAGAAGCAGATTGCCCGCGTGGCGGCAACTTTGATTGACGATGGCGACTCGCTGATCTTCGATGCGGGCAGCACGGTGCTGCAAATGGTGCCGTGGCTGGCGCAGTTCAACAATATTACGGTGATGACTAACAGCCTGAGTATTGTGAATGAGCTGGTTGAGCTGAATAACGACCAGACCATTCTGATGCCTGGCGGGACTTATCGTAAAAACTCCGCCTCTTTTCACGGCAGTCTGGCAGAGGCCGCCTTCTCGTATTTCAGTTTTGACAAGTTATTTATCGGCGCAGACGGTGTTGATATGAACGCCGGTGTGACCACGTTCAATGAGTTACACGCGGTTAGCCAGGCGATGTGCCGCGCCGCCAAGCAGCGGGTTTTGCTGGTAGACTCGTCCAAGTTTGGCCGTAAAAGTCCGAACGTGGTCTGTTCGCTGGAAGATGTGGATATCCTGATCACCGACAGCGATATCAGTCCGGATTATCTGCGCGCACTACGGGAAAAGGGGATTAATGTGATGCTGGTGGATAATGACGATGAATGAACGTTTGCTGGCCTTCGCGCGCGAGACGCTGGAAATTGAAATTGCGGAAGCCCAGCGTATGCTGACGCGTTTGGATGCGCGTTTCGCCGACGCTTGCCGCTTACTGTTGGCGTGCCGGGGTAAAGTGGTGGTGTCGGGAATTGGCAAGTCTGGGCATATCGGCAAGAAGATAGCCGCTTCGCTGGCTAGCACGGGCACGCCGGCATTTTTTGTGCACCCGGCGGAAGCGCTGCATGGCGATCTGGGCATGATCGGGGAAGACGATGTCGTCATCTTTATTTCTTACTCTGGCCGGGCGCAGGAACTGCATACGCTGCTGCCGCTGTTGAATGAGCGTCGTATCCCGATCATCGCGCTGACGGGTAATGCGGCGTCTCCTCTGGGGCAGGCCGCTACCTGCGTATTGGATATCAGCGTTACGCGCGAGGCGTGTCCTATGGGATTGGCGCCGACGGCAAGCGGAGTCAACACGCTGATGATGGGTGATGCGCTGGCGATGGCGGCGATGCGCTACCGCGGATTCAGCACCGAACAGTTCGCCCGCTCGCACCCCGGCGGAAGTCTGGGCGCACGGTTGCTTAACCGTGTGCATCACCTGATGCGCACCGGCGATCGGTTGCCCAAAATTGGCCAGCAAGGTTCGGTGATGGAAGCAATGCTGGAACTGAGCCGTACCGGTATGGGCCTGATTGTCGTGTGCGATGATGATAGCCGGGTTAGCGGCGTGTTTACCGATGGCGATTTACGCCGCTGGCTGGTGAAAGGCAATGGGCTGGATGCGCCGGTAACACAGGCGATGACCCGGCCGGGTTATCAACTCTCGGCCGACTGGCGCGCGGGTTCTGCGCTGGATGCGCTGCATCAGCAACATATTTCCGCCGCGCCGGTGGTGGACAGCGAAGGCCGTCTGGTGGGGGCGATTAATCTGCACGATCTGCATCTGGCGGGCGTGGGCTAAGCGATCCGCCGGAATGGCGGTCGGCCATATCACGAGAAAGCAGATCGCCGCGGAGAGAGAAAGTAAAAATGCCAGTCGTCAACGTGACCGACTGGCATTGATTGTCGCGTCAGGCGCTGATTGAATTACATCAACCACCCCAGCAGCAGTGTCGCGCCAATCACCGTTGATGCTCCACCGATACGGGTCGCGATCTGTGCGAACGGCATCAGCGACATACGGTTGGATGCTGACAGAATCGCCACATCACCGGTTCCGCCCAGTCCGCTGTGGCAGGTCGTTACGATGGATGCTTCAATTGGATACATATTCAGGCGTGGCGCGATCAGGAAGCTGACCAGAGCCATAGACAATACGACCGAACCACAAACGATCACATAGCCGACCGAGAACACGGAAACCACGCTTTCCAACGGGATATACAGCATACCCAAGCCGATCATCAGCGGCCACACCAGTGAGCTGGAAACAAATTTGTAAACGCTGTGCGCGCCGGTTTCCATGATGGCGGGAATAACGCGGCCATATTTGCAAAATACGGCAATCAGAATCATCAGTACCGGTCCTGGAATATGAACCACATGTTCAAGCAGCCCGCCAATGATAAAGAAAGCGCAGATCATCAGCAGCCCGCCACCCATCAAATGGAAATCCACCGGTTTGGGCGCTTCGTTGGTGACGAACAACGCGTTGTCTTCATCGCTGCGCACCAGGCGGCCTTCACCGGTCAGATCTTTACGGCGCATTCCCAGACGAGACAGAATCCCCGCGCACAGAATAGCGAAGATATTACCGACCACGGCCGCCGGGGCGAGCTGTGCGACATAGACATCCGGGCTTTGACCCAGGATCGCCGAATAGGCTAATGACAGAGGCAGAATGCCTTCACCGATACCACCGCCGATAATCGGTACGATAATGAAGAAGAAGGTGTGGTATAGGCTGTAGCCGCACAGTTTGCCAACCAGCAAGCCGGTAGCCAATGCGGTTACGGTACCGATCACCAGCGGAACGAACATCCGGATCATGCCCTGAATCAGGATCTTGCGGTTCATACCAAGAATACTGCCGACCACCAGACAGGCGATGACGAAGTAAAGGAAATTCGCCTCTTTCATCAGCAGGTGCACGGTCTTCATGGTGTTTTCATTGAAGAGATCAAAATACACCATCACGGACGGCACCATCAGGCAAAGAATTGCCGGACCGCCAATATCTTTAAATACCGGAATATTATGTCCGATGTGCGCCAGTAAAAAACCCATCGTCATGATAATGGCGAAACCGCCAATCATATTTTTAGGCAGAAAGCCCTCGTAGGCGGAGATAGTAACAATAGCCGCAATGGCAATAAAAAGGAGGACAGGGACAGAGCCTATTTTCTTTCTGAAAAGAATATCCATGAATGAGGTGGAGATCGGTGAATCTATGGCGATATTGTTATCACATAGAATATCAGTTTCGGTTTTTTTCATTGTGTTCACCCTGCTATGACAGTAGGTACAGGAAAACCTGTGCATTATTTTCTAAAAGTAAGAAATTCCATTTTTTTGTTCTTTATCAATAAATAATAAAAAACTAAAAATGATAGGGGGTTATTTCAGTGCGTATTTTTATTAGCCGGTAATCTAGCATGGGGGAATGTTAAAAATAATATGTTATTTCATGATTTGTGAAGTTATCAGCAACTCCATTTTAAATAACTTATATTCTTTTTTCGTAATTAAATTAATTTTCAGATGATGGAAATGAAGAATTTTGGCGGGGAGGTACAAACTGGAATAAGTTAAAAATGCCATTTTTTGCGAATAAGTAAATACACAAATTGATTATTAGTGATAATAATTTCATAACTAAAAATTTAATTTGTTTTTAGTGTTAATTAGATGAATAAGTGCATATGAATTTTTCATGTATTACTTCGGATACTCATGTCATGCGACACCAACATCTATCGATGCCAAACTCGCCTCTGTAGCCGCCCCGGCTTGAGCAAACGGCGTGCTTCCACATCTTCGCTCCGCCACATGATCCTGTCGCGGATCGGAAGCCGTACCGATGGTCTATAACTTGTCATAAAGTTTTTTTATGAAGCGTAGATAGTCATATTCCTGCTTATAATGGACCAAATCAATATCAGTTTTGCTTATTAGAAGGCAGGATTTTCACCTGCCGTTAACCTTGTTAACAAAAAATAGTGCTCATATCTTGGACATACAAGTAGGTTTTACTATAGTTTTTTTAATGGTGATAATTTCTTTTTGTATGCGGATTAATGGTTTTTTAACCTGATTTAACGGATTAAACCGAGATATAAATAGTGGTTTTATTCTAAAAGCTGAATTTTATTTTTCGAAATGATAAGGGATGGGATTGTAAATCCCCACTGCTTATATTGACGTCTCTTTGATCTGTTGACAAATTGAGGACGTCACTTAAAGGGGAAACTGCGGATTGTATGAAAAATACGACGTACAGGCGTTCGTGAGTTTTGTGCACGCTGTAGCAAGCACGTCTCCTCAATCATTTTGATTTATGCCTTCGGGCAACAGGGTACGGACCGGGGCATTTAAAAATACAGGTCTGGCCGAATGAACACACAACATCACCCACATTGGAGCACAAGTAATGGCAAATTCCCTGGCTAAATCAAGGGTACTGAAACTCGGCCTGGGTCTGCTGGCAATGTCTGTCGCAGCAGGTCTGCAGGCAAAAACTCTCGTTTATTGTTCAGAAGGCTCTCCAGAAGGATTCAACCCTCAGCTGTTTACCTCCGGCACCACGTTTGATGCCAGTTCCATTCCTATCTATAACCGTCTGATTGAATTTAAAGACGGCACCACCGATATTGAACCGGGTCTGGCAGAGAAATGGGATGTCAGCGACGATGGGAAAACGTACACTTTCCATCTGCGTAAGGGCGTGAAGTGGCAAGGGAATAAAGATTTTAAACCTTCCCGCGAGTTCAATGCCGACGACGTGATTTTCTCCTTTATGCGTCAGCAGGATGCCAACCACCCATACCATAAAGTTTCTGGCGGCAGCTATGAATACTATCAGGGAATGGGGATGCTGGAACTGATCGGTAAAATTGAAAAAGTGGATGATTATACCGTTCGCTTTGAGCTGACCCGCCCTGAAGCGCCGTTCCTGGCTGATCTGGCGATGGATTTTGCTTCCATCATGTCGTCTGAATATGGCGATAATATGCTGAAAGCGGGTACGCCGGAAAAAATCGACCTGAACCCAATCGGTACGGGTCCGTTCCAACTGCAACAGTATCAGAAAGACTCCCGTATTCTGTACAGCGCCTTTGACGGTTTCTGGGGAAGCAAACCGGGTATTGACCGTCTGGTCTTCTCCATCACCCCGGATGCTTCCGTGCGTTACGCCAAGTTGCAGAAAAACGAATGCCAGGTGATGCCGTATCCGAACCCGGCCGATCTGGCGCGCATGAAAGAAGACAAGAACATTACGTTACTGGAAAAACCGGGTCTGAACGTCGGCTATCTGGCCTACAACGTTGAGAAAAAACCGCTGGATAACGTGAAAGTTCGTCAGGCGCTGAACTATGCGGTCAACAAATCCGCCATCATCGAAGCGGTTTATCAGGGCGCAGGGCAAGCGGCGAAGAACCTGATTCCGCCGACCATGTGGGGCTATAACGACGACGTTACAGACTACGCTTACGATCCGGAAAAAGCCAAAGCCCTGCTGAAAGAAGCGGGCGTGCCAGACGGTTTCTCCATCGACCTGTGGGCGATGCCGGTACAGCGCCCTTACAACCCCAATGCCCGCCGTATGGCTGAAATGATCCAGTCTGACTGGGCGAAAGTGGGTGTTCAGGCCAAAATCGTGACCTACGAATGGGGCGAATACCTCAAGCGTGCCAAAGACGGCGAGCACCAGACCGTATTGATGGGCTGGACTGGCGACAACGGGGACCCGGATAACTTCTTCGCCACGCTGTTCAGCTGTGATGCTGCCAAGCAGGGTTCCAACTACTCCAAGTGGTGCTACCAGCCGTTTGAAGATCTGATTCAGCCTGCTCGTTCTGTTTCCGATCATGAAAAACGTATTGAGCTGTACAAACAGGCTCAGGTTGTGATGCACGATCAGGCGCCGGCGCTGATTGTTGCGCACTCCACGGTGTACGAACCGATACGTAAAAACGTCAAAGGCTATGTGGTTCAACCACGCGGTGTGCACAGTTTCAACAACGTCACACTGGATTAATTCAGCCACTGATTTTTCATGGACATTGAAAACCCCGACCTTGCGGTTGCTCGTTAGAGGAACCGTGGAGGCGGGGTTTCTTGCCCGTTAAATGTTATGGCGGGCTTGCTGCCCGTCACCCTGCGGGCCGTCGTACACGACGTTAAAAATCGCGCCTGGCGATTTTTTAGCGGTGAGCAATGATAAGCCCGGTCGCCAATGAGCAATCGGGCACACTTATACAGAGAGTTCGGGATATGTTGCAGTTCATACTCCGGCGTTTGGGGCTGGTTATCCCAACGTTTATTGGTATTACCCTACTGACCTTTGCTTTTGTGCACATGATACCGGGTGACCCGGTGATGATCATGGCGGGTGAGCGTGGCATTTCCGCCGAGCGCCATGCACAGCTGTTGGCCGAAATGGGGTTGGATAAGCCGATGTGGCAGCAATATCTCCATTATATTGGCGGTGTGTTGCAAGGCGATCTGGGGATTTCCCTCAAGAGCCGTATTTCTGTCTGGGAAGAGTTCGTTCCTCGTTTTAAAGCGACGCTGGAACTGGGAACCTGTGCGATGATTTTCGCCGTCATCGTCGGGATCCCTGTCGGTGTACTGGCGGCGGTAAAACGCGGTTCAATTTTCGATCACACCTCCGTTGGGCTGGCGCTGGCCGGCTATTCCATGCCCATTTTCTGGTGGGGCATGATGTTGATCATGCTGGTTTCCGTCCATCTTAATCTGACGCCCGTATCGGGACGCATCAGCGATATCGTTTTCCTTGATGAAAGTATGCCGCTTACCGGATTCATGCTTATCGATACCTTGTTCTGGGGCGAACCCGGGGATTTTATTGATGCCGTTGAGCACATGATCCTGCCGGCCGTGGTACTGGGTACGATCCCGCTGGCGGTGATTGTGCGCATGACGCGCTCGGCCATGCTGGAAGTGCTGGGAGAAGACTACATTCGTACTGCGCGCGCCAAAGGGTTAAGCCGGCTGCGCGTTATTGTGGTACATGCGCTGCGCAACGCCATGTTGCCGGTGGTCACGGTGATTGGTTTGCAAGTCGGCACCATGCTGGCCGGCGCGATATTGACGGAAACGATTTTTTCCTGGCCGGGGCTGGGCCGCTGGTTGATCGATGCCTTGCAGCGTCGTGACTATCCGGTGGTGCAGGGGGGCGTTCTGCTGGTGGCCACCATGATCATTATGGTTAACCTGCTGGTGGATGTGCTCTACGGCGTGGTTAACCCACGCATCCGTCACAAGAAATAAGGGGAAGGCTGAGATGACACAAGTCACTGAACCTGTTGTAAATAGTGCGCCTAAGCCAATGACCCCGGTGCAGGAATTCTGGCACTATTTCAAACGTAATAAAGGGGCGGTAGTCGGCATGGTTTATGTCGGGCTGATGCTGATTATTGCCGTCGGCGCCAATGTACTGGCGCCGCATGCGCCTGCCGAGCAGTTCCGTGAGGCCTTATTGCATCCACCCGTCTGGCAGGAGGGCGGAAGCTGGCAGTTTATTCTGGGCACGGATGACGTCGGTCGTGACGTCTTATCCCGCCTGATGCACGGCGCGCGCCTGTCGCTGCTGGTGGGGTGTCTGGTGGTGGTGCTTTCGCTGGTGCTGGGCGTGATCTTCGGTTTGCTGGCCGGGTATTTCGGCGGGGTGGTGGATGCCATTATCATGCGTATCGTTGATATCATGCTGGCGCTGCCAAGTCTGCTGTTGGCGCTGGTGCTGGTTGCGGTATTCGGACCGTCGATTGTGAATGCTTCACTGGCGCTGACTTTTGTCGCCTTGCCGCACTATGTCCGTCTGACCCGTGCGGCGGTACTGGTGGAGGTCAACCGCGATTACGTCACGGCTTCACGCGTAGCGGGCGCAGGGGCGCTCCGCCAGATGTTCGTCAACATTTTCCCCAATTGCCTGGCGCCTTTGATTGTGCAGGCGTCTCTTGGTTTTTCTAACGCCATTCTTGATATGGCTGCTTTGGGTTTCCTCGGTATGGGCGCACAGCCGCCAACGCCGGAGTGGGGCACCATGCTGTCCGACGTTTTGCAGTTTGCGCAAAGCGCCTGGTGGGTGGTGACGTTCCCTGGTCTGGCAATTTTGCTGACGGTGTTGGCATTTAACCTGATGGGGGACGGCTTGCGTGATGCTCTCGACCCCAAACTCAAGCAGTAACAGAGGTAGAGAGATGGCGTTACTCAATGTAGATAAACTGTCGGTTCACTTTGGTGACGAGGACCTCCCGTTTCGCGCGGTCGATCGTATCAGCTACCAGGTCGAACAGGGCCAGGTTGTCGGGATTGTCGGTGAATCCGGCTCCGGTAAATCGGTTAGCTCGCTGGCGATTATGGGATTGATTGATTATCCCGGCAAAGTCATGGCTGACAAGCTGGAATTCAACCAGCGTGATTTAAAGAAAATTTCCGAGAAAGAACGGCGTCAGCTGGTCGGTTCTGAAGTCGCGATGATCTTTCAGGACCCGATGACCAGTCTGAATCCCTGCTACACCGTGGGTTTCCAGATTATGGAAGCGGTCAAAGCGCATCAGGGCGGTAATCGCAAGACCCGTCGTCAGAGGGCTATCGATCTGCTGACGTTGGTCGGGATCCCCGATCCGGCTTCACGTCTGGATGTTTATCCGCACCAGCTTTCCGGCGGGATGAGCCAGCGTGTGATGATTGCCATGGCGATCGCCTGTCGGCCGAAGCTGTTGATTGCAGATGAACCGACCACGGCGCTGGATGTGACGATTCAGGCGCAGATCATTGAACTGCTGCTGGAATTGCAACAGCGTGAAAACATGGCGCTGATTCTGATTACGCACGATCTGGCCCTGGTGGCAGAAGCCGCGCAACACATTATTGTGATGTATGCCGGTCAGGTGGTGGAATCGGGCAAAGCGTCGGATATTTTCCGTGCGCCGCGCCATCCGTATACGCAGGCATTGCTACGCGCCCTGCCGGAATTTGCTGCGGACAAATCACGATTGGCGTCGTTGTCGGGCGTGGTGCCGGGGAAATATGACCGTCCGAACGGCTGTCTGTTGAATC
Source organism: Brenneria roseae subsp. americana (assembly GCF_003115815.1). NCBI lineage: Bacteria > Pseudomonadati > Pseudomonadota > Gammaproteobacteria > Enterobacterales > Pectobacteriaceae > Brenneria > Brenneria roseae. The sequence continues at coordinate 158,081 of NZ_QDKJ01000007.1, read as the reverse complement.
CGCGTTGTCCCTATGCCCATGACCGTTGCCGTCAGGAAGAGCCTGAACTGCGTGATATTCCTGGTCGTCAGGTGAAATGTCATACACCGCTGGATGATGCGGGGAGGCCGAGCATATGAGCCAACATAGCATAATATCGCAGCCGCACTTGTTGCATGCGATTGATTTGAAAAAGCATTATCCGGTGAAGACCGGTTTCTTCGCCCCGGAGCGTCTGGTGAAAGCGCTGGATGGCGTGTCATTTACGCTGGAGCGCGGTAAAACGCTGGCGGTGGTTGGGGAATCCGGCTGCGGCAAGTCCACGCTGGGACGCTTGCTGACCATGATCGAAATCCCTTCGGGCGGAGAGCTTTACTATCAGGGACAGGATCTGTTGAAGCCGGATCAAACGGCGGAGAAGCTGCGTCGTCAGAAGATCCAGATCGTGTTTCAGAATCCCTATGGATCGCTTAATCCGCGGAAGAAAGTCGGGCAGATCCTGGAAGAACCGTTGCTGATCAATACCGGACTGTCAAAAGCCGAGCGCCGTGAAAAGGCGTTGGCAATGATGGCGAAGGTCGGGTTGAAAACGGAGCATTATGACCGTTACCCGCATATGTTTTCCGGTGGTCAACGTCAGCGTATTGCGATTGCCCGCGGGCTGATGCTGGACCCGGATGTCGTGATTGCCGATGAACCGGTGTCCGCGCTGGATGTGTCGGTGCGCGCTCAGGTGTTAAACCTGATGATGGATCTACAGCAGGATATGGGGCTGTCCTACGTGTTCATCTCTCACGATCTGTCGGTGGTGGAGCATATCGCCGATGAAGTGATGGTGATGTATCTGGGACGCTGTGTGGAGCAGGGCAGCAAAGACGCCATCTTCAACAATCCCCGTCATCCGTATACGCAGGCGCTGCTGTCGGCGACGCCAAGGCTGAATCCGGATTTACGGCGCGAGCGCATCAAGCTGACAGGTGAACTGCCCAGCCCGCTGAATCCACCGCCGGGTTGTGCGTTTAACGCCCGTTGTCAGCGCTGTTTCAGTACCTGTACTCAGTTCCAGCCTCAGTTGAAGCTCTACGGCGAACAGAAAGTCGCGTGCTTCGCGGTCGATCAGGACGAACAGGAGAGTCAAGTCAGGATTCCCTAGCGACGATGGGCCGACCGGGTATGGTGAAAGGCCTCCGCCAGACGGGCAATACCGGGTTCAATCTGTTCGGTCTTGATGGCATGGAAGCCCAGCCGGAAAAAGTTTTCCGGTGGATGCCCGTCGAGAAAGCGATCCTGACCAGGTTCGATGAGTACGCCGGCATGGGCTGCGCGCCATGCCAGCTGCTGTGTATTGACGGTCGCGGGCGTTTGCAGCCAGAACGCGTTGGCGGGGCCGCTGCCGGGAAGACGGGTACACTCGGGAAGATAGGTATTCAGCGCATCGTTGAGGATATTCCAGCGTCTGGCGGAATCTTCGCGATAGCGATGCAGGTAAGTTTCATAATAACCCTGTGCCAGAAAGTGAGCCATCTGGTACTGGATATTGGCGGGCGGATGACGATAGGACAGACGACGGAGCGCCCGCAGTTCATCAATCAGTTCAGATGGAGCAACCAGATAACCCAGACGCAGGCCGGGCGACAGCGATTTCGACAGGCTGCTGACGTAGATGACCCGATTATGGATATCACAGGCTTTCAACGCGGCTTTGGGGTAGGGATCAAAGCTGCTTTCAGAATCGTAATCATCTTCAATGATGATTTGGTCGTGTTGACAGGCGTGTTCAAGCAGCTCGGTACGGCGGGCGTTGCTCATACTGATGCCGGTTGGCGCCTGATGACTGGGCGTGACATAGAAATAGTCGCAGGTACGCGAGGCTTCGGTCAGCTGGATGCCTTCGCTGTCCAGCGCGTGAGGAATAATATGGGCATCCTGCAATGAGAAGGTATTAATGGCTTCGCGGAAGACCGGATTTTCGACGCCGATGCGGGAGTTTTTGTTGAACAGCAAACGGGCGAGCAGGTAGAGCGCGTTCTGTGAACCCAGGGTGATAAGGATTTCATCGCCTCGGGCGATGATGCCGCGTTTGGGGAGAATACGCTTGCGCACCTGTTCAACCAGCAGCGTGACATCCTGATCGATATTGTCGTATAGCCAACCGTGGTCATGATGGGTTCCTGTGACCTTACGCGTTGTCTCACGCCATTGTTCCAGCGGGAATAGCTGCGTATTGGGCTGACCATAAATAAAGGGATAAGGGTAATCCATCCACTGCGCGGGTTTCATGGCGGTGAGGTAGTTACTGGGGCAAATGTTGAATCGCTTGCCCCATTCCGGTGCCCGCGGCGCCATTTCCGCTGGCGGCCTGTTGTTCGGCATCTCGGGAAAGATATCGGTGTGATGATAGTTTGGGTGCAGGTAATACCCGCTGCGTGGGCGGCTGACCAGATAGCCGTCATTGAGCAGGCCTTCGTAAACCAGCGCTACGGTGTTGCGCGAAATATTCAACTGGCACGATAATTTACGGCATGAGGGCAACGGTTCGTTAATAGGAAAAATACCGGCGAGAATAGAAGTAACCAGCGTTTCCCGTAGTTGTTCCTGCAAGCTTCTGGTCGAAACAAAATCGATATGCAGACAGTGGTCAATCATTTCCCGCTCCCCAGAAATTAACAACGTCTATCGGGGAAACAAGCAAATAGCGTACCTGAATCGAAGTGGGGTAGTAACCGGAAGGTTACGCAACAAACTCACTTTCCGTGTTTTTGTGCGCAGGGTATGGCGGGGGATTAATCTGACGGTGAAGATAAACCGACGTTGTAATCAACGTCGGTTGAAAAGGGTTTTCAGCATGGCGTCATGCTAGTCGCGGTCGATGGCGAAAGACGACCATGCCTGACGTACCGGCATGATCTCTATGCGGTTGATATTCATATGGTCTGGTAGCGTCGCCACGGTATAGATTTGCCCGGCTATGTCCTCGGCGGTCAGCGGCGTGGTGCCACGGTATAACCGATCGGACGCGGCCCGATCGCCCTTGGTTCTTACCAGCGTGAATTCGGTTTCGGCAATACCGGGCGCCAGATCGGTGACTCTCACTCCGGTTCCTTGCAGGTCACAGCGCAGGTTATAGCTGAACTGTTTGACGAACGCTTTTGAGGCGCCGTAGACATGGCTTCCCGGATACGGCCACTGGCCTGCAATGGAGCCGATATTGATGATGCTGGCCCCTTTTCCGGTTGCAATCAGCGTCGGTAGTAAAGCATGGGTCACATTCACCAATCCGGTAATATTGGTATCGATCATGGTGTGCCAGTCGGCTAATTCAACGTGTTGGGCCGCCTGAGGAGATAACGCCAATCCGGCGTTATTCACCAGCGTCTTAACCGTTTTGAAGGCTTCAGGCAGGGTCGCCACCATGTTCTGGACGGCCTGCGCGTCACGCACGTCCAATACCGAATAGTAAACGGGTACGTATGCCGACAGCTCATCCGACAGCGCCCTCAGGCGTTCTTCACGTCGGCCGGAGAGGATGAGCGACCAGCCATTGGCGGCAAAGTGGCGTGCCGCAGCATGGCCGAATCCAGAGGTCGCTCCGGTGATAAACACAATATTCCGCATGAAAATGTCCTCTTCTGAGAGTGATAAACGGTTTTCAACTTTACGAAGGGATCGACGCCTCTGACAGAGCCAGTTGCCAGGAATGTATGGGACAAATCAGCCGGTAACGCGGGCGCGGCATCAACTGGCCCAAGGTTATTCTCGATCTGGCTCTATCCCCGTTGCCTTTTTTATCCCTAGTCTGATTTTTTCTACTTGATGGCGGTATGTATGGCGTTACGCTGCGGTTTTGCCATGCTTACAGGTCGTTGCTGACCCACATATGCGATACATGCCCGCGTAATGATGAGGATGGAAAGATGACGTTGAAGAATGAATCTGCATTGTCTAATGATTATGTCCGTCAGTTGGACAGACAGTATGTTTTTCACTCCTGGGCGACGCAGGGGGCGTTGAATCCGTTGGTAATTGCGGGCGGGGAAGGGAGCCGGCTCTGGGATTATGACGGGCAATCCTGGCTGGATTTCAGTAGCCAGTTGGTTAACACCAATATTGGTTTCCGCCACCCGAAAGTGGTTGCGGCCATTCAGACTCAGGCGGATTTACTGGCGACCATTTCCCCGGCAATCGCCAATCTGACCCGCGGCGAGGCGGCCAAACGCATCGTTGCGCGCGCGCCCGATAAATTCAGTAAGGTGTTTTTCACCAATGCCGGGGCGGATGCCAATGAAAATGCAATCCGCATGGCGCGTTTGTTTACCGGTAAAGAGAAGATCCTGTCTGGCTACCGCTCCTACCACGGTAATACCGGCAGTGCGATTGGCGCCACGGGCGACTGGCGGCGCTTGCCCAATGAATATTCCCGCGGCCATATCCATGTCTTTACGCCTTATCTGTATCGCAGTGAGTTTCTGGCAACCACCGAGGCTGAGGAGTGTCAGGCGGCATTGCACCATTTGCGCCGGATAATCGAGTGCGAGGGACCAAACACCATTGCCGCGATTTTGCTGGAAACCATTCCGGGCACGGCGGGGATTCTGATTCCGCCTGCGGGCTATCTGGCGGGCGTACAGGCGCTGGCTAACGAGTTTGGCATCATGTTGATTATGGATGAAGTCATGGCTGGTTTCGGCCGCACCGGCTCCTGGTTCGCTTTTGAGCATTATGGCATCGAGCCGGATCTCATCACGTTTGCCAAAGGCGTGAACTCGGGCTATGTGCCGGCGGGGGGCGTCCTGATTTCTGAACCCATCGCCCATTTCTTCGATAAGCAACTGTTCCCGGGCGGCCTGACCTACTCCGGGCACCCTCTGGCGATGGCCGCCATCGTGGCGACGCTGGATGCGATGGAAGAGGAAAACATCGTCGGGAATGCCGCGCAGATTGGGGATGGCATATTGGCGGCCGGGTTACGCAAACTGGGTGAAAAATATCAAATTATTGGCGAGGTGCGCGGTATCGGCGTGTTCCATGCGCTGGAGCTGGTTTCCGATCCGGTCAATAAAACGCCGTTGCCGGCGTCGGTGATGGGAGAAATAAAAACCCGATTGCTCGCTAAAGGATTGCTGGGCTTTATCGCGGAAAACCGCCTGCATGTGGTGCCGCCCTGTATCGTGACGGCGGATGAGGTGCGGCAGGGGCTGGGTATCATTGATGAAGTTCTGGAGGAGATTAACGATAAGTTTTGTTGATTCCGGCAAGATCCCCTATATGGATCCAGTGAGATTTCGTGCGCGAAGAATAGCCGTTTTTCCATGCAACGACGTAGCACGCGCCCGACAAGGAGCGCTCAATCGCCGCTGCTCCTTGACCTCATGGCTTTTGGCGAAACGGAGCCGCTGCGCGGTTCCTTCGCCGTGAGGTACCTTTTGACGGACCGCCAGTGACGCGTTCCCGACGCGGCACTGGCTTTCACAGCATCCTTGCTGCTCATCCTAAAGGCACCTCCCGACTCAGCCCCTTTTACGCCAGAGGGGCGCCACCTTCCCCCCGTATCAAAATTAAATATACGTTTTATGTATGCATCTTGCTCCAAATAGAGGCAATTGCGCGGCGATTTGCACCAAATGTGCTGGCATGGGTTTAAGCGCCGATGCAAAAGCCCACGTAGTCCGTAAGGTCGGGCAAAAAATAAACGTTGGCATGGAAATGGCATCAGTCAGTCCGGAAACCTAACCAGATAGTCAGAAATCGCCAGGAGGGGATACCGGTATGAGCCAACTAATGTACGCAGATGAGTCTTCTCTCATAACGACGCCAGTAGCCCCGGCAACCGCCAGACCGGCAATCGTTGTGCGTGACGCCAATGTTATCTATCCCGCCGCCGATCGACCGGTGCACGCGCTGCAAGATGTGAATCTGACTATCCGTCAGGGGGAGTTTGTCTCTTTTATCGGCCCTTCCGGCTGCGGCAAAACGACATTGCTGCGGGTGATTGCCGATCTGGAATCGATTACCTCAGGCGAAGTCTGGGTCAATGATATGACGCCATCGGAAGCCCGTCTGGCGCGGGCCTATGGCTATGTGTTTCAGGCGCCGGTATTGTTGCCGTGGCGTACCGTGTTGGCTAACGTCATGCTGCCATTGCAGATTCAGGGGAAATTGCCTGCCCAGATTGAAGCGATTGCCCGCGAGCAGCTGGCGCGCGTCGGCCTGAGCGGCTTTGAGAAAAAGTATCCGTGGCAGCTGTCGGGCGGTATGCAACAGCGGGCATCTATCGCCCGGGCGCTGGGGTTTGAACCCAAAATCCTGATGATGGACGAGCCTTTTGGCGCGCTGGACGAGTTGACCCGCGATAACCTGAATCAGCAGCTACAGCAGCTTTGGTACAACGAACAGCGCACGATGGTGTTTGTGACTCACTCCATTTCCGAAGCGGTCTATCTGTCCACCCGTATTGTCATTATGTCGCCGCGTCCCGGCCGCATCGTCAAAGTCATTGATTCGCCGTTACCGCACCAGCGGGATTTATCCCTGCGTGACTCACCGGCGTTTATTCGTCTGGCGCAAGAGGTACGGGAAGCACTGATCGAGGGACACCATGAACATTAACACCTTAAGCTACCGGGCCTTACCCGTTGGCGTGGTGATCGCTATCGCGGTGGCGTTCTGGTATCTGCTGGCCGTCGGGTTGAATGCCCAGGGGGCGATTGAACGCACGCTGGCTCCGGCAGGCGACTGGAACTGGCGCGATCTGTTTTATACCACGCTGAATATGACGCGTCCGGTTCTGCCGGCGCCGCACCAGATTCTGGCGGATATCTGGGCCAGTTTGACCAAATGGCCGGTCTCCTCCCCCCGTAATCTGCTGTTGCACACCTGGGTAACCGCCAGCGCCGCGCTGACGGGTTTTGTAATGGGCGTGGTATTTGGCCTGCTGTTGGCGATTGGCATTGTGCACTCGCGCACGCTGGATAAAGCCTTACTGCCGTGGATCGTGGCATCACAAACGGTGCCGGTGCTGGCTATCGCGCCGATTGTGCTGATTATTCTGGGCAGTCTGGGGATTACCGGCCTGCTGCCGAAAGCCACCATTGCCATGTACCTCTGTTTCTTTCCGGTGACGATTGCCACCGTGCAGGGATTGCGTTCACCGCAGAAGATGGAAATGGAACTGGTGCATACCTACGCCGCCAGCCGTATTGATACCTTCTGGATGGTGAGGCTGCCGTCTGCTCTGCCTTATTTATTTCCGGCGTTTCGGGTGGCGATAGCCAGCGGGCTGGTGGGTACGATGGTGGCGGAGCTGCCGACCGGGGCGCAGGCGGGATTAGGCGCGCGCTTGCTTACCGGCTCCTACTATGGCAACACCATCCAGATCTGGTCCGCCCTGGTGATGGCGTCGCTACTGGGACTGCTGTTGACCGCGTTGGTCAGCCTGACGGAATACGGCGTGATGAAACGCCGTCAAGGGGGTCGATGATGCGTAAATCCGTTCCCGGTGGCGTTGGCCTTGTCGTGGCGTTGATTGCCGCGTTGCTGGGGCTGGGACAATGTCTTCCCGGCATGTTGGCGGGAACCGCCGTGTCCGTGATGGCGGTTTTACTGTTGCTGCTATGTGTGACGGTGCTGGCAATGCTGCCGTTATCATCACCGTGGTATCTGGCGTTGTTGATGGTACTGATTGTGGCGGCGGCCGGGCTGTTGCTCCTTCCCGGCGTCATGGCGCAGGCCGATGCGCCATACTGGTTGGCTATTTTTGCCCTGGGATTATTGGCATGTCACAGCGTACAGCGGCTGGCAACGATCGATAGCCGTAAACTGCCCGCCAGCGTGGTGGCGACGCTGTTCGGTGTCTGGGTGATCTATTTCTGGCAACTGCTGGTCACGGTGTTTGCCGTACCTCAGGTGCTGCTGCCTGCGCCGCTTGATATCGTTCGGGCGCTGTACCAAAACGCCGGGCCGCTGAGCGGGGATTTTGTGCAAACGGTACTGAAATCGGTGCTGGTGGGGTATCTGCTGGGCAGCGGTATGGGCATTGCCGTGGGGATCCTGATTGACCGCCTGCCCTTCCTGCAACGTGGACTACTGCCGTTGGCCAACCTGACGAGCACCATTCCGCTGGTGGGGGTCGCGCCTATTGCGGTGATGTGGTTCGGTTTTGACTGGCCTTCCAAAGCGGCGGTGATCGTGCTGGTGACGTTTTTCCCCGCGCTGGTCAGCACGCTGGCGGGATTGCAGGCCAGCGGCAAGCTGGAGCGCGAGCTGATGTATTGCTATGCCGCCACGCCGCGTAAAACGCTGTGGGTATTACGTTTGCCGGCAGCATTACCCTTCATTTTCAATGCATTGAAAGTGAATGCCACCCTGGCGCTCATCAGTGCGATTGTCGCCGAGTTTTTTGGTTCCCCCACGTCCGGGCTGGGCTTTCGTATTTCGACGGAGGCGGCGCGCATGCATATGTCCACGGTGTGGGCGGCGATAGTGGTGGCCTCCGTCGTTGGGTCGGTGTTTTACGCGCTGCTGGTGCGGCTGGAGAAAAAAGTCAATTTCTGGCACCCCTCGGTACGCGGGGAGTCGTAGTCCGTTTGTCGTTGTGTGTTCCACTTTACCCCGAGGATACTCAGATGAGAGATCGTTCCGCTTTTCGCAAATGTCTTATCGTGGCCGCCACAACGCTGGCGTTTTCCCTGACGACCGGCGCCTGGGCCGCCGAGAAAGTCACCTTGCAGCTTAAATGGCTGCCGCAGGCGCAGTTTGCGGGCTATTACGTTGCGCAGGCCAAGGGCTACTACAAGGATGCCGGTCTGGATGTGACCATCAAGCCTGGCGGTACGGACATTTCGCCGGTGCAGGTGATTGCCGGGAAATCGGCGGACGTGATCGTGAACTGGATGCCGGATGCGTTGGCGGCGCGGGAATCAGGGGTGCCGCTGGTGAATATCGCCCAGATATTTGATCGTTCCGGCATGATGCTGACCTGCCGTAAATCAACCGGCATTAAAACACCGGCGGACTTGAAAGGGAAAACGCTGGGCGTGTGGTTTGGGGGGAACGAGTATCCGTTTTTCAACTGGATGCACAAGCTGGGCTATAAGCCGGATACGGACATTAAGGTGTTGAAGCAGGGTTTTAACGTTGACCCGCTGTTGCAGAATCAGGCCGCCTGTATTTCAACCATGAACTATAACGAATACTGGCAGTTGATTGATGCCGGCATGAAACAGGACGAACTGATTTCCTTCCCGTATGAAGATCAGGGCGTATCGACGCTGGAAGATGGGTTGTATGTGCTGGAGTCGAGCCTGAACGATCCGGCGTTTGTCGCGAAAATGGCGAAGTTCCTGAAAGCGACCTATAAGGGTTGGAACGACGCGGTGAAAAATCCAACCGAAGCCGCCGAGATTGTGGTGAACGAAGACATGTCCGGTTCCGCCACGATAGAAGTGCAACAGCGGCAGATGGAGAACGTCGCCAAGCTGATTACCCATGCCAACACGCCGGAAATCGGCTATCTCGATCCGGCGGCCTACCGTCGCACGGTGGATGTGCTGCTGAACGGAGGCGATGCCTCGGTGATCAAAAAAGACCCCGGCGACAGCGCCATGACCCACGTCGTCTGGGATGAGGCGGCGAAATAATCGATTTTTCTGAAGGCCCGTAAAGCGGTGGTTTACGGGCCTTCTGCCGGTTGTATTGGCGAGCTACCCTGCCCGCCACCGGGGTTAACGCATCTTTACTTCGCACCGCCCTTCAGATAGGCGCGCCATCCCTTCAGGTGGGTGATGTCCTGCGCATCCTTCAGACCGTATGATTCACAGATAAACCCGGTTTCCCAACTGCCGTCGGACAGCTGAATTTTCCCCAGTCCCAACGGCGCGGGGATCCCGGTGAGAAAGGAACCGAGCTCCGCACTGGGCAGTTCCCACACCTCGACCTCAATGGCTTCGCCGTCAGCCGCCACCCGCACCATGCCGGGACGAAACGGCGGGCCGCCTGCCAGCGCATACAGCCGATAGTCTGGTGAGCTTTGTGTCGCATGCAGCAGTCGGCCTCCGCGCTGGGTGAGTTGCCCGTTTAAAGGTTGACCTGAGAGGTGCGCGCCGCACACCACCAGCCGGGCCCGATCGTTGCGGGCAACGCGTTGCGGCGTCGCTGCGTGCAGCATGCGCCCGCCCGCCAGCGGCAGTGATTGTCGGCGCTGAAACGCCGCCGCCAGACTGAGCAGATATTGATCCGTGAAGACGCGCCCGAACAACGTCACTCCCCAGGGCAGGCCGTTTGTCTGGAAGCCGGCAGGCAGCGCGACCGCCGCATAGTCAAGCATGTTCATGAAGTTGGTGTAGTAGCCGAGATCGGCGTTGCGCTTGACCGGTTCGGCATGCAGTTCGTCCAACGTCACCGCGCGCGGGTAGGAAGGAGTCAGGACGCATGCCAGATCGGCCATGGTTCGATCGCAAATGACCTTCAGCGCCTGTAGCCGGTACTGGGCGCGAAAGGTATCCACGGCGCTGTGGCGGGGGGCCTGGGCGAGCACATCGCGGATCACCGGCAGTACGGCGTCCGGCTGGCGTTCGATAAGTTCGCCCGCCACGCTGTAACGCTCCGCGGTCCACGGCCCTTCATAGAGCAATTTGGCGGCTTCCAGAAACGGGGAAAAATCAATGCTGACCGGGATGCCGCCCAACGCTTTCAGATGTTCAACCGCGGCGGAGAATAATGCCGGGCTTTCAGGGCAGCCTAAAAACTCCAGTTTATCGGGCACGCCAAAGCGGAAGCCGGGACGGGGCAGGCCAAATGCGCTGGCGTCGTTCCATTGTGGGTTGGCGCGGCTGTAAGCGTCGTCGGGATCCCGCAGGGCGATCAGCGCCAGCAGCTGGCTGGCTTCCTCGGCGCTGGCGGTGAAAAAGGTGACGCAGTCCAGCGTGCGGCAGGCGGGGACGACGCCCGCGGTAGAAATCAGTCCCTTACTGGCTTTCAGTCCAACCAGATTATTCAAGGCGGCGGGCACCCGCCCACTGCCTGCCGTGTCCGTTCCCAGCGCGAAACTGGCTAAACCGAGCGCCACCGCCAGCGCCGAACCGGCGCTGGAGCCACCCGCCGGATAATCGGGGTGGATACTGTTGCGGCATTCACCATAGGGCGAGCGTGTGCCGTTAAGGCCGGTGGCAAACTGATCCAGATTGGTTTTCCCGACGGGGATCGCGCCTAATGCGATCAATTGCCCGACGATAGTGGCGCTCTTTTGCGGCACATAGGCATAGGCCGGGCAGGCGGCGGTGGTGGGGATACCGGCCAGATCGATATTGTCCTTGATGGCAAAGGGAATACCGTACAGCGGCAGAGACGCCAGGGATTGCTGTTCCAGCGCCGCCAGATAAGGCTCCTGTTCGTCGGCGTTCAGCAGATGGATGAACAGGTGGAATTCAGGGTTGAGCGCGCCTGCTGCGGTACGCAACTGTTGCAACAACGCGCGTGGAGTTAAGTCGCCTTTCTGGTAAGCATCCCGCAGCGTACTCAGGCGCAGATCAAAAGTCGGTTGCATGGTATTTTCCTCACTCTTTCTCAATGACAATGACACACTGCCCGGCACTCACGGGCGATCCCGGTTGTACCCTCACTTCGCGTACTATCCCCTGGCAGGGGGATTCGAGCGGGATTTCCATCTTCATAGACTCCAGTATCACCAGCGTATCGCCCTGCGTGACGTGAGAGCCCACATCGACCGCAACCTGCCACAAATTGCCGGCAATCGGGCTTTCGACGCCATGTTGACCGGGTTGCAAGGGGGCGCCGTCATGCTGTTCCGTGTGCCCGGTTTCGCTGTCGAGAGGGGTTCGATCGGCGTCGGCCCAGCGCAGCCGCTCGGCATTAAACGCCGCACGTTGCCGGTGGCGGAACGCGGCGATACTGTCTGCTTCACGCTCGAGAAAAGCCTGATAGTCGGCCAGCGCCAGCTCGCTGTGCTCAATTCGTAACGGATAACGCCCCAGCGGGAAGTCACGGCGAATTTGCAACAGCTCATCGGCACCGACCGGATAGAAGCGAATCTGGTCGAAGAAACGCAGCAGCCAGGGCTTGCCGTCAAACGCCGCCACGTCCCGGTATCGGTTCCACATTTGCAGGGTGCGGCCGACAAACTGATACCCGCCGGGTCCTTCCATGCCATACACGCACATATAGGCTCCGCCGATGCCGACCGAATTTTCCGCCGTCCAGGTACGCGCCGGATTGTATTTGGTGGTGACCAGACGATGGCGCGGATCGAGCGGTGTGGCGACGGGCGCGCCCAAATACACATCGCCCAGCCCCATGACCAGATAGCTGGCGGCAAAGACCAGGCGGTGGACCTCATCCAGATCGGTCAGGTCATTGATGCGGCGAATAAACTCCAGATTGCTCGGGCACCACGGCGCATCCTTGCGCACCGTGGTCATGTATTTCTGGATTGCCAGCTGACAGGCGGGATCATCCCAGGAGAGAGGCAGATACACGATGCGTGAAGGGACGCGCAAATCCTGTTTTTTACCAACCTGTTGCCACACCTCAGCCACCTTGCGCAGCAGCTGCGGCAGCGCCAGCGTTTCTGGCTGGTAGTGGATTTGCAGCGAGCGGATCCCCGGGGTGATGTCAATGATGCCGTCAATATCGTCCGCCTGTAGCATTTGCATCAGCACATGACCCCGCAAGCGCAGCGCCAGATCCAACTCCGGTTCACCCAGTTCCAGCAACAGATAGGTGTCGCCGCTGAGGCGGGCCACCAGCCGCTGGTTGCCCTGTCCGCAGTCAAGCACCACCGGGGATTGGAGTGGATGCGGTTGCCAGTCGGATGCAACCGATCGCAATTCGGCATGCTCTGTTTTTTGCGCCACCGCCAGCGCCCGTGCCGTTTCGATGCTGACCGGCGTAAAGCGCACCTTATCGCCGGCCCTGAGCTGGCCGAGTTGCCACAGGTCAGCCTCGATGACGGTGACCGGACAGACGAAACCGCCCAGACTCGGACCGTCGGGACCAAGGATCACCGGCATATCCCCGGTGAAATCAACGGCGCCAATGGCATAAGGGTTGTCATGGATATTGGAAGGATGCAATCCCGCCTCGCCGCCGCTGTCCCGCACCCATTCTGGTTTCGGACCAATCAGGCGCACGCCGGTACGGCTGGAGTTGAAGTGGACTTCCCACTCGGTGGCAAAAAACGTGTCGATATAGCCGGGCGTAAAATACTCGGGCGCACCGTGCGGGCCATAAATGACCCGCATTTCACGCACCGTGGGCAGCGTGGCGACCAGTTCATCAGGTAGCGGTACGCCGCTGGCGCTGTTCCGCAACGCAGGCAGATGCAGCACGTCGCCCGCGCGTAGCGCACGACCGGCATGACCGCCGAACTGGCCCAGCGTAAAGGTGCTTTTGCTGCCTAAATAATCGGGCGCCTGAATGCCGCCCCGCAGGCACAGATAGCTGCGTGCGCCTGCCCCCGTCAGCGTACCCAATTGCAGGGTACTGCCTGCCGGGATCGGGAACGAGATATTCATCGGCTGCGGCTGTCCGTTCAGCTGTACCGGCAGCTCGGCCCCGGTCACCGCGGCGACCGCGTCCGTGTTAAAGCGCAGGATGGGGCCGCTCATGGTCACTTCCAGCGCCGCCATGCCTGCGTCGTTGCCCAGCAAACGGTTTCCCAGACAGAGCGAGCGGCTATCCATCGGCCCGGAAGGCGGAACCCCGACGGCCCAGTAGCCAATTCGGCCCGGATAATCCTGTACCGTGGTCTGCGTACCGGCAGCCACGACCTCGAACGTATTGGCCTGATAAACCAGCGTTTCCAGACAGCGGGTCCAGGGTAATCCGCTGGCAAAAGGGGTATCCTGCACGATCTGCCGCAGATAATCGCGGTTGGTTTCCACCCCGTACAGCACCGTCTCGGCCAGCGCCTTATCGAGCGCGTGCAACGCGTCTTGCCGGCAAGGGGCCCAACTAATCAGCTTGGCAATCATCGGGTCGAAATAGGGCGGGATCTCACATCCCGCTTCGACCCAGGTATCAATGCGCAGTGATTTACCTTCGGCGTGAGGGAAGCTGACCGCCGTCAGTAGTCCCGGGCTGGGTTGAAAGTGGCGTCCCGGATCTTCGGCGTACAGCCGCGCCTGAATCGCATGGCCCTGTGGCGATAAATCCCGCGCCAGCGTCGCCAGCGGCGGCAGTTCACCCGCGGCCAGTTGCAGCATCCAGCGCACCAGATCCACGCCCCAGACCTGTTCAGTGACGCCGTGTTCAACCTGTAGGCGCGTATTGACCTCGAGGAAATAAAAGCGTTCAGCCTGACTGTCATAGATGAACTCAACCGTACCCGCGCTGCGGTAGTTGACTGCCTGAGCCAGCTTCACCGCCGCGTTGCACAGTGCCGCATCCATCCCGACCGGCAGGTTTGGCGCGGGCGTTTCTTCCAGCACTTTCTGATTACGCCGCTGTACGGAACAGTCACGAACCCCTAAAGCCAGGACCTCTCCGTTGCCATCGCCAAAAATCTGTACCTCCAGATGACGGGCGCGTTCGATATATTTTTCGACGAACACCCCGGCATCGCTGAAATTGTTCTGCCCCAGACGGCGAACGCTTTCGAAAGCCTCCGACAGTTCGTCCGCGGACCAGCATACGCGCATCCCGATGCCCCCGCCGCCCGCGGTACTTTTCAGCATCACCGGATAGCCAATGGCGATCGCCGCCGTCAGTGCGGCGTCCACATCCTCCAGCAATGCCGAACCTTCCAGCAGGGGGATGTGATGAGCTTTCGCCAGCGCGCGCGCGGTATGTTTAAGACCGAATACGCGCAGCTGTTCCGGCGTGGGTCCGATAAAGGCGATACCGGCGGCTTCACACGCTTCGGCAAAGGCGGCGTTTTCCGACAGGAAACCATAGCCGGGGTGAATGGCGTCGGCCCCTGTGTTTCTGGCGACGCCGAGGATCTTATCCACCATCAGATAGGTTTGCGCCGCGGGGCCGTCTCCCAGACTGACCGCGATGTCTGCCTGCTGGACATGCAAACTGGCCGCATCGGCTTCTGAATAGACCGCCACGCCCTGAACATTCAAGTCATGCAGGGTGCGTAAAATACGACAGGCAATGGCGCCGCGATTGGCAATCAATACGTTTTCAAACATGTGAAGCGCTCTCGAAATGAGCAGGTCGTCCTGCTTCCGCTATGCTGCGCCAGGGTCGTCCGTGGCGAGGGGATCGCGGGTCGTTCCGCGGATACCCGTTACCTGATATTCAGGTTATTGGCGTTATCCGCCCGTTCACGCTCCGCCGATAAGGCAGGCAGCAGCCCGGTATAGTGTCTGGCCCGGGCGACCAATAACGCGGCGAGAAAGCGGCGCGCCGCGCGCCAGACTGCGGCGAACGTTTGCCCGGTCATGACCATATCAGGACCTCCGCCGGGGTAGGGTTCCAGCCGTTGCAGGGGTTGTTGAGCTGCGGGCAATTGGAGATCAGCACGATCACATCCGTCTCTGCCCGAAGTTCGACGTATTTTCCCGGCGCCGAGATGCCATCTTCAAACGTCAGTCCGCCATCGGGCGTAACCGGGACATTCATGAAAAAGTTGATATTGGCGCCAATGTCTTTTTTATCCAGACGGCCGTCGTGCAGGCAGGCGCACAGGAAGTTATCGCGGCAGCTGTGCATATAGCGTTTATCCAGCGCATAGCGCACCGTGTTGCTCTCCTGCGCGCAGGCGCCGCCGAGCGTATCGTGCCGGCCGCAGGTGTCGGCGACGATGGTCAGCAATGGGTTGCCGAGATTGGAATAAAGGACGCTGCCGGTGGTCAGATAGACGTTGTTCTGACGGCGCAACGTCCGCTGGGGATCGTAGCGCTCACGCGGGTTGGCGGCACGGTAAAACAGCGTATCAACGGCCTGATTGCCTTCCAGATCGAGCAGGCGCACCGTTTGGCCTTTTTTGACTTCAAACAGATAGGGTTCGCCCGCCGGGATCACATGACGGAACAGCGCCTGTTCAGGCTGAAGGTGACTGGTGGTTAAGCTCATCGTAGTGTCCCTCAAAGATATTGGCGTTCAGTGTTGTGAAAGGCGCGGGCGTTTTCCGCGCGTGAATGCCGGCAAAGCTCGGTAATGCCGTCGCTGTTCGGCTGGAACCAATTCAGTTGGACGGGCTTGGGGGAATAGTGCGGATTGGTGTCCATCGGATGCTGGAGCGCGGTGAGTATCACCAGCGTATCCATTGGCGCGTAGAGTTCGATGTAGTCCCCGGCTTTGGCATTACCCGGCTGGAAGCGGAAGCGGCCGGTTTCATCCACCGTCACCTTGCTGAACAGATTGACGACCATCAGCAGGTCTTGCAGATTCAGGTTCCACTTACCCATCTCCACCAGCAAGTTGTCCACGCCGTTGCGATGAAAGGCGTTACGCTGTTCCTGATAGCGTCCCTGACCGTATTTCTCTTCGACTTCCTTTGCATTGAGCACTCCGCCGAAGCTGTCGTGCCAGCCGCAGGTGTCGGCGGTGATGGCGGCCAGAACCCGGCCCATATCCGAATACAGACAGTGGCCCGCCGTGAGTTTTGCCGTGTGCTGGCCTTTCAGGGTATCGGGCAGATTAAGCCGTTCGCTGGTCTGGGCCGCATTCAGCAGCATCAGGCTGACGTTGGCATCACCTTCAATATCCGTGATGCGCAGCAGTTGGCCCCGGCGCAGGACGAACGAGGTGTGTCCGCCGCCCGGAACGGTTTCTTCATATAATGCAGATTGTAAAATCAATGGGTTGGTCATGGTTAAAATCCTTATCAATGATCGGTGGCCGGGGTAGGCGCGATATGCGGCGGCAGCACGGCAAGCGCGCGGCGCGCGGCAAGGCGATCGGCATTCAGGGGAATGTCATAGGTTACGCGCGCGCCATAGGCGTTCGGCGCCTGGGGATCCAGCCGAACCTTGTCAAACACCAGCAGCCGGGTGCCGAGATTGAAACCTTCCGACAGATCGTGAGTCACCATGAAGGCGGTCAGGCGGGTTTCCTGCCATAGCTCCAGCAGCAGCTGGTGCATATCTTTGCGTATACCGGGATCGAGCGCGCCGAACGGTTCATCCAGCAGCAGAATGCGCGGACACATGATGAACGCCTGCGCGATGGCCAGACGCTGTTGCATACCGCCGGACAGCTGACCGGGGTATTTATCCAGCGCCTGTCCCAGCCCTACCCGATGTAACAGCCGCATCGCCTCTTCTCTGGCCTGGCGTTTGCGGCGTCCGAAGAAGCGGCCTGTGACGCGGGCATGCAGCAGTTCCGGGCCGATGACGACGTTGTCCAGCACGTTCAGGTGCGGGAAGACCGAGTAACGCTGAAACACCACGCCCCGGCTGGCGTCGGGTTCATCCGCCAGCGGTTGGCCTTCCAGCAACAGGCTGCCCCTGCTCGGTTTTTCCTGCCCCAGCAGCAAGCGCAGAAACGTTGACTTACCGCATCCGGATGCGCCTACCATGGTGCAGAATTCCCCTTCCTCGATGGAGAGATTCAGGCGTTCCAGCACCACATGGTCGCCATACTCCTGCCAGATATTGTTGATTTGAATAAAACTCATCCTTTTTCTCCCTCAGACCAGGGGAAAAAGTAACGGTTGAGAAGCCTCAATGCGTAGTCCATCAGCCAGGCCAGCAGCGTGATCCACACGACGTAAGGCAGGATCACGTCCATGGCCATATAGCGACGCACCAGGAATATCCGATAACCCAGACCCGCCGTGGCCGAAATAGCCTCGGCGGAGATCAGGAACAGCCAGGCGGAACCCAGCATCAGGCGCAGTGAAACCAGCAGCCGCGACAGCAACTGGGGCAGAACCACCCTGAGCACCAGCGTCCAGCTATTCGCGCCCAGCGTTTGCGCTTTGATCAGCAGTTCGGGGGGGATTTCACGGGCGCGTTGTTCGAGATCGCGCGCCAGTACCGGTGTGATGCCGATGACGATCAGCATCACTTTTGACAACTCATCAAGGCCGAAAACGATAAACAGAATCGGGAGTATTGCCAGCGGCGGGATCATCGACAGCACGGTCATCAGTGGGGATAGCGACGCTCTGAACAGCGGAAAGACCCCGGCGGCAATGCCGAGGCACAACCCCGCCAGCGAGGATACGCCCAGTCCGATCGCCAGCCGGCTCAAACTGGCTGTGGTGTCGGCCCACAGGACATATTCACCGCTGCGCTTGTCTGCGGTAAAAGCGACGCGTTCTATCGCATCAACCATCTGCGCGGCGCTGGGCAACAGTTTGTCACTGGGGTTGTCCGCCAGCCGGCTGACCGAACTGGTGAAATAGAGGGCAATCAGCAGTACAAACGGCAGCAGCATCAGTAGCAGCCGCCCGCCGCGGCCCGGATGACGATTGATTAAGCGCATGGCAATTCCCCGCGGTGATTAGAGCTGGCCTTCGGCGGCCATCTGCGCAAAGGTCGCGTCAAAGCGCAGCTTCACGTTGTTTTTGTCGCCGAGGATCACATCGCCGGGGAAGGCCATTCCCACCGCATCGGCGCTGCGCGCTCCTTCACCGAGCAGCCCCTTTTCAAAGGAAAAATTCGCTACCCGCTGCATGGTTTTCGGCAGATCGCCGCTGGTGACGAACTGTACTGCGTCGGCAGGGGAATGGAATAAATGGGTGGTTTTGAGCTGGGCCTGATAGCCGGCCAGATCGGTTCCTGAAGCGCGAGCCATGGATTCAAGCGCGGCATTATCGCCCGCTTGCATCATGGACATGATTTCAAACCAGGCGCCGGTCAGGGCCTTGCCCAGCGCCGGGTTGTCTTTGAGCGTTTGGGTATTGACCACCATCAGATCGATGATTTCGCCGGGGATCTGGCTGGAGCTGAACACTTCCGTGGTGTTGGGGACGGCTTTGATGGCGGAAAGCTGAGGGTTCCAGGCGCCGGCGGCCTGAACGCCGCTGGTATTAAACGCGGCCACAATATCGGCGTCGGAGGTATTCACCACTTTGATATCTTTTTCCGCCAGTCCGGCCTTTTCCAGCCCGCGCACCAGCAGATAGTGAGAAACGGAGAGTTCGGGCAGGTTGATATTCAGCCCTTTCAGATCGGATAGCGTCTTGTTTTCGCCCTTCATGACAATACCGTCATTGCCGTCGGAAAAGCTGCCGGTGAGCAGGGCGGTGGTATCGACTCCGCCCGCCGCGGGCATGGTCAGCACATCCATATTGGTCATAGTACAGCCATCGAACTGGCCGGCGGTGTACTGGTTTATCGACTCAACATAGTCATTAAGCTGGGTGACTTTGATGTCAATCCCGTATTTTTTTGCCCACTTATCGATAATCCCTTCGGTGCTGACATATCCCCACGGCATCCAACCCGCATAAATTGTCCAGCAGACGTTAAAGCTCTTTTTCGTTTCAGCGGTGGCGGAAAAGCTCAGCAGGGTCAGGAGGCAGGCGGTAAGGAAAGGTTTTCTCATCAGTGTATCTCCAGTCAGGTTTACGGGTGCAGGAGCAGCAAAATACCTAGGGTTTTAGGTTTGCTGTCTCCCGGGCTTTTATCCCGCCGTGTAACCTCACTGGAGGTCGCCAGCTCTCGGACCAGTCATTCACCAATTGTGAATCGGAACCCTAGCCAGCCATTCATCGTGCGCTCAGACATGTTAGTACTGTGCTGCCCTGTTTATTGATTTAAGCAAAATGCGTACCAGTATTTAAGCATAATAAAAACAGATAGTTAATAATCTATCCTCTGATGAGAAAACCCTAAAAGGGTGCGATAGAATCGCTGCGTGCCCGAAAATAGGGCAATCTTCCCTCTCGGGCCGGCTCACTCCCTTTTACGCCGGCGGGAAACCATTTTTCGCCCGGTATTTATTCCTGAATGGCGTATAAGAAATAGCGGGCGTAACAGGGGCTGCATCTTTTTTTGTCGATCCTGGCGCGTGTCTTGCACCGCGTAAATCAGGTAATGTTGTGCGTGAACCGTTGGAGGGAGAGGGCAGATGTTAAAACACACGCTAACCGATGAATCCGTAAAAGGCCGCATCCGGCTCGATAATGAAGCCATCATCCTGCTGGCGGCGGAGCGCGTGTTTGCCCGCTATGGCTTCAAAGGCACGACAATGGCGCTGATTGCGGCGGAAGCCGATCTGCCTAAACCAAACCTGCACTACTATTTTGGCAACAAGCAAAATCTTTATTTACGCGTGCTGGACGGCATTCTGCACGACTGGCTGGCGCCGCTGGAACATTTCCATCCGCAGGCCGATCCACGTGCGGTGATTGAACAATATGTCCGGCAAAAAATGGTGTTAACGTTCGAACGTCCGCACGCCTCGAAGCTGTTTGCCAACGAACTCCTGCAAGGAGCGCCGATGGTGCATGAACTCCTGAAAACGCAGCTGCGCGATTTGGTGACCCGTAAAGCGGCGGTAGTGGATGACTGGATTGAACAGGGGTTGCTGGCGCCGTTAGACAGTAAACACTTTTTTTTCTCTATCTGGGCGATGACGCAGACTTACGCGGATTTTGACATTCAGATTGCCGCCGTGCTCGGTAATGAGGCGCGTGAACCGGGCGCCCGGCAGCGAGCCATCGAGCATGTGCTGACCAGTATTTTCAGAATGTGCGGCCTTCCCGATGCGTTGAACCATTAAGCGACATCACCTTGTTTTTTCCATCCTGATAACGTCCACCCCTTCCTGTTTTATCAAGCCCATTATTGGCGCAATCATCGCCAATAATGGAGCAACTTGCACCTAAAAGATCCACAAAATCCGCCATCGTGAAAAGTTATGATCGGATAACGCCTTGTTTTTAACGTTATTGATCGTTGCTGAAGAAATGGCACATAAATCGCATGGTTAGAAGGGAAATCTTAACCATTTGGTCAAGATTTTACGGAAGGTGTGGCGCCACCGGCCTTTCCCTTAATCCGACGTTAGCGGGAGAACCACCATGAGCCATCGAAAGCAAAACCGTATCGGCAGGTTGTGGAACGAATTACCGATGCTGTGCCCTCGTGACCCTGATAGTGCCCAGCCAAAGGAGTGCGCCGCATGAAAACGAGATTACCGGTCGGCAGCGATGCGCCGGGTATTCAGGCTGGACGACTTAACGACGCGGAATATGCGGACAACTTTGGCGATAGCGCCACGCCGCTCACCAAAATTCAGGCCGTGATCGAATCGGAGCGGTGCTATTACTGCTACGACGCGCCCTGTACTCGTTCATGCCCGGCAGACATTGATGTACCGAGCTTTATTCATCGTATCGCGCAGGACAATGTGCGCGGGGCGGCGGAGGCCATTCTGAGCGAGAACGTGCTGGGCGGCATGTGTGCCCGGGTCTGCCCGACAGAAACCTTGTGCGAGCAAGCCTGCGTGCGCAATCAGCAGGATGGCAAACCGGTGCAAATCGGCCTGTTGCAGCGTTATGCCACCGATGCGTATCTCTCCAATCCCGGTCAGCCTTTATTCAGCCGCGCCTCGTCAACGGGCAAAAAAGTGGCCGTCGTCGGGGCGGGCCCGGCGGGGCTGACTGTCGCACATCGGCTGGCGCAGAACGGGCATCACGTAGTGGTGTTCGACGCCAGGGATAAACCGGGCGGATTAAATGAGTACGGTCTGGCGGCCTACAAGACCACCGATGATTTCGCCCAGCGTGAAATTGCCTGGCTGCTGTCGATCGGCGGCATTGAGCTGCGTCTTAACCACCGTCTGGGACGGGACATTACGCTGGATGCGCTGCGTATGGATTATGACGCGGTATTCCTCGGCATGGGCTTGGGCGGCGTGAATGCGCTTGGCGTTGAAGAAACCCCGCTGGCGGGGGTGCGCGAAGCGGTCGATTTTATTGCCGAACTGCGTCAGGCCGCTCACCCTGGAGAGGTTGCCATCGGCCGTAACGTGGTGGTCATCGGCGGCGGCATGACCGCCGTTGACGCCGCGGTGCAGGCGAAAAAGCTGGGGGCGCGTGAAGTCACGATGGTCTATCGCCGCGGTGAACAGGACATGAAAGCGTCTCAGTATGAGCAGGCATGGGCGAAAACCAACGGCGTCGCCATCCGTCACTGGGCAGCCCCGCAGGCTATTGAAGGGGAGAACGGCAAAGTGAAAGCGGTGTCGTTCATGGTCATGCAGTCGCAGTCCGGCGCGCGGGTGGCCACCGGAGAAACGTTCACCCTGCCCGCTGATATGGTGCTGAAGGCGATTGGACAGGCGTATGACGCCAGCCTGACCGGCGCGTCGATTGTCCTGAAAGGGGGCCGCATTGCGACGGATGAAGACGGACGCACCTCGTTACCCGGCGTATGGGCGGGCGGGGATTGTTGCGCAGACGGGTTGGATCTGACGGTCGATGCCGTACGTCAAGGCAAAGCGGCGGCGAAATCCATCGACGCGATGCTGCGCCCCCCGGCCAATCCATCTCTGGCGGGTAAACCTTCAATCAGCACACGGGAGTATCTACATGGCTGATCTCAGCAGTCGCTTTTTGGGTATCGAAAGCCCTAATCCTTTCTGGCTGGCATCCGCGCCGCCCACGGATAAAGAGTACAACGTCGTGCGTGCCTTTGAAGCAGGCTGGGGGGGCGTGGTCTGGAAAACGCTGGGACAGGACCCGCATGTGGTGAACGTCAACGGGCCGCGCTATAGCACCCTGCGTACCACGGATCGGCGCATTATCGGCCTGAATAACATTGAGCTGATTACCGACCGTTCGCTGGATACCAATCTGGAAGAAATCGCCCGCGTGAAACGCAACTGGCCCGATCGGGCCATGATTGTGTCGATTATGGTGCCCTGTGAAGAAGATGCCTGGAAATCCATTCTGCCGCTGGTGGAACAAACCGGCGCCGACGGCATCGAGCTGAACTTTGGCTGTCCGCACGGCATGAGCGAACGGGGCATGGGCGCGGCGGTGGGGCAGGTGCCGGAGTACATCGAAATGGTCACCCGCTGGTGCAAGCAGTATTGCCGCCTGCCGACGATCGTCAAACTGACGCCCAATATCAATGATATCCGCTATCCGGCGCGAGCCGCGCTGCGCGGCGGCGGCGATGCGGTGTCGTTGATCAACACCATCAATTCGGTAATGGGCGTGGATCTGGAGCAGATGAGCATTCACCCCAATACCGGCGGCAAGGGATCGCACGGCGGTTACTGTGGCCCGGCGGTCAAGCCCATCGCCCTGAATATGGTGGCGGAAATCGCCCGTGATGAGCTGACGCGCGGTTTGCCGATGTCCGGCATCGGCGGAATTTCCACCTGGCGTGACGCCGCCGAGTTCATCGCGCTGGGCTGCGGCACGGTGCAGGTTTGTACCGCGGTGATGGTGCACGGCTTCCAGATCGTTCGCGACATGACCAGCGGTCTTGCCAATTTTATGGACCAACAGGGTTACCGCACGCTGGAAGATTTCCGTGGCCGCGCCGTCAGCACCGTAACGGACTGGCGTTATCTGAACCTTAATCACGTGGATAAGGCGGTTATCGATCAGTCGCAGTGTATTAAATGCGGGCGCTGTCATCTGGCCTGTGAAGATACGTCCCATCAGGCCATCACCAGCATGAAAAATGGCGAACGTCATTACGAAGTGAAAGAACAAGACTGCGTCGGCTGCAATCTGTGTGTCTCCATCTGTCCGGTAGAAAACTGCATTTCCATGCGCAGCCTGCAACCGGGAGAAGTGGATTTGCGCACCGGAAAAACCGTAAGCGGAGAATACGCCAACTGGACGACGCACCCGAATAATCCAATGGCAACCCCGGCCTGAAAGGTCTGATCGTTTCTTTATACCCATGCAATGTCGGGCCGTTCAGCGGCCATGATCAAGCAAAATGAGGGGAAAACAATGAGTCATAACCTGTTAATCAAAGGCGGTACGGTCGTCAATGCCGATCGGGAGTTTCGTGCCGATGTACTGTGCTCGAACGGTATTATTGTTGCCGTGGGCGAGGATGCCGCATTACAGGCTCCGGCGGGCACCGAGGTGATTGACGCGGGCGGTCAGTATGTGATGCCGGGAGGCATCGATCCCCACACCCATATGAACTTTCCGTTTATGGGCACGGTAACGGTGGATGATTTTTACAGCGGCACCTCCGCCGGGCTGGCGGGCGGCACCACGACGATTATCGATTTTGTTATTCCCAACCCGCAGCAACCGCTGATGGAAGCGTACCGGGACTGGCGTGGCTGGGCAGAAAAAGCGGCCTCGGATTACAGTTTCCATGTCGCCATTACCTGGTGGGACGAGAGCGTACATCGGGATATGGGGACGCTGGTGCAGGAAGAAGGCGTCAATAGCTTCAAGCACTTTATGGCCTATAAAAACGCCATCATGTGTGATGATGAAACGCTGATGAACAGCTTCCGCCGTTCGCTGGAACTGGGCGCGATGCCCACGGTGCATGCGGAAAACGGTGAAATGGTTTATCTGCTGCAACAGGAAATGATGCGGCGTGGTATCAGCGGACCGGAAGGCCACCCGCTGTCGCGTCCGCCGGCGGTTGAGGGGGAAGCGGCCAGCCGCGCGATCGCCATTGCCAACGTCATGGGCGTCCCCATTTATGTGGTTCACGTTTCCTGCATGGAATCGGCGGAGGCGATCGCCCGCGCCCGCGCTCGTGGCCAGCGTGTCTATGGCGAGGTGCTGGCCGGGCATCTGGTGGTGGATGACAGCGTATATCGTCATCCGGATTTCAATCAGGCGGCGGCGCACGTCATGAGCCCGCCGTTCCGCCCTAAAGCGCATCAGGAAGCGCTGTGGCGCGGGCTGCAATCCGGTCAGCTGCACACCACCGCGACCGATCACTGTACGTTCTGTACCAGCCAGAAAGCGGCGGGCAAAGACAGTTTTACCAAAATTCCCAACGGCTGTGGCGGCGTTGAAGAACGGTTGTCCGTTATCTGGGATGCGGGCGTGAACACCGGACGCCTGACGCCCAGCGAGTTTGTCGCCATTACCTCCGCCAATACGGCTCGTCTGTTCAATATTTATCCGCGCAAGGGCAGTATTTCTGTCGGCGCTGATGCCGATCTGGTGGTGTGGGACCCGCAGGGCAGTAAGACGCTCTCCGCGAAGACGCACCACTCGAAAAATGACTTCAACGTCTTTGAAGGCCGCACGGTACGCGGCATCCCGACCTATACCGTCAGTCATGGCGTCGTGGTGTGGGCGGATGGCGATCTGCGTGCGCAAGAGGGGGCCGGACGCTATATCAAACGTCCTGCCTTTGGCCCTGATTTCAAAGCCAGCGCGTTACGCGAGCGTTTGCTGGCCCCCGAGGCCGTACTGCGCTGACCGTTTATGGCTGGAAAAGACAACCTGTGACCGCGTTCCACCCAAGAGGAAATCCGCGATGAATAGTGAAGTGTTACCTGCAACGAAAAAGGGTTCTGATATTACCGATCTGCGAGTCGATGGCGAACGTCTGTGGCAGTCGCTGATGGAGCTGGCCGTTATCGGCGCGACGCCCAAAGGCGGCGTTTGCCGGCTGACGCTGACGGATTTGGACCGTCAGGGCCGGGATTTGGTGGTGAGCTGGGGTAAAGCCGCCGGGCTGTCCGTCGAGATCGATAAGATTGGTAATGTGTTTATGCGCCGTCCCGGCCGCAATAACGCCCTGCCTCCGGTGGTGGCGGGGAGCCATGTTGATACCCAGCCGACCGGCGGAAAGTTTGACGGCAACTTTGGCGTGCTGGCCGCGCTGGAAGTGATTCGCACGCTGAACGATCGGAAGATTGAAACCGAAGCGCCGGTAGAGATGGTGTTCTGGACCAACGAAGAAGGCTCCCGTTTCGTACCGGTCATGATGGGATCGGGCGTATTTGCCGGCGTGTTCTCGCTGGAACAGGCTTATGCCGCCGTGGATGTGGATGGCAAAAGCGTGCAGGACGAACTGACGAAAATCGGCTATGCCGGCCCGCAAACGCCTGGCGATCATCCGATTGGCGCCTATTTTGAAGCGCACATTGAGCAGGGGCCGATACTGGAAGATCAGGATATTGCCATCGGCGTGGTGCAGGCGGTGCTGGGTATCCGCTGGTATGACTGTGTGGTGACGGGGATGGAATCCCACGCCGGTCCAACGCCGATGGCGCTACGTAAAGACGCGTTGCAGGTTTCCACCCGTATCATGCAGGAGGTGATTGCCATTGCCGACCGCTTTGCACCCCATGGGCGAGGCACGGTGGGGATGGTGCAGGTGCATCCGAACAGCCGTAACGTCGTACCGGGCAGTGTGAAATTCTCCATCGATTTCCGCAATCTGACGGATGAACTGGTGGATGAAATGGATGCGGCGCTGAAGACGTACCTCGCCGAGCTGGGCGCGGAAACCGGGCTGGATATTCAACTGACGCAGGTATCGCAGTATCGCGCTGCGCCATTTCATCCTGAATGCAAAGACGCCGTGCGCCGGGCCGCTGATCTGCTGGGCTATTCCAATATCGACATCGTTTCCGGGGCGGGGCACGATGCGGTGTATGTCGCCGAACTGGCGCCGACCGGGATGATTTTTATTCCATGCAAAGACGGCATCAGCCACAACGAGATTGAGTATTCCTCGCCTGAGCAGGTCACCGCGGGGGCGAATGTTTTGCTGCATGCGGTGTTGGAGACCGCGGGTGTGGTGGGGATAAAGGCATAGCGGAGCCGACAAGGAGCGCTCAATCGCCGCAGCTCCTTGTCCTGAGGCTTTTGGCGGACGGGGCCGCTACGCGGTCCCTTCGCCGGGAGTGACCTTCTGAAGGCCCCTGCCGGCTCAGCCCCTTTTACGCCAGAGGGGGCAATTCCTGCTCAGAGGCGAAGAGCTAACAAGGAAAATTATCGGTGCGCTGTCGCCTTCGTGATTTCCTCCGCCAGAATCGCAATCCCGCGTTCAATCTTATCGGGCTCCGGCACGTAATTCATCCGCAGGCACTGATGGGCGTGCGGCCATTCCTGTTCCAGACCGGGGAAGAAGTAGTGGCCCGGCACCATCAGCACGCCACGTTTTTTCAACCGTTGGTACAGCACTTCCGTGGTGATTGGCAGGTCTTTGAACCACAGCCACAGGAAAATCGCCCCTTCGGGTTTATGAATCAGACACTGCTCGGGGGAAAGGTAACGCCGGATGATGGCAATGGTTTCGCTGACGCGCTGCTGGTAGAACGGGCGAACCACCTCGTTGGACAGCCGCAGCAAATCGCCACGCTGGATCATCTCCTGCGCCAGTGCCGGTCCAATCGCGCCGGGGGACAGGCTGATGATGCCGTTCATGTTGCCAATGGCTGCAATGACCTTTTCATCGGCAATGACAATGCCGCAGCGGGAACCGGGAAGCCCCAGTTTGGACAAGCTCATGCACAGGATGATGTTGGGGTTCCACAGTGGGGTGGCTTCACTGAAAATAATGCCGGGGAAGGGCACGCCATAAGCATTGTCGATCAGCAGCGGGATATGGTGTTGCTGCGCCAGAATATCGAGACGCATCAGCTCGTCATCCGTCAGTACATTGCCGGTCGGGTTGGTCGGGCGTGAAACGCAGATGAGCCCCACATCGTCGGTGATCGACAGATGATCGAAATCCACATGGTATTTGAACTGCCCATCCGGTAATAGCTCGATTTGCGGACGCACGGACATAAACATGTTTTCGTCCAGCCCGGAATCGGCATAACCGATATACTCCGGCGCCAGCGGGAACAGCACTTTTCTCAGACTGCCATCGGCGTGACGACCGGCAAACAGATTAAATAAGTAGAAAAACGCACTCTGGCTGCCATTTGTCAGAACAATATTCTGTGGTCCAATCTGCCAGCCTAATTCATCCCGTAGCAGATCAGCCAGTGCGCCGAGCAGCGTATCTTTACCCTGCGGACCATCATAATTGCAAAGCGCATCCGTCAATTTCCCCTGTTCCAGCATTTCCTGGCAGAGTTGTTGGAAATAGGTATCCATCTGCGGAATATGCGCCGGATTTCCACCCCCCAACATGATGGCTCCCGGCGTGCGGAGTCCTTCGTTCAGATCGTCCATGAGTTGGGTGATGCCTGCATGGCGGGTGAATTTATTGCCGAAAAGAGAAAAATTCATAGTTTGTCAGTGAGTGTTCATACGTGGGCAAGAGGCAACCATAGCGCTTGCGCTACCAGTGTGCAATGTGGCTTAAAATAGGTCATTGGTTATATTTAACTGAGTTTATTAAATTTATTAGCATTATTCTCTAAAAGAAAGCGGGCGATTTGGTCATTTGCCTGTCACCATGACTTTCATCTGCTTTACAGACGATAAAGCATAAAAACAGCATGTTTTTTAATTGGTTATATGCATTTTCTCATTCGGCTAATGCCGATCGCTACGTTTTGCTGAACGTTGTCAACCTTACTGCAATATGGCGCTGTGATTTTATGGATGACAGCTGAATCGATATCAAAAATAGTCGATCGATATCCCATTTATTTTGCAATAAATACGATGATAGTTAACGTAGTCGTGATCTTTATTCAGAAAAATTAGCAATAACGTCGTGTTTTTTCATCTGGTGATAGCTGTCACATTCTGAAAGTGGGCTGATTTGTAATCTTGGCTTCTCGGTAGCTAAATCAATTCAGCAAAAAGGAAGAATGAAATGAAAAAATTATTGGTGATGGGGATATCGTTGGCGCTGACTTCATGGCAACTGTCTGCCCAGACGTTCGTGCTGACGGATGCTGAAAGCAGTGTGGAAAAGGGAAATTGGCAAATCAGCAGTGATGTAATGAAGATCAAGGATCAGCATTTCAGCATTGAGCAAACGGTCCTGCACGGCGGGCGTCAGGAAGGCAGTAAAATCATTACGATTACCAGCCAGAACGGGTTAAAAATTGTACTTAGCCCAAGCCGTGGTATGGATTTGCTGCACGTGACGGGCAAAGACATTCGTCTGGGATGGGATTCTCCGGTGAATGAGGTGGTCAACCCGAATACCATCAATCTGGAAAGTCGTAACGGGCTGGGCTGGCTGGAAGGCTTTAACGAAATGATGGTGCGCTGTGGCTATGAATGGACCGGTCACCCCGTGGTGGACAAGGGGACGATTTATACGCTGCATGGCCGTGCCGGCAACACGCCGGCATCAAAAGTCGTCGTAGACATCAGTGAAAAAGCGCCTTATCAGATCACGGTTCGCGGTCTGCTGAAAGAGAACAGCTTCAAGCAATCCAATCTGGAAACCTGGACCGAACTGCGTTACATCCCCGGCAGCGAGTCGTTTACGGTGCATGATGTGCTGACGAATAAGGCGGACTATGTCCGCGATTACCAGATTATCTATCACAGTAATTTTGGTACGCCGATTCTCGAAGAGGGAGCGCGGTTTATTGCGCCGGTAAAAGAAATTTCACCCTTTAATGATTACGCCAAAGCCGGGCTGAAAGAGTGGCAAACTTATCAAGGCCCCACCAAAGATTTCGATGAAATGGTTTTTAACCTGACGCCGTATGCCGATAAACAGGGCAAAACGCTGGCGGCACTGGTAAACCGTGCGGGCGACAAAGGCGTATCCATTGAGTTCGATACCCGCCAACTGCCGCTGCTGACGCTGTGGAAAAACACCGACACCGTGAAGCAGGGCTATGTTACCGGCATTGAACCCGGCACCAGCTATGCCTATCCGGTGACCATTGAGCGGGAACAAGGGCGGGTAAAACAGCTTCAGCCGGGACAAAGTACGGTATTTGAGCTGACATACAGCTTGCTGAGCAGTGCGGACGCGGTTAAGGCAACAGAACAAAAAGTACAGGCTATTCAGGGTGATAATAAAACCACGCTGACAGAAAAACCTATCGCGATTGAGTGATCGCGGTTTCCGGCAAGGCTGCAATCGCAGCCTTGCTTTTTCATCTGAAGCTTATTTCAACACCTGCGGGTTAACGCAGTTTTCTTTTACCGTACCGGTTAGCGCCGCGATCAGGTTATCTACCGCACAAGCCGCCATGTTATAGCGAGTTTCATGGGTTGCCGAGCCGATGTGGGGCAGCGCCACCACGTTTGGCAGGCTTAACAGCGGTGATTCCTTCGGTAGCGGTTCTTTAACAAATACGTCCAGACCGGCTGCATGGATTGTCCCGTCGCCGAGCGCATCGATTAGCGCCTTTTCATCCACCACCGCACCGCGGCCGATATTAATCAGGATCGCGCTGGACTTCATTTTAGCCAGCTGCTCACGGCCAATCAGATTGTGCGTTTCGGCGGTCAGCGGCAGGGTAATGCACAGGAAGTCTGATTCGGCGAGCAGCGTATCCAGATCGCAATAACGCGCGTCAAAGCGCTCTTCCGCTTGCGGATGGTGACGACGCGCGTTGTAGAGAATTGGCATACTGAAGCCAAAATGCGCCCGCTGCGCCACGGCCAGACCGATGCGCCCCATACCGAGTATCCCCAGCGTTTTATGATGAACATCGGTGCCGAACCAGTCGCTGTCAATACTGCTCTTCCATTCGCCTGCTTTGACTCGTTCTGCGACTTCCACGACCCGGCGGGCGCTGGCCAACATCAGCGCCAGTACCGTATCGGCCACGGTTTCTGTCAGCACGGTCGGCGTATGCATCAGGGCGACGCCTTTCTCGCTCATGGCATCCACATCAAAGGTGTCGTAACCGACAG
This sequence comes from Brenneria roseae subsp. americana, assembly GCF_003115815.1. Classification (NCBI taxonomy): domain Bacteria; kingdom Pseudomonadati; phylum Pseudomonadota; class Gammaproteobacteria; order Enterobacterales; family Pectobacteriaceae; genus Brenneria; species Brenneria roseae. The sequence continues at coordinate 127,492 of NZ_QDKJ01000007.1, read as the reverse complement.
AGATGGTGGACGCGGCGCGCAGGCGCGGCGTGTGTTCCAGAAAGGCTTTATTCACTTTACCGCCGGAGCCGATCAAGCCTTCTGCCTGCGCCAGTGCGGGATGATCTACAGCAGGAAAGTCATCGAGTTCAGTGACGGTAAAATGTTGATCCAGGCGGGCGCGCAGATCGTCAGGAATTTTTCTATACAGAATGACGCTAGGTTTCATCGCAAACTCCGGTGAGTTAGGAAGGTCAGGGCGAAAATAACGTAGGGAATCATCGCGTAGTGAGCGGGATACTGCAAGCCTATGATGCTGTCGGTAAGTCACGCGGTGGGCGAGGCGTGATTAAAGGGGGAAGCGATGGGGGTATCACGTATTACGGTGCGCAAGGCGCTCGAGTTGCTGGAATCCCAAAATATCGTTATCCGCAATCGCGGCTACGGCACATATATCAACGATCGGCTGGAATACCAGCTTAGCGTGGCGCATATTAAAACGCCGGCGTCTCTACCGGTGTTAGTGATTAGAGCACTGGCGTTTGATAATAACGGCAAACCTGTCGAATACAGTATTAATTACTGTCGCTCAGACGTGTATGTCTTCTTTTCGGAGTAGCCCGGCGCCGGGACTGTTTTTTGTCGAACCGCGCATTATCCAGCCTGTTTTCGCAATTCACGCAACCTGAACAGCTCACTGCTGTAATGCTCAAGATCAACCTGATTGGCCTCTTCCAACTGCTGTTTAAAGTGCGGAGCAATACTGCCAATCCCGTTTATCGCACCGCAGATCGCGGTAGCCATGGCGCCGATCGTATCAGTATCTCCGCCAAGATTGGCGCACAGTATTGCGCAACGGTTCGGGTCGGTTTCTGCCAGTTCGACCATCGCAATGGCTGCCGGAACGGATTCAATAATTTCCGCCCCTGTGCCAATCAGGTCATAAACATGCTCCAGCGCGTGTTCCGTTTCATGCACGGCTCTTACCGTCTGTAACGCCAGCGTGATCCGCGCCGACATGGAGGCACTGTAAGTGGTCACGCGTTTTTCCTGCGCCGCTTTCGCGACGGCGGGAAGCGCATCGCTGATCTCCAGCCACGAGACGCCGTCAATCCCTTTTGATACCGCCCAGGCAATCACGGTGGCGCCCGCGATAGCAACATCGGATTTATGCGTTGCGCTGGAGGCGAGTTCGACATCACGAATGAAATCGTCCAGCGAATCCACCGGCACCAGACAGCCTAACGGTGAAATGCGCATGGCGGCGCCGTTCGTTAATCCGTTGTTGTCCAGTTCACCGATCGCGGTGCCATGCTGTATCGCCGTCAGCGCCGCTTTGGAGGTTGGCCCAAGGATGTTTTTCTCGAAGGCGTTAAATGACAATGCCCAGTGCAGAATATGTTTCCCGATGGCGACGGGATCGATTTTGCCTTCACATTCGATCAACGCATCTGCCAGTGCAAGGGCCATGGCAGTATCGTCGGTATATTCTGCGGTTTTAAAATAACAGGCTGCAATATTTTCTTCTGGACCGGGTAAAAACCGATCAATCCAACCGAAATGCGCTTTGATACGCGAACGCGGCCATAGCTCTGATGGCATACCCATCGCATCACCCAACATCTGTCCATATAGCGCGCCCGTGATACGGCTCTTTTTATTTAATGGCATGGTACGTCCTTAATGAGACTGAATAATCTCGTCCGCTGGCGGAATAAATAAGTATTATTTGAGAATTTTTAATATTAGTTTTTGATTTAAATGATAAAAATCCCTGAATCGGGTGATATTGCAATCGCGCGTCGGGCGCCGGAAATGATAGGATCTTCGCCTGCCCTCTGCGCATAGCGTAACATCAAATAATACCAATGTAATACCTTTGCGGTGGATTTTTGAGCTTTATTCGCGTGCGGAATGATGGGTATATAACGGTATGTTTAGGCAGGGGATCGGCGGCGAAGAGACCGGGCTAACCGAGGATGCCTGGCGGGGAATTATTCTTTGGATGCCCACTGCATAATCAACGTTGTGGCTTGGGTTTCGTGATTAAAATGCTCTGCGGCGACCACGAACCCCTGTTTACGGTAAAATGCACAGGCTCGTTCGTTCCGTTGATAGACTTCCAATAGCAGTAGTGGAAAATATTGCCGAACGTGTCTGATTAACGCCGCACCGATGTGTTTACCGTGAAATCGCTGTTCGACGAACAAGGCGCCGATGAAACAGGCGTCCAGCACGCTGATAAAGCCGATAATCTGCTCCTGTTCCTCATACACCCAGGTTTGAGACTGGGGAATGTAGACATCACGCACCTGCCCGGCGCTTTCCCGCCAGTATTCCTCATTGATAAAAGGATGCGCCAGCGTGGTACTTTCCAGCCACAGGGACATCAACGAGGCCAGATCTTGTTCCCGATACGCGCGAATCATTTTGCTGTTTCCTGATAACAGAAGCAGTCGACGGTATGATCGTTCACCAACCCGCCTGCCTGCATAAAGGCGTAGCAAATGGTGGAGCCGATAAACTTGAAGCCGCGTTTTTTCAGCGCTTTTGACATGGCATCCGAGATAGCCGTTTTAGCCGGGACATTGGCAAGCGATGCCGGTTGATTAATCAACGGCTTATGGTCGACAAACGACCAGATGAAATGTGAAAAGCTCTCTCCCTGATTTTCCAGCGCCAGCCAGGCGCGGGCATTGGTAATAATGGCTTCGATTTTCCCGCGATGACGGATGATACCGCTGTCTTGCAGCAGCATGGTTACATCGTCTTCGGTCATCCGGGCAATGCGCTCAGGGTTGAACTGATGAAAACAGCGACGGTAATTTTCACGTTTTTTTAATACGGTAATCCATGACAATCCGGCCTGCTGGCCTTCCAGACAAAGCAGCTCAAACAGTTTTTGGCTGTCCTTGCAGGGCTTGCCCCATTCATTATCGTGATAGTCCTGATAAAGCGTATCCTGGGTAACCCAACCACAACGATTCATTTTATTTTCCTATACCCGTCATACTTCAAGTTGCAGATGCGTTGGCTTTATTACTCGGCCCATCCATGGGCCTCGCCCGATGGGGCCGCTGTAAGCAGCGTTCAAATCTGCTCCCGGCAGATTTGTCAGTCACCCGAATCGCTGACCTGAGTAAGCTCATCGGGATTAATGAGAGACATCCTGTCTCTCACCGGAGGCCAGCCGCGGGCTGGTCAAATTCGTTCCCGACGAATTTGACCTCTCTTGCCGCCTTCCTGCAACTCGAATGATTTAGGGTATATCATGCCATGGCCTGTCGGCAGGTTGTTATTTGGCGGTGTTGTTGTTATTGATATATCCGTCATCTTTCGCGTTGCAAGTGCGTTAGTTGTTTTATCCGGCCGTTCTTTGAGGCCGCCGCCAGCGCATGGGCGATCATCGCATTTAAAATACTGTATATGCAACCAGCTTTTTGCGTGGTTGTTCACAGATATGATGATGGCGGACCCGCGTGGGATGAGGCTTATCAGGTACTTTGTGGTTCAGGCGATGTTATAAAAAACGACAACAAACGACAAATTGGGGAATGGAATGGCGGTTGAGTGGATTTTGGCCTATCTGGCGTTAGGCGCGGTAGTGGGGTTCATGGCCGGATTATTGGGGATTGGCGGCGGAGGCATCATGGTGCCGATCCTGACCGCGCTGTTTGCTGCCCAGGGGGTACAGAATGAGCATCTGGTACATATGGCATTGGGGACATCAATGGCGGCGATTGTGATTACGGCCATTTCCAGCCTGCGTACCCATCATCAGCATCAGGCCGTGTTATGGCCTGTCGTATTGCGGATTACGCCCGCGATTCTGATTGGGACATTTGCCGCTACCTGGCTGGCAACGCTGTTGCCGACGCGTGCGCTGGCGATCTTTTTTTCCTGTTTTATGGCCTATGTTTCCCTGCAAATGGTGCTGAACATCAAGCCCAAGCCGCAGCGTCAATTACCCGGAACGGCGGGGATTTCACTGGCGGGCCTGGTGATTGGCAGCATTTCCGCGCTGGTGGCGATTGGCGGCGGCTCGCTGACGGTGCCGTTCCTCACCTGGTGCAACGTGCGAATTCAGCAGGCGATCGGGACATCGGCGGCGGTTGGGCTGCCTATCGCGCTGTCCGGGGCGTTGGGATACATGATCAACGGTTGGTCAATGGTCGGGCTGCCTGATTACAGCGTCGGCTATGTCTCCCTGCCCGCGGTAGTATTGATTTCGGCAGTGAGCTATTTCACCGCACCGGTCGGCGCCCGTCTGGCTCATCGTTTACCGGTTGCGACCCTGAAGAAAGCCTTTGCGGCGCTGCTGCTGCTGCTCAGCCTGAAGATGCTGCAAACGGTGTTTACGGGGTAATCCTTGCCGTACCGTCCGGTCCAAACGCCGCTTAATACTATTCAGCGCCCAAAACCGGAAATAGCGATAGGATCACGGGGATCGTGATGAGGGCAATCAGCAGGGAAATAATGATCGAAAGTGATATGACTTCCTGTTTGAAGCCATATTTATTAGAGAAAACGTAAACGCCAGCCCCTATGGGTTGCGCGGCCATGACGATGGCGGCGATCGGCCAGATAGTGTCAGTTTTCTGCATGCCGAACAGGTAATAGGCTATGGCAAACGTTATGGCTGGTTGTATAACCAGCTTGAGGATAACCATGGGTACAACCAGCTTGAGCGCCTCCCTGTTCGCATGCTTCCGGATATTGAGTCTTGCCAGCCCCAACCCCAGGGCAAATAAGGCCGTGGGACCTGCGGCGCCACCCAGAAAGCTGGCGAAGGACGTGAGAAAATCAGGCACGGGAATTCCTAGAAAAACAAATACCAGCCCGGCAATAACGGCAACGGTCAGTGGATTGGTAACGGTTGTCTTTATTGCGTTGAGAACGCTTTTACTCACGGATGCTTTGTCGCCAACGTTCCGATTCGACAAGATGTCGTAGGTAACGATAACGGCCATGATCGTCGGAATGTTATGGAGGATGGTGGCGATTGCGGCCGGGAGCGCGGCCGATTCTCCGTATACGGAGATCAAAATCGGGACGCCCATATATCCGGTCGTACCATAGCTGGCCCCCATACTCAGAATCGCGGACTGCGGCATGCCAAACCCCATTATTTTCGCGATCAGCGTACCGGCTATATACACCGCCGCGATGCCTGCAAGCGTGGCAACGATGAAGCCTGACTGGTTGAGTTCGCTAATATCGGCTTTTGCTATGGCGAGAAATAACAAAGCCGGTAGTGCGACATACAGCACATAGTTGTTGATCAATTTGTCGGACGACTGGTCATCGGGACGCAGGTGTCCGAAGCCATAGCCAATAAAGATAACCATAAATATTGGGGCAACAATCATAAACATCGGCGGTCGACCTCGCAGGGAGAGTGGCAATGTGCATATCGTTGAAATCCCTGAATATCTCCGGGGATAACCAATGATGATAATGTCGGTTTTATACTGGCGAACAGGTGCTGCGGGCATGACACCGGAACCGTACGAAATGATCGAATTCTTTCATATGGGCTGGTTTTAATGATTCATCATCAGATTTCTGCCTACTTCTTAATGCTGTATCAAATGCTTCTATTTATTAAATAAATAGTTTCTTTGTTATAATTGATTTCATCAATTTTGACGCAGTTGGAGAAGCCGGCAGTGGATCAGGACATTGGCACAGACCGCTTTGATGGACGTAGTGTGACGCTTGAGCAACTACGTGCATTTGTGTTCGTCGCCGATCATGGCGGCTTTGGGCGTGCAGGCGAAGAGCTGGGGCGAACTCAATCAACCCTCAGCATCAGCCTCAAGCGGTTGGAAGCAGACATCGGCTGTCGATTGATCAACCGGCGCCAGGGGCATATTGTGGGTTTGACGGATGAGGGGCAGCAGTTACTTCCCGCCGCGCGGGATATCCTTACTCGTACGACCCGGGCGATTCAATCTGTTCGGAAGTTCCAATTACGCGGAAAGATTACCCTCGGCGTGCCGGATGACTTTAGGGTCGATAACTTGCATAAAGCGGTTTCATGGTGCCTGGAGGAAAACCCGGAGCTAAGGGTTGAAATTACCGCGGCCTCATCTTCGGCCCTTGCCGTTTTGTCTGAGCGCCGGAATTTGGATGTGGTCATTCTTAAGAAAATAGCGGGTCAGCCAATCATTGCAGATACGGAAAGCGTTCTTAGCGTGGAGCAATTGCATTGGGTCTCTTCAAAGAAAGAACACTTCAACAATATTCCTGAAATACCCCTTATTACTTTTCCTGAAGGATGCGTCATCAGAACATGCGCAATACAGGCGCTGGAGCGTGCCGGCAAGCCCTATTTCCTCTCTTATGTCAGCGCATCGTTTGAGAATATAAGAAGTGCCGCCGCGAATGGGCTTGGTATTGGTCTATTACCGCAAAAAGCAGTGACTGGGGATCTCCAGGTTCTTTCTTCGGCATATGGGGCGCCAGGGGTTCCCGCCATTCAACTGATCCTGAATGTTACGACTCAGGGAGAACTTTACCAACTATTTGCAGACTATCTGCGGCGTTCGTTGGCCGAATAATTCGAGACCTATATTACGGATAATGTCGTGATGAACAGGTAAAACGGGAGCTGGCGATCGGAACGTCTGGTTTTTCTCCTCTATTCCTGCAAATTGATGCGCACGTCCCCTGCCCGCATGAAAAATCGCCACCGATATGAACTTGTTGCCGCATTCTGGCTGTATATCTTGCACTCAGAGGGTATACTGGCGCCTTCATTGTAAATCCACTTGTGTCGCGTGCGAATCCAACATGCAAAAGTTTGATACCAAGACCTTCCAGGGCCTGATCCTGACATTACAGGATTATTGGGCGCGTCAGGGCTGTACCATTGTCCAACCGTTGGACATGGAAGTCGGTGCAGGCACCTCACATCCGATGACCTGTCTGCGAGCGCTCGGACCCGAGCCGATGGCTACCGCCTATGTCCAACCGTCCCGCCGTCCTACCGATGGCCGCTACGGCGAAAACCCCAACCGTCTGCAACACTACTACCAGTTTCAGGTCGTGATTAAGCCGTCGCCCGATAATATTCAGGAACTCTATCTTGGCTCATTGAAAGAGCTGGGTATGGACCCGACCATCCACGATATCCGTTTCGTGGAAGACAACTGGGAAAACCCGACGCTGGGCGCCTGGGGATTGGGTTGGGAAGTCTGGCTGAATGGCATGGAAGTGACCCAGTTTACTTACTTCCAGCAGGTCGGCGGTCTGGAGTGCAAGCCTGTTACCGGCGAGATCACGTATGGTCTGGAACGTCTGGCGATGTACATTCAGGGCGTGGACAGCGTTTACGATCTGGTCTGGAGTGACGGTCCGCTGGGTAAAACCACCTACGGCGATGTGTTCCATCAGAATGAAGTCGAGCAATCGACCTATAACTTCGAATACGCCGATGTCGATTTCCTGTTCAGCTGTTTTGAGCAGTATGAAAAAGAAGCGCAGCATCTGCTGGCGCTGGAAAAACCACTGCCGTTACCGGCTTACGAACGTATTTTGAAAGCGGCGCACAGCTTTAACCTGCTGGACGCGCGTAAAGCGATTTCCGTTACCGAGCGTCAGCGCTACATCCTGCGTATTCGTACCCTGACCAAGGCGGTAGCGGAAGCCTATTATGCTTCCCGCGAGGCGCTGGGCTTCCCCCTGTGCAATAAAAACGTGTGCAATAAGAAAGAGAGCTAAGAGGCAGCCATGACTGACAAGACTTTTCTGGTGGAAATCGGCACGGAAGAGCTGCCGCCGAAGGCTCTCCGTAATCTGGCGGAATCTTTTGCCGCCCACTTTACCGCCGAGCTGGATGCCGCCGGTTTGACCCATGGCGACGTGCGCTGGTTTGCCGCGCCGCGCCGTCTGGCGTTGAAAGTAGAGGCGTTGAGCGCCGCGCAGCCGGATCGTGAAATAGAAAAACGCGGCCCGGCGATTGCCCAGGCATTTGGTGCGGATGGCAATCCGACCAAAGCGGCCGAAGGCTGGGCGCGCGGTTGTGGTATCACGGTCTCTCAGGCTGAGCGCCTGACAACCGATAAAGGCGAGTGGTTGTTATACCGCGCGCAGGTTAAAGGCGAGCAGGCTCAGGCTCTGCTGGCGGGAATGGTGAGCACGGCGCTGGCTAAGCTGCCTGTTCCGAAACTGATGCACTGGGGCGATAAAGAAACCCAGTTTGTCCGTCCGGTTCATACCGTGACCTTGCTGCTGGGCGACGAACTGATCCCCGGTCAGGTGTTGGGCATTGATTCCGCCCGCACGATCCGTGGCCACCGCTTTATGGGTGCAGCGGAATTTACCATCGACAATGCCGATCAGTACCCTGAAATCCTGCTGGCGCGCGGTAAGGTCATGGCGGATTACGACCAGCGTAAAGCCAAGATCAAGGCTGATGCCGAAGACGCCGCTCGCAAGATTGGCGGTAACGCCGATCTGAGCGACAGCCTGCTGGAAGAAGTCACCTCGCTGGTTGAATGGCCGGTGGTGCTGACGGCGAAGTTTGAAGAAAAATTCCTTGCGGTGCCGTCCGAAGCGCTGGTGTATACCATGAAGGGCGACCAGAAATACTTCCCGGTTTACGATAACAGCGGCAAGCTGCTGCCGAACTTCATTTTTGTCGCCAATATCGAATCCAAAGATCCGCAGCAGATTATCTCCGGTAATGAAAAAGTGGTGCGTCCGCGTCTGGCGGATGCTGAATTCTTCTTCAACACCGACCGTAAAAAACGTCTGGAAGATCATCTGCCGCGTCTGGAAACCGTCCTGTTCCAGCAACAGCTGGGTACGCTGCGTGATAAAACCGATCGCATTCAGGCGCTGGCGGGCTGGGTTGCCGGTCAGATTGGTGCGGATGTGAATCACGCGACCCGCGCAGGTCTGCTGTCCAAGTGCGATCTGATGACCAACATGGTGTTTGAATTCACCGACACGCAGGGCGTGATGGGGATGCACTATGCGCGTCACGACGGCGAGGCGGAGGATGTTGCCGTCGCGCTGAACGAACAGTATCAGCCGCGTTTTGCCGGTGACGCCCTGCCATCCTCCCCGGTTGCCTGTGCGCTGGCGATTGCCGACAAAATGGATACGCTGGCCGGGATTTTTGGCATTGGTCAACACCCTAAAGGGGATAAAGACCCGTTTGCCTTGCGTCGTGCGGCGCTGGGCGTGCTGCGTATCATCGTCGAGAAGCGTTTGCCGCTCGATTTGCAGACTCTGGCGGAAGAAGCCGTGCGTCTGTACGGCGACAAGCTGACCAACGCCAGGGTAGTGGATGATGTGATTGAGTTTATGCTCGGCCGTTTCCGCGCCTGGTATCAGGAAGAAGGCCATAGCGTGGATACCATTCAGGCGGTATTGGCGCGTCGTCCGACCCGTCCGGCTGATTTTGACGCCCGGGTGAAGGCGGTCAGCCACTTCCGTACGCTCGACGCGGCAGCAGCGCTGGCCGCCGCCAACAAGCGGGTTTCCAATATTCTGGCGAAATCCAGCGATACGCTGAAAGCGAATGTTGATGCGTCGGTATTGAAAGACCCGGCGGAAATTACGCTGGCGACGCACGTCGTGGTGCTGACTGATAAGCTGGAGCCGCTGTTTGCCGAGGGCCATTATCAGGAAGCGCTAGCGGAACTGGCTTCGCTGCGCGAACCGGTTGATGCCTTCTTCGATCGGGTGATGGTGATGGCGGATGATGAGCAATTGCGTGTCAACCGTCTGACATTGCTCAGCAAACTGCGTGAGTTGTTCCTGCAAGTCGCGGATATTTCCGTATTGCAATAACTCCTTATACAGACCCCGGCATTGTCCATGCCGGGGTCTGAGATTCATCACTCCTGACCATGACTCAACCCCGCAGCGTCTTCGTTCTTAAAACGTTTCTTCAATGCCAATGCGATAAATGGTGTCGATCAACGCATTTTATCTCTTAAGGAAGAATGACCGTCTCGCCACTCCTTATATGATAGAAAATTATGGTTATACCCGTCATACTTCAAGTTGCATGTGCGTTGGCTGCGCTCAGTCACCCGAATCACTTACCTGAGTAAGCTCATCGGGATTAATGAGAGACATCCTGTCTCTCACCGAAGGCCAGCCGTTGGCTGTTCAAATTCGTTCCCGACGAATTTATCCTTCCCTTGCCGCCTTCCTGCAACTCGAATTATTTAGGGTATATACCAACGGCATCCTTCTCACTTTACGGTCTATTGCTTATGGAATAAGTAAATTTGTCATGGGAAGTATTTCTGATAGATCAAATCCTAAATATTGTGCGACAACGGGGTTATTAATCAGCGCGTTTATTGGCATCGTCTTTGGACTTGTTCGGGGAGTGATGTTGAGTATTCCCGTCAGGTTGTGTTGCGTTTTATCAATGGTATTTTTGTTTATTTTATTCGGTATGGCGCGGTGGTCCGGGTTCCAACCTATTTATCTGAAGTAAAAGGTTTTAGTAAAGAAAATTCAAGACGGGCATATTTTTTATATGAATGAGCCGGCATACCGGGAATGCTGGTGAACGGATATCTGAGTGGCCTGATATTTAAAGGGAAAACAGCGCCTGCAACATACGCTTCTGACCTGATGCTGCCATGTTCCAACACTGAGCGGCCATTGATCGTTCAGTATTGATTAATTAACACATGAACGTAAATTAAATATCATCCCATTAACGTGCGACAACAATTAATTTTTCATCTTTTCAACATGGCGATAATTATTTCTTATATATATTACTTATACCGCTAATCTTATTTTTTCCCTGATCGTTGCTGTGGTTTTTTATACTATTTCATTTTTTGTGAAATAGAGTGAAGATCACAATTCTTAGCCAATGTCGAGCCTATACTGGAATAGCCTCTGGTTACGATCAATGTGCGATAAGCATCACTAAAAATAAATGATTTAATGATTTTTGTTATTTATTTTTTTATTGATTTCGAGGCAGAGAAGGGGATGCTATTGGTCAAACTGGACGAATAAAGAATGAATTAATAACCAACGTACTTTGAACTGATAACGTCGTTACTCTCTGTCTGCTGTAATGCTATTTATATAGTTTATTATTAATTACAGGAGATTATTATGAGTTCGATTAACTTTTCTATCCCGCGCGATATCACCTATGGTGAAGATGCGCTGGAACGGCTCGCCACTCTGCGCGGACGCAAGGCGGCGATCGTGACCGGCGGTAGTTCGATGAAACGGCACGGTTTTCTGGCGCGCACCGAGCAACTGCTCGAACAAGCGGGGATGGCATGCCTGATTATTGACAATGTTGAACCCAACCCTTCGGTTAGTACGGTCCAGCGTGGCGCGAAAGCCATGCTGGAGTTTGAACCGGACTGGATTGTCGCGCTCGGCGGCGGTTCCGCCATTGATGCCGCCAAAGTCATGTGGTGTTTCTATGAGCATCCGCACCTGACGTTTGAAGATATCTTACCCGTCGGCTCCATGCCCCCACTGCGTAACAAAGCCAGGTTTGTTGCCATCCCCTCAACCAGCGGTTCCGCATCGGAGATTACGGCTTTCTCCGTGATTACCGATACGCAAAGCCACATCAAATATCCTATCGTGGCGTCCGATATGGTGCCGGATATTGCGATCCTCGATCCGGCGATCCCGGCCACCTGCCCGCCGCACGTTACCGCCTACTCGGGGATGGATGTGTTGACTCATGCGCTGGAAGCCTACGTGTCCACGTCAGCCACGTCGTTTACCGATCCCTACGCGCTGGAAGCGATTCGGCTGGTGTTTGAGAATCTGGAAACGGCGTATCTGTCGCCGAATAACATGCGCGCACGTTACCACATGCATAATGCTTCGGCCCTGGCAGGTATTGCCTTTACTAATGCGTCGCTGGGGATTATCCATTCGCTGGCGCATAAGCTGGGTGGCGAATTTGGCGTTACGCATGGGCTGGCCAACGCCATTCTACTGCCCTATGTGATCCAATATAACAGCCACTGGACAAACAAATATCAGCAGATTGAGAAACGCTTTGGCATCATCAACCTGGCCAGCGCTATTCGGGATCTGAATCACCGGCTAAATATTCCCGATACGTTACGTGAGTGTGATGAGGTGGATTTCTGCGAGACGAAATTTACACAGGTACTCGACCGGATGAGCAGCAATGCGCTGGCCGATCCCTGCACGTTAACCAATCCGGGTAATCCTCAGGTAGAAGACATGCGGGATCTGTATACCGCAGCGTATTACGGACAATAATCCGGCGTCTTGCTGACAGATATAATCCGGGATCGATTTTTCGATCCCGGATGGTTTGTGGTTGCGTTTAATCAGATACGGCTTATTGGTCTTCTTTTTCAAAGGCGGTGTTCAGGGCAGAAACCAGCAGATCGCAGCCCGCCTTGTCGATAATCAACGGCGGAGCCAGCACCAGCTTCGGACCTACTGGACGAACAACAGCACCCGCATTGCGGGTGGCCTCAGCGATGCGGAACGCCAGATTATTATTTGGAGCGAGAGGTGTTTTCGTCAGTTTGTTCTCGACCAAATCAATGGCGATCATCAATCCCTTACCGCGCACGTTGCCGACTGACCGGAAACGTTGTTCGAACGATTGCAACTGGCCCAGCAGGTATTCTCCCATATGTGCCGCATTGGCGGGCAAATTCTCATTTTCCACGATATCCAGCACCGCCAGCGCCGCCGCGCAGCCTAATGGGTGGCCGCCATAGGTATAACCCGTCATCAACAAACCGCGCGCATCCTGGTTGGATGAATAGGCTTCTTCAATGCGGTGATTGAAGACCGTGGCGGAAAGCGGTACATAGCCAGCCGTCAAGGCTTTGGCAAAGACCATGATGTCAGGTTTTACGCCCCAGCCACGGGAGCCGAACATGGCGCCGCTACGGCCGAAACCGGTCACGACTTCATCGGCAATCAGCAGAACGCCGTATCTGTCGCAGACTTCACGCACCAGCGGCCAGAAATTGGCGGGAGGCACGATGACGCCGCCTGCGCCTTGCACGGGTTCCGCAATAAACGCCGCGATGGTATCCGCGCCATAATACACAATATCGCGTTCCAGTTGCTCGGCGACCAGCTTGCCCAGCGTCGTTGGGTCATCACAATTCCAGGGGTTACGGTAAAGCCACGGCGATTCGATCTGGGAACAGCCTTCCAACATGGGGCCGTAACTCAAGCGGTAGATGGGCAATCCTGATACCGATGTGCCGCCGATATGTACGCCGTGATAGGCGTTCTTCAGTGAAATAAAACGGGTGCGTTTAGGCTCGTCTTTCAGTATCCAGTACTGACGCGCCACTTTCAGTGCGGTCTCCACACCGTCAGAACCGCCCATGCCGTACAAAACGCGGCTCATGCCTTCTTGTGCCGTCAGTTGGATCAATTTATTAGAAAGCTTTTCGGCGCCGGGATGACTGACGCCATCAAACAACTGGTAGTAGGCCAGCTCATCCATCTGCTTGCCGATCGCCGCTTTGACTTCCGGGCGGTTATGGCCGATGTTGACACACCACAACCCCGCGAAGCCATCCAGCATCTTACGGCCCTTGTCGTCCCATACATACAGCCCGTCACCTTTTACGATCCGCAGGGGATCGCGTCCTGACCAGTCGTTAGGATGCGCCATTGGATGCCAGAAACGGTAGGTTGACCCGGTTACGTTGTCGTTCTGCGTGGGCTTTTCATTCAACATAGTCATATCAAAAACTCCATTAAATCAAGGAAACGGTGGGTTACAGGCTCTCGACGATTTGACCGACCCGTGAGTAGCGTTCTGGATGAAGACGACTCAGGAAATGGGCTCCCAGGAACCCACCCAGCGCGGTGATCAGCACCAGATAAGGTAAAGCAGCGACAACGGGTGACGAGGAGCCGCTGAGCACATCAAGGTTGTTGATAACTATCACCAGCGTCACAAACATCCCGGCGGCAGCGATAGCCGGGGCGATTAACCGGCTCCAGAATGAAACCTGCGCGGATGGGTTTTTTATAAAGTAGGCGATCACCGCAACGGAAACGCCGAACTGGAGCAGCAGGATGGACATGCTGCCCAGCGCAGATGCCCAAGAGAAAATGTTCGCCAGGGGATCAAGTTGCGCGATGGCGAACAGGGCGGTTGAACACAGCATAAACGCGCTCTGTACCATGCTCGCAATGTACGGCGTCTGGTGTTTCGGATGTGTCGCCGCCATTTTGGACCACAGCAGGCCATCCCGGCTGATGGCGAACAGATAGCGGGAAAGGGTGTTGTGGAAGGCCTGTGCGGCGGCGAACAGGCTGGTCAACAGGAGAATGGACATCACATGAATTGCCCAGGGGCCGAGCATGTGTTCAACGATGGTAAATACGAACATTCCCGGATCTTTTGCCGCCAGTTCGGCGACATTGACGGCTCCCGCATATTGGACGAAAGCCCAGCCGCTGACCGCAAAAAACAGCGTAATCAGCACTACGGCCAGCAAGGTGGCGCGCGGGATGACTTTACCCGGATCGCGGCACTCTTCCGAGTAAATCGCCGTGGCTTCAAATCCGACAAAAGAGCAGATGGCGAATATCATGGCGATCCCGATATCCCCCTGAAAAATGGTGGAGGGCGTAAACGAGCTTAATTCAAACGTCAGCGGCTGTGTAATGATGGCGGCATCGGCAAGTAACACAATACCGACTTCCAGCAGCATCAGGATACCCAGCACTTTACCGCCGAGTTCCACTCTGGCAATGCCCAGTACGACAACCAGAACCTGCATACCTAAGGAAAGCAGCCACCAGGGAACGTGCAGGCTGAGTTGCGATTCAATAAACTGTGAGCAGAAAAAGCCGAACATCGCGGTGACGGCCAGCTGTATCGCCGTATAAGCCAGCAGCGCTACGCTCAGCCCGGCGATGCCGCTGCGTGTTCCCAACCCTTGTGCAATGTAAGCGTAAAAAGCGCCGGCATTGACGATATAACGGCCCATTGCCATAAATCCGAAGCTGAAAACGATCAATAGCAGCCCGGCAAGAACATAGACGCCGGGAACGCCAGCGCCATTGCCGACCATAAATGCGACGGGTAAACCACCGACCACGCCGGTTAGCGGGGAGGCGGCAGCAATGACGAAGAAGATGATCGACCACAGTCCAAGACTGCCTTTCTGAAGCTTATGTCGCTGAGACTGAGCGTGTTGAGAATACGCTTTTTGAGGATAAGTATGATGCTGTGCCATGTTCCTGTCCCTCCTGATGGTTCATGGCCAGTCTATGAATGCGTTTCGTTTTTCCGTTATCGAAATCTGGCAAACTTTTCCATCACGCTTCAGTTGAGTCGACGGATGGCTTTCAATGTCTGAGACGGTAACTCGCCAAACAGACGCTTGTAGTCTGCGGTAAATTGTGACAGGTGCCAGAATCCCCATTGTGACGCCACATCGCTGATGTTTAATGGCTCACGGCTGGTCACCAGCGTCCTTTTTACGCCGTTCAGCCGCATATTTTTGAGAAACACGGCCGGACTTTGCCCCGTCACCACCTCAAAACAGTTCTGTAGGGTGCGTCGTGATGTATGCGTCATCAGACACAGTTCATCCATGGTCAGCGGCATGCTCCGATTCTCAATCAATGCCTCCTGCGCACTTCTGACAACGCGCTGCGCTTTTTGCTGCGAGTGCCGTATGGTGGCATTTTGCCGGTTGGCGACATCAAAAAATGCGAACACCAGTTCCCTGAGATCGCTTTTGAAATGTTGTCTGGCTTGCTGGCTGGCCATCTGAAGCGGATGATCGATGATGCTGTTGAATGTGGCGGTGATTTGTTGCCGGATACGTGAAGCCAGCGCATCGTCTCTGACAGAGTAAACTGCATTGGGTAACTCATTGGCAATGTCAGGGAGCAGTGAAAGCGGAATGCTCAGTACCTGTATCGAGGAGCGATCGGGGGTTTGCAACATCAACTCACCGCCGTTATAGGACCAGGTTACATCCTGCAATGTCAGGCTTTTGCCCATCCAGCGTGCTTCAGCTGACAACATATTGAATACGCCCAGACACAACGTCTCATCACGTCCTTTCCCGCTTTGAAACACCGCTTGAGATAGCTGCTCCTCATGAAACTGTATATCGTCAATCCAGGCCTCTTTGATATTGCCCTCAAATCGGCCTTGGGATATCTGATCGTAACGGAGCGACCAGTCAGCCAGCAGTTGGCTGTGCTGAGCCAATTCCCGAATATGCGATGCACAGCGAAATCCATTCCGATGACTTGCATTCTGATAACTTGAATGAGACGTGAGTGCCATGATCTGCCCTTGAATGAAGGTGTGAAGGTGGATACCAATCACAAGCAAGAACTACGCCATGCAAATAACGAAATCTGGCAAAAATTCAGAGTGAATGATTTTAAACGGTTATTCTTCGAAAGAAGCCTGCCTGCGCGGGAAAACGCGGGAAGAACCGCTGGCGTGTGCACCAGCATAGAGAGAGGCTTGCTCATTTTTTAAGCAGTTAAGGTAAGGCTGATGTCGCCTTTGTCATCGATCTTGTGTCATCCGGTTTGTAAGTGAACAACATCTCGGCACAGCTGGATTGATCCGACTATGCTTAAACGTAGCCGGACGATCAGAACATACTAAAAACAGGAGCATGGAATGAGAGGAGTGATGGAATATCGCACACGTTGGCTGTGGTCTGTTTTCGTATTTTTTATGGCATTGCAGATTGCGGGATGTGGCGATAGCGAAGCCGATCAGCGTAAAGCTTTTACGGTTTTCGTGCAGAATGTTCAACTGCAACAGGATGGAAAACTGCCTGAATTGACAGAAGAACAAAAGAAGAATTTCGGGCCCTTTGTCAACGATTACGCGATCCTGACCACCTTTTCCCAGCAGTTTCATCAGGCCGTAGCCGGTAGTCTGACGCCAATGATGGCGCAGGTTTCCCATATACGCGTCCCCGAAGATTTCCTGTCTCAACGTGACGCGCTCCGCCAGTCTATCGGCGCCATAAATATGCTGGGGCAACATATTCAGACGGCAAAAGCGCAAGCGGATAATGCCCGCCGCGCGCTCAAACAACCGGAAGAATTACAAGTTGGCTATGATCGATTGTATAACCGCGTTGTGACGCAGCCGACCAACATATTGCTGCCGTTGATCCCCAGCGCGATTTCGTTTGCCCAGAGCCTGATTCAGGTGGGGGATTATTTGCAGGCGCAAGGCGATCAGGTCGTTTTCAACGGTGCCCAGGTACATTTCCATACGCCGCAACAGGTGGCCCAGTACAACGGCATGATAGCGGGGTTACCTGCGCAGCAGCAGAACCTGTCGAACGCGCTAACGTCGCTGGGTGTCGCCGCCGCACCGTAAGTTCGACAGATTGAGGGGGAAACGGGCGCGGGGGTGAAAATAAATTGTGATAAGAATCACATAATCAAAACAAATGGCATGAGTTGAAATGTGATTAGTATCACAAATATGGCCAAGGGATACTGGCTGGCGGCGTGGGATTTCGGCGTTTTTAATGCTTTTTTGTGAAGTTAATCACCTATTTGTGGCGGTAATGTAGGGTGGTTGTGTGATTTTTGTCACGTTTATGCCGTGAAGTTGCGGTATGAAAACAGCGTGCTAGAGTCCGCGTTGCATATAGCAATACAGACGGGGACGTTCATGTGATGAATGGTTGTCACAGCGTCTCACGATAATTATCACGCGCTCTTATTGTCAGCGCGTCTCAATAGGGGTGTGTTTTTATGCTTTCACCAGACTTTAAGGTCAAAGTGCAAAATTTTGGCCGCTTTCTGAGCAACATGGTGATGCCCAATATTGGCGCATTCATCGCCTGGGGTATTATTACCGCGCTGTTTATTCCTACGGGCTGGATTCCCAACGAGACGCTGGCGAATCTCGTCGGTCCGATGATTACCTATCTGCTGCCGTTGCTGATCGGTTATACCGGTGGCCGTCTGGTCTTTGGTGAACGCGGCGGCGTGGTGGGTGCCATCACGACCATGGGTGTGATCGCCGGGACGGATATTCCCATGTTCCTGGGCGCGATGATTGTTGGCCCGCTGGGCGGCTGGGCAATCAAGCGCTTCGACAGAATGGTTGACGGCAAAATCAAAAGTGGTTTTGAAATGCTGGTCAACAACTTCTCTGCCGGTATCCTCGGCATGTTGCTGGCTATTCTGGCATTCCTGGCTATCGGTCCGCTGGTCGAGGTGTTCTCCCATGTACTGGCGGCCGGCGTTAACCTGATGGTGCAGAATAACCTGCTGCCGTTCACGTCGATTTTCGTTGAACCGGCAAAAATTCTGTTCCTGAACAACGCCATTAACCACGGTATCTTCTCGCCGTTGGGTATCCAACAGGCTACTGAAACCGGAAAATCGATTTTCTTCCTGATCGAAGCCAACCCAGGTCCGGGTATGGGCGTATTGATGGCCTACATGTTCTTCGGTCGTGGCAATGCAAAAGAATCTGCACCGGGCGCGGCGATCATCCACTTCCTCGGTGGGATTCACGAAATTTATTTCCCTTATGTCCTGATGAACCCGCGTCTGATTATTGCGGTGATTCTGGGCGGTATGACCGGCGTGTTCACCCTTAACATTCTGGGTGGCGGTCTGGTTTCTCCTGCTTCTCCGGGTTCAATTCTGGCGGTGCTGGCGATGACGCCGAAAGGCGCGTATTTCGCTAACATTGCGGCGATTACGGCGGCATTTGCTGTTTCCTTCATCGTTTCTGTGATTCTGCTGAAGAGCATGAAGCAAAAGAGCGAAGACGATCTGGGCGATGCGACTCGCCGTATGCAGGAAATGAAAGCCACCGCCAAAGGGCAGGGCGGCGTGAATACGGGCATCAGCGGTGATCTGAGCACCGTGCGTAAAATCATCGTGGCGTGTGATGCCGGTATGGGCTCCAGCGCGATGGGCGCGGGGGTGCTGCGCAAGAAGGTGCAGGATGCCGGGCTGACCAATATCTCCGTCACCAACAGCGCGATTAATAGCCTGCCGGACGATGTCGATCTGGTTATTACCCACCGCGATCTGACTGAGCGGGCAATGCGGCATGCACCACAGGCTCAGCATATTTCGCTGACCAATTTCCTCGACAGTAACCTGTATAGCGATCTGGCGACCCGCCTGGTTGCCGCGCAGGGAAGCGCCACGCCGTCTGCTGCCGCGCCTGCCGCCGCAACTGCCGAGTCGTCAAACCTGTTCCAACTGCGTGCTGAGAATATCTTTCTCAATCAGCATGCGACCGATAAAGAGCAGGCGATTCGCTTTGCGGGCGAGCAATTGGTCAAAGGTGGCTATGTTGAACCGGAATATGTCGAAGCGATGCTGGATCGCGAGAAACTGACGTCCACGTATCTGGGTGAATCCATCGCGGTACCGCATGGTACGATTGAAGCGAAAGATCGGGTACTGAAAACCGGCGTGGTTTTCTGCCAGTACCCTGATGGCGTGCGTTTCGGCGATGAAGAAAATGAGGTGGCCCGTCTGGTCATCGGTATCGCCGCCCGTAACAATGAACACATTCAGGTGATCACCAGTCTGACTAATGCGCTTGATGACGAAGCGGTGATTGATCGTCTCGCGCATACCCACGACGTGCAGGATGTACTCGACCTGCTGTCCGGTAAAAAGAACGCCTGATTATACCCGTCATCTTTCAGGTTGCAGATGCGTTGGCCGTTCCCGGTTTACCCCAGTCACTTACTCAAGTAAGTGACTGGGACTAATGAGAGACCTCCGGTCTCTCACCGTAGGCTGTTCAAATTCGTTCCCGACGAATTTGTCACTCGTTGCCGCCTTCCTGCACTTTGCAATCTATTGGGTATATATGCCGCCGCCTCCGGGCCGCCTCTTTTTATCTTTTCGTTTTAAAAGGTTAAAGCATGATGAAAGCATTACATTTTGGTGCCGGCAATATTGGCCGGGGATTCATTGGTAAACTGCTGGCCGATGCCAATATCGAACTGACATTCGCTGATGTCAGCCAGCCGCTGCTGGATGCGTTGAACCGTCGCAAAAGCTATCAGGTGCGTATTGTGGGAGAACAAACGCGTCTGGATACCGTAAGTAACGTCAGTGCGGTGCACAGCGGCAGTCAGGAAGCCATCGCGCTGATTGCCGGGGTTGATCTGGTCACTACCGCTGTCGGGCCGCAGATTCTGGAAAAAATTGCCGGGACGATCGCTCAGGGATTGGTGAAACGTCATGAGGATGGCAATTCACAGCCGCTGAACATCATCGCCTGTGAAAATATGGTGCGCGGCACCAGCCAGCTTAAGCAGCACGTTCTGAAACTGCTGCCGGAAACGCTGCTGGCATGGGTCGATGAACATGTGGGATTCGTGGACTCCGCCGTTGACCGTATTGTTCCGCCTTCCGAAGCGGGCAGCGATGATGTGCTGGCCGTAACGGTAGAAACGTTCAGTGAATGGATTGTTGATCAAACCCAGTTCTGCGGTGAACTGCCCGTCATTCCGGGGATGGAGCTCACCGATAACCTGATGGCGTTTGTTGAGCGCAAGCTGTTTACGCTGAACACCGGTCATGCCATTACGGCCTATCTGGGGCAGCAGGCCCGGCACCAGACTATCCGTGATGCGATCCTCGATCCGGAAATCCGGGCCGTGGTCAAAGGCGCGATGGAAGAGAGCGGTGCGGTACTGATCAAACGCTACGGTTTTGATGCCAGCAAGCACGCGGCGTACATCAATAAAATCCTCAGCCGGTTTGAAAACCCCTATCTGCACGATGACGTGGAGCGGGTGGGGCGTCAACCGTTGCGTAAGCTGAGTGCGGGCGATCGTTTGATCAAGCCGCTGTTGGGGACGCTGGAATATCAATTGCCGCATGACAACCTGATTATCGGTATCGCGGCGGCGATGCACTATCGCAGCGAGCAGGACCCGCAGGCGCAGGAGCTGGCTGAACTGTTGCAGAACCTTGGTCCACAGGCTGCGCTGGCGCAGATCTCCGGTCTGGATGCGAACAGTGAGGTTGTCGCGCAAGCCGTGAGTGTGTATAACGCCATGCAATAATGTGTCGGACCATGTTTGCCTTCTGAACGTTGCCAAACTTTATCCGGCACGACATCCCCGTGAACGCGGGGATTTTTCCCTGATGTCATCGGTTGATCTTAAAAAAGATGTCTGTCTGCGCGGGCATGACGGATAATGCCGCTGAGCGTTCTGTTGGGAATGTGTGGGACGGATAGTGTCGGGAAACGGGCATGGTTGCGCTGGCTAGTTGAATGTCCTACCGGAGATAAGCAGGTCTGTGTGCGGGTTAAAGGTACGAGAAGTGATGATGGAAGAAACACAGGCGTTTGAAAACCGGGTTCTTGAGACACTGAACTCAGGTACAACGGTGCGCAGCTTTATGCTCAAGGCCGTTGACCTGCTGGCTGAGGCCGTCAGTATCCTGATGTTGCAGGTGTTTCGCAAAGATGACTATGCCGTGAAATATGCGGTTGAGCCACTAATGACAGGAACGGGGCCGCTGGGCGATCTTTCTGTGCGTCTCAAACTGATTTATGGCCTGGGCATGATCAGCCGTAAAGAGTATGAAGACGCCGAATTGCTGATGGCGCTGGGCGAGGAACTCGCTCATGACGAGCATGAATACCATTTTACGGATGACGAGATCCTTGGACCGGTTGGCGAACTGCATTGTGTGAGTGCGCTGCCCTCTGCGCCTGCGCTACCGCCTGGCGGCGATTCCATCGACCCACTGCTGGTCAGCATGCAGCAACAGCGCTATCAACAAATGGTGCGTTCGACGCTGGTGCTGTCACTCACCGAGCTGATTTCCCGGATCAGTTTGAAAAAGGCTTTTTGACCCCCTGTTTCTCTGTTTTCGTCCACTGCACCGGTGAGCCATTTGGTGTATGCTTGTGCCCCGCATGATTCTTCAATGATATACCCAAATTAATTGGCGTTGCGGATAAGCGGTAACGTCAGGTAAGAAGGGTCGACAGGTTTATAGGTTATGAAAGAGCAAGAAAAAGCAGAAATTAAACGCCTTAGCGATCAACTGGATGCGTTGACTCGCAAGCAAGCCACGTTGCTTGCCCAGGGGGATGCCGAAGCGATAGCCCTTAATCTGGAGGCATGCGAGACGCTGACGGCAGAAATCGAACGTTTGCGAAGTGTACGAGTTCAGAAGCTCAGCCAGGAAGCGCAGAAACTGTCTCGCTTACCCTTCAGCCGCGCCATCACCAAAAAAGAGCAGGCGAATATGGGCGCGTTGAAGAAAAGCGTCCGCGGGCTGGTGGTCGTGCATCCCATGACGGCGCTGGGCCGTGAAATGGAACTGAAAGAGATGACGGGCTACGCGCCGAAGCCATTTTAAGCGGCCATTTTCCCTGGCGCTTTACGCAATCAATCAACGCTATTGGCGGCTGTGTTGTCTGACAGCAAATGTATTTCGATGCACTTACCTCGGTAAGTGCGCAGCCATAACGAACTGCGCACGAGCATAAATGTATCGTTCCTGATTAGGGTTTGTAGTCCAGTTGCGTTGGCGACTGGGAGAAAGCGATGCCGGCTGGCGTTGATTCATCGCGCGTATTGGATAAACGGAAGACGGAAACCGCCTGCTTCAGCAGTGTCGCCTGTTCTTCCAGCGAGTCGGCCGCCGTCGAGGATTGTTCCACCAGTGCGGCATTTTGCTGGGTCGTGCTGTCCATTTCCACGATAGCCTGATTGACCTGCTCGATACCGCGACTCTGTTCATCGGAGGCGGTAGCAATTTCACCCATAATGTCATGCACTTGAGTGACTGACGTCACGATGTCGCTCATGGTTTTGCCTGCGTTGCTGACCAGCACGGCCCCCTGAGTCACCTGACGGACGGATTCGGCGATCAACCCTTCGATTTCTTTCGCGGCTTGCGAACTGCGTTGGGCCAGATTACGCACTTCGCTGGCCACCACGGCGAATCCCCGGCCCTGTTCGCCCGCGCGAGCGGCTTCTACCGCGGCATTCAGCGCCAGGATATTGGTCTGGAAGGCAATGCTGTTGATTACAGAGGTAATTTCTGCAATGCGTTTGGAGCTGTGCTCAATGTCATTCATGGTTTTCACCACGTTGTTGACTTGTTCACCGCCTTGTTTCGCGGTTTGAGACGCGCTGATGACCAGCTTATTGGCGTGGTGCGCGTTATCGGCGTTCTGTTTCACCGTGGCCGTCAACTCTTCCATACTGGCCGCCGTTTGCTCGACCGCCGCCGCCTGTTGCTCGGTGCGTGAAGACAGATCGGTATTACCCGCCACGATTTCGCCTGATGCGGTCGAGATCTGGCTGACGCCGATACGGATTTCATCGATCATGTTATGCAGATTGTCATTCATTTTCGCCATGCTGCTCATCAACTGGCCCAGTTCATCACGGCGAGCGGTCTTGATGGACATAGTGAGATCGCCGGTGGCGATGCGTTCGGCCATATCCAGCGTTTGATGCAGCGGCGTCGTAATTTGGCGGGAAATAAACCAGGAAATCAGCAGCCCAAGCACCAGCGTAATCAGCGTGGTGATGACCATTTGAATTTCGGAAGAACGAATATCCTGCTGAGTGGACTGTAGCTGGTTGTCGAGCAACGTTTCGATCGCGTCGTTCATCTGGTCGGCGATGGTTCCCATCTGCCGGGCTAACGCCACTTCTTCCTCATAGGCAGGCATATACGCCAACGCCCGTTCTTCATAAGTGTTCATGATGCTGAGTACCGGATTAAGAATTTCCTGTTGCTCAGCTGGCAGGTTTTGATACAGAGCGCTCAGCGTCTTTTGTGCATCATCGATCGCGTTCTTCAGATCGCTTTCCGCTTCTCTATCACGGGAAAGAAGAATGCCACGCACATGGTAGCGAATAGCGGTCAATTTCTGGTTGAGTTCGGAAAACTGTAGTTGAAGCGCAAAGTTATACTCATCAGCCTTTAACTGATCATCGAGTTGTTGTAAATATTTTCCTGCTTCCGAGAGGTTCCAGCTTTTGCGGATATCATCTTTTTTATTGATGGCCGCAATGTAGCTTTGCTGAATTTTCTGATATTCGGCAACGGCGGTGGTAATTTGAGAAAGCATCGCGGTGTCATTTCCCCACCAGTCCCATTGCTTTGACTCAGACACCAACTGATTCATGTTATTGATGTGAAGGATATTTTTTTGCATATCTTCAGACTGGTAACTGGCACTATATAGCGCCCGGTAATATTTGGCCTGATTGATTTCTTCACGGATATTGTTGCTTAAATTGGTTTTATCAATACTTTGCTTTAATTCCTCTATGTGTATGACGCCCGCGCCGGCAATGATCGCCGTCATTATTAAGATCAGAAAGAAACCTAATCCTAGTTTTTTACCTACTTTGATATTTTCGAATTTTATCGCCATTCCATTTCTTCCAATCTTTTATGATTTGAATTACCTACTCGGGTGACGCCTGCATTGCGAGTGGTATTGGCACCGTGAGATTGTCGTTTGCTGAAGGATATCTTCACAAAAATCACACGATGGAATTGCACATGAGTTATCGGCAACTTGTATGAAAACTTTATATATACGTGGCGATTAAATAGTTAAAGAAGTGGGAGATAAGAAAGGATTTGTGACGCCGGTAAATAAAAAACCGGAATAACAGTAAGTTATCCCGGTTTATGTCATCAATGGATGTTCCTTTTATCTTTCAGGTTGCCGCCTTCCTGCAACTCGAATTTACAGAATCCTTGATGTCGCGAAAAAGATTATTTTTTCGCTTGCGCAAAACGGCTTGCCGCTTCGTCCCAGTTCACCACGTTCCAGAATGCCTTGATGTAATCCGGACGGCGGTTCTGGTATTTCAGATAGTAAGCGTGTTCCCACACGTCCAGGCCAACGATTGGGTAGCCGGACGCGCCAGAAATCGCTTCACCCATCAGCGGGCTGTCCTGGTTTGCGGTAGAAACCACCGCCAGTTTGCCGTCATCTTTCAGCACCAGCCAGGCCCAGCCAGAACCGAAACGGGTTGCCGCCGCTTGCTCAAATTTTTCTTTGAAAGCGTCAACGCTGCCAAAATCGCGTTCGATTGCGGCTTTCAGGTCGCCAGCCAGTGTCGTACCCAGCTTCAGGCCCTTCCAGAACAGACTGTGGTTTGCGTGACCGCCCGCGTTGTTACGCAAAACGGTTTTTTTCTCTGCCGGCACTTTGTCCAACTGAGCGATCAGCGCTTCAGCTGACAGGCTGGCAAACTCAGGCAGAGATTCCAGCGCTGCATTTGCATTATTGACGTAAGTCTGGTGGTGTTTGGTGTGATGGATTTCCATCGTTTGCTTGTCGAAATGGGGTTCCAGCGCGTCATAAGCATAAGGCAGGGATGGCAGTGAATAACTCATGTTTAGCATCTCCATGGTTGTAGTACTGAAAGTGGTAGTACCGAAAAAGCGTTGTCGTACTGAAAAACACGATTTAAGTACGCCATATTCTCGTACCTATTACGGCGCCCTTTTTTGTTAGCACCGCGTAAGCATTACGTTCATTATAGTTAATTAAATGATATTGAAAATGATTATTCTCGCTCCGGCGTCAAAGGCGAGACGGTTTTAGCCCTGTATAACAGGCGCTTATGTCATTATTTCTCGGGTTAAAAACAAATTGGTCTATACCCGTCATACTTCAAGTTGCATGTGCGTTGGCTGCGCTCAGTCACCCGAATCACTTACCTGAATAAGCTCATCGGGATTAATGAGAGACATCCTGTCTCTCACTGAAGGCCAGCCGTTGGCTGTTCAAATTCGTTCCCGCCGAATTTGTCCTTCCCTTGCCGCCTTCCTGCAACTCGAATTATTTAGGGTATATACCCGTCATCGTTCAAGTCGCAGGTGCGTTTTTTATCTGTCATTCGCGCAACCGTTGAGGGTGGGTATAAATAGTGGAACGGCCCGGTCGACTGAAGCCTGCCAGCGTCAGGTTACAGCGTTCGGCAACCTCAACGGCCAGTGACGTGGCGGCGGACACCGCAAACAGGATCTCTACTCCGCACATGGCGGATTTCTGCACCATTTCATAACTCGCCCGGCTGGAAACCAGCACCGCTCCCTGCCGCCATGGTTGTTTTGCCCGCATGCCAAGCAGTTTATCCAACGCCACATGACGGCCAACGTCTTCACAGCCCCCTTGTAGCGTGCCATCCGGTGTAATCCAGGCGGCGGCATGCGTACAGCCGGTCAACTGCCCTATCTGCTGTACGTTTTTAAGCTGTGCCAGCGCGGTATCAAGGTGACTGAGCGAGAACGTTTGGGTAAACGGCAACGGTGCGACGGGTTTGCCAATTTCGGACAGCTGCTCCACGCCACAGACGCCGCAGCCTGTGCGTCCATCCATTGCCCGGCGGCGTGCTTTCAATCCGGCAAAACGACGGCTCGACAGTTCGATTTGCACTTCGATACCGTTGCACACCGGCAGAACGTCCATCCCATAGATATCTTGTGGCGACGCAATGATGCCTTCCGACAGAGAGAACCCCAGCGCGAACTGTTCCAAATCCTTCGGCGACGCCATCATGACAACATGTGAAATGCCGTTGTAAACCAGCGCGACCGGCACTTCTTCTGCCAGCCAATCGCTCTGCGTCAGTGACAGTGAGCTTTGATGGCGCACGGTGCGCGGCGATACACCGACAGGGACGGTAACCGCTGATGGATGGAGGTTTTTCACCTGACGTACCCGTAAGTTAGCAACCATAAACTATGGAGGGCATTATTTCACCACCGACTGATGGATGCGAGCTTTTCTCCCTGAACGGTGAGCGCCTCCGCAAGGTCATGTATGTTCATGGCGGTACAAATGATAAATTGTGCGTTAACTCGAAGAGTTATCATTCTCCTCGGTTTCTGCCTGTCGGAAACGTAAATCTCTGTGTACGCTTTATTCAACGAATTTCTTCATATTGCCTCTATTTTCACTGCGGCACGGCCGCGCATTTGGACAGCGAAAAGGAGACTGAAATGACACAAGACACCTCTACAGGCCGATTGACATCCGGCGAGTATGGTTCTCTCAATCTGAAAAAACGCTATGACAACTTTATCGGCGGCGCCTGGGTACCCCCTGACGGCGGTCAGTATTTTGTTAACCTGACGCCCATCACCGGTCAGCCTTTATGTGAAGTGGCCAGTTCGACCTCTCGTGACGTTGACTATGCGCTGGATGCTGCCCATAAGGCTAAAGTGGAATGGGGCGCAATGTCTGTGCAAGAGCGGTCGTTAATCCTCAACCGCATTGCTGACCGGATGGAGCAGAACCTTGACCTGCTGGCCAATGTGGAATCCTGGGATAATGGCAAACCCATTCGTGAAACCAGCGGTGCGGATGTCCCTCTGGCTATTGACCACTTTCGTTATTTTGCCGCCTGCATCCGTTCGCAGGAAGGCGCAATCAGTGAAATTGACGGCGATACCGTGGCCTACCATTTCCACGAGCCGCTCGGTGTGGTGGGGCAGATCATTCCCTGGAATTTCCCGCTGTTGATGGCCTGCTGGAAAATGGCGCCGGCGCTGGCCGCAGGAAACTGTATCGTGCTGAAACCGGCCAAGCTGACGCCGATGTCGGTGTTGATCCTGATGGAGCTGATTCAGGATATCCTGCCGCCGGGAGTGATTAACGTCGTTAACGGTTCAGGTAGTGAAATCGGTGAATATCTGGCGACCTCGAAGCGTATCGCCAAAGTGGCGTTTACCGGATCAACAGAAGTGGGCCAGCAAATCATGGGCTATGCCGCGCAGAACGTGACGCCGGTGACGCTGGAACTGGGAGGCAAATCGCCGAATATTTTCTTTGCTGATGTGATGGATAAAGAGGACAGCTTTTTTGACAAAGTGCTGGAAGGGTTCACGCTGTTTGCCTTCAATCAGGGGGAAGTCTGTACCTGTCCGAGCCGGGCGCTGGTGCAGGAATCGATTTACGATCGCTTTATGGAGCGCGCGATCAAGCGCGTCGAATCTATCCGCGTCGGTCATCCGCTGGACAGCAAAACCATGATGGGGGCGCAGGTATCTTCCGGTCAGTTGGATACCATTCTGAACTATATCGACATCGGCAAGAAAGAGGGGGCCCGCGTTCTGACGGGCGGTCGCCGTAAAGAGATGCCGGGGGATCTGGCTCAGGGTTATTATCTGGAGCCCACCATTCTGTTTGGTAAAAACAGCATGCGCGTTTTCCAGGAGGAAATCTTCGGACCCGTGCTGGCGGTGACGACCTTTAAAACGATGGAGGATGCGTTGGAGATTGCCAACGACACCGAATATGGATTAGGCGCGGGCGTGTGGAGCCGCAACGGTAATATTGCGTATCGCATGGGGCGTGGCATCCAGGCCGGACGCGTCTGGACCAACTGTTATCACGCTTACCCGGCCCACGCGGCGTTTGGCGGCTACAAACAATCGGGTATTGGACGTGAAAACCACAAAATGATGCTGGAACATTATCAACAGACCAAATGCCTGCTGGTAAGCTATTCCGACAAACCTTTGGGCTTGTTCTGATATCCGTTCCTTACCCCGTTCGGACTTGCTCCCTCCTCTGTGAAGGGGAGGGTTGGGGTTAATATTTGTAAACCCCCACCCAACCTCTCCCGGTCTGGGGGAGTAGCTTCTCTCGGATTAACCCGATTGTTGATTGTGTCAACATGGAACAAGCACTACTCTGTTGAATAGGCATCATATTTTAAGAGGCTGTGCATGACCGACAAGATCGGCTGGATTGATAATTTACGGGCAGTGGCCTGTATGATGGTCGTTCTCATTCACAGCACAACGTACCCGATTACCGCAGGGGGAACACCGGGTGAAGCGCATTGGGATGTGGCGAATATCCTTAATTCGGCTTCCCGTGTTTGTGTGCCGCTGTTTTTCATGATTTCCGGCTATTTGTTTTTTGGTGAACGCAACGCACAGAAAAAACACTTCCTGAGAATAAGTCTGTGTATTCTATTTTATAGCGCGGTCGCATTGATTTATATTTCGACGCTGACGCCTATTAATGGCCTGAATTCACTGCATCATGCTTTACAGAAACCGGTTTTTTATCACTTATGGTTTTTCTATGCCATTGTCGTGATTTATCTTTTTTCTCCGTTGATTAATATCGGACCGGTTTCCGGGAAGTATTTGCTGATATTTATTGCTCTGCTGGCGGTTATTGCCAATCCGAACACGGGGCGTGTTGAATTTGCCGGGTTTACGTTACTGCCAGTCAATCTCTATATTTATGGCGATACCTTTTATTACTTGCTATATGCCATGCTCGGGCGTGCGCTGGGCCTGCTGGATATGCCACGGAAAGCGGCGCTTGCGGCAATACCGTTATTTATTTTCTGCATAGTGATAGTGGCGTTGGGAACTAAATACCATACGTTGCGAAACGATAATTTTACCCAGACTTTTTATATTTATTGTGGTCCGCTGGTATTTCTGGCGGCGGTCAGCCTGCTGGTGATCGTTAAACATTATCTGAATCATCGGGTGTTGCCGGGATTCGCCTTTATATCGCGCCATTCATTGGCGATTTATGGCTTTCACGCGCTGATTATTCACTATATGCGTTCGCACGATCTGGATTTCTCCTCTCGTCCTGTGTTGGATATTTTCTATATTTTTACGATCGCGTTGCTGGGCAGCCTGTTACTGTCGATGGCGTTACAGAAGCTGGATACGCGGCGTCTGGTTTCCTGAGGCTGCGTATCTTGCGCCAAATCTTACATGAGTGGACTAAGCTGCTGATAAAGCGCTTTGAATGTACGTCGTTGCTCCGCATAGGCCGCATGGCGCCGTTCATCCGGCAGGTGTACCTGCTCCAGGGGCAGCGGTGGCAACAGCTCGGATAATGATGCATCGGGATTGATGGCGATCTGCGCGAGACGTGCGGCCCCCAGCGCCGGACCAACATCTCCCCCGGTGCGGTATTCCAGCGTCTGTCCGCTGATATCGGCCAGCATCTGTCGCCAGTGGGGACTGCGGGCGCCACCGCCAATCAGCGTGATGCTGCTGGGTTTCAGCCCCGTCATATGCAATGCGTCCATACCGTCGGCAAGGGCAAAGCCGACGCCTTCCAGTACCGCGCGCGCCAGCTCCGCCCGACCATGTTGATGGGTCAGCCCCCAGAACGCACCTTTGGCATTGGGGTTATTGTGCGGCGTCCGCTCGCCGGAAAGATAAGGCAAAAACCATATCGGCGTGACCGTTTCATCGTTGGGGGTTTGTACGACTTCTTGCAAAAGCGACGCGACACTTTCGGCATGGGTCAGATGAGCGACCCAATCAAGACATGAGGCGGCGCTCAGCATGACGGACATCAAGTGCCAGGTGTCAGGCAGGGCGTGGCAGAAGCTGTGTACGGCATGCTGTGGATTACTGAGAAAGCCATCGCTGACGGCAAAGTAAACGCCGGATGTGCCGAGAGATAGCATTGCCTGCCCTGCCTGATAGAGCCCGACGCCGATTGCGCCTGCTGCGTTATCGCCGCCGCCTGCAATAACCGGGACTGCCGACATTCCCCAGCGTTTGGCCATTTCTGGCCGCAGATAGCCGGTTATCTGGTTCCCTTCGAACAGGTCGGGCATATGCCGACGATTCAGAGAACAGGCATCCAGCAGGGTTTCGCTCCAGTCCCGTTTTGCCACATCCAGCCATAGCGTACCGGCTGCATCGGACATATCGCTGGCAAACTCGCCTGTCAGGCGCCAGCGTAGATAGTCTTTTGGCAACAAGACCTTATCAATCCGGCGAAAAATATCGGCCTCATTCTCCTGTACCCACTTCAGCTTGGGTGCGGTGAAGCCTGGCATCATCAGGTTGCCGGTGATCTGCCGTGCGGTGGGCACCCGTTGTTCCAGCGCCTGGCATTGGGCCGCGCTACGTCCGTCATTCCAGAGAATGGCTGGACGCAACACGCGCTGATGAGCATCCAGCAGAGTCGCGCCATGCATTTGCCCGGTCAGACCCAGCGCTTTGACGGCGTGAAGATCGTGCTGTGCTGCAAGTGCGTCCAATGTACTTTCGGTGGCTTGCCACCATGACTCGGGTGACTGTTCAGACCATAAAAGATGCGGGCGGGAAACGGTCAAGGGGGCGCTGTGGCTGGCAACAACCTGCCCGGTTTCATTCAGTAGAATCGTTTTGACACCCGAGGTGCCAAGGTCGATACCGATGTACATAGAAGCCTCTTGGTGTATTCAGCGACAAGATTAAACAGGATGAGTATCGCGCTTCGCGTCTGCTGCGCAAGGCCGGAATTTCCCGCGCAGCGGGCGGCCATCGGAAGCCGATCCCTGCCTGTTGCCGCAGGGACGATGGAGATGAACGCCCGCCAATGATTACCCAAACAGATGACGGTTGACGATATTTTCCAGCAGTTCCTGATGGCCGCTCTGATGTTGTGGCGCCAACTGATGGCTTTCCGCATAGTGCGCCAGTGATTCCAGCGATGCTTTACCTTGCAGAATCTGTTGACCCAGTTCGCCGTTCCAGCCTGCATAGCGTTTGGCAACCAGTTGATTCAGCGTGTCGTCTTCAATCATGCGCGCCGCGACCTTGAGCGCCAGCGCCATGGTATCCATTGCGCCGATATGCCCATGGAAGAGGTCATAGCGATCGGTGCTTTGACGACGGACTTTGGCATCAAAATTCAAACCGCCGGTGGTGAAACCACCCGCTTTGAGGATCTCATACATAACCAGCGCGTTTTCTTCCACGCTATTGGGGAACTGATCGGTATCCCAACCTAGCTGCGGGTCGCCCCGGTTGGCGTCAACGGAGCCGAAAATACCCAGCGCGATGGCCGTGGCGATTTCATGGTGGAACGAATGACCGGCCAGCGTGGCATGGTTGGCTTCAATGTTGAGCTTGATTTCTTTTTCCAGACCGAACTGCTTCAGAAAACCATAAACTGTCGCGACGTCATAGTCATACTGATGCTTGGTGGGTTCTTGCGGTTTGGGTTCGATCAGCAACGTGCCCTGAAAACCGATTTTATGCTTATGCTCGACGACCATCTGCATGAAACGGCCAATCTGCTCACGTTCCTGACGCAGGTCGGTATTCAGCAGGGTTTCATAGCCTTCGCGGCCGCCCCACAGTACATAGTTTTCTCCTCCCAGTTGTTTAGTGGCGTTCATGGCGCTGAAAACCTGTGTTGCCGCCCAGGCGAAGACGTCGGGATCGGGATTGGTGGCGGCCCCGGCGCCATAGCGGGGGTTCGTGAAGCAGTTCGCGGTTCCCCACAGCAGTTTAACGCCGCTGTTTTGCTGTTTTTCAGCCAGTAAATCGGTGATAACGGCGAAATTACGCCGGTATTCCTGCAAAGAATTGCCTTCGGGCGCGATATCGACATCGTGAAAACAGTAATAAGGCACATTCAGTTTTTGGAGGAATTCAAATGCGATATCGGCTTTGAGTTTTGCCAGCTCCAGCGCGTTCCCCGCCTGTTGCCACGGACGTTCAAACGCGCCGACGCCGAACATATCCGAGCCGTTCCAGCAGAATGTATGCCAGTAAGCCACCGCGAAACGTAAATGATCCGCCATACGTTTACCCAGGATTTCCTGGTCAGGATTGTAGTGGCGGAACGCGAAGGGATTTTCGCTTGCGCTGCCTTCATAACGCACTTTTTCAATCTGTTCAAAATAGGATTGCATCATTGACTCCTTAGAAACCACCCTGACGGAAGAGAAGGGAATTGGAATTAATCTTCGGATTTGATCGGGGTTTACTCAATTACGTTATTTCACACTGAAATTCAGAGAATTATTAAATGTGCGCTGAGTCGCAAAAAAAGATGCGGTTAATTCTGAATGTACTTCGCAAACGTTGAAAATAGAAAAACATCAATCGGCAATAAAACATGACCGCTATCAAAAAAAAGAAATTAAACCAAAAAACATAATTGGAGGATAAAAATCTGCAATTGCTGGGGAAGTGTTTAGCGACAATACTTTGCGGGCTATTGGAGTTTCATGCCCTGCATTTTAAATAAAAAAGGTACTCTACGATGAAAGTTAAACACTTCTTACTGTCAGCCTGTGCCGTACTCGCTCTTGTCAGTCAACCCGGTTTTGCCAAAGAAGTAAAAATAGGGATGGCTATCGATGATTTACGCCTTGAACGCTGGCAAAAAGATCGCGATATCTTTGTTGAACGGGCCAAGTCCAAAGGGGCGAGCGTTTTTGTGCAATCGGCAAATGGCAATGAAGAAACACAGATTTCGCAAATAGAAAATATGATTAACCGCGGTGTGGATGTGCTGGTTATTATTCCTTACAACGGGCAGGTATTAAGTAATGTTATTGCGGAAGCGAAACGTGAAGGAATAAAAGTTCTGGCGTACGATCGCATGATTAACAATGCGGATGTGGATTTTTATATTTCGTTTGATAATGAGAAAGTCGGTGAATTACAGGCGAAATATTTGATTGACAAGATCCCTGAAGGGAATTATTTCCTGATGGGCGGTTCGCCAGTGGATAATAATGCCAAGCTGTTCCGTCAGGGACAAATGAAAGTATTAAAACCGTTGATCGATAATGGAAAAATTAAAATTGTCGGCGACCAGTGGGTTGATGCCTGGTTGGCGGAAAATGCGTTGAAAATTATGGAAAATGCGCTGACGGCAAACAATAACAACATTAACGCGGTGGTCGCCTCAAACGATGCGACGGCGGGGGGCGCTATTCAGGCTCTCGCCGCGCAGGGCTTATCCGGCAAGGTGGCTATTTCCGGGCAGGATGCGGACTTGGCGGCGATAAAACGTATTGTCGCCGGAACGCAAACCATGACGGTGTATAAACCGATTAGCAAACTGGCCAGGGATGCCGCCGATATTGCCGTTACCCTCGGTTCAGGCCAGGCGCCGGAGTCCAACGCCACATTAAACAATGGGCTGAAAGATATCCCGGCCTTTTTATTGACGCCCATTCCGGTGGATAAAGACAACATCGATAGCACGGTCATTGCCGATGACTTCCACAAAAAAGCGGATGTGTACTAACCGTATTATCCACGCACCACGATACAACGTCATGGTGTGTGGCGATGTCCCGCGGCTTCTCAGTCTGAGAATGGTGAATCACGGGGGGTTATGATGCCGTGTCTGTTGGAAATGAAAAACATCACTAAGGCGTTTGGGGCCGTGAAAGCGGTGGACAATGTCAGCCTTACGCTGGAGGCCGGACAGGTGTTATCGCTGTGCGGTGAAAATGGTTCCGGGAAATCCACCCTGATGAAGGTGCTATGCGCCATTTACCCTTATGGCAGTTATAGCGGGCAGATACTTTTTGCCGGCGATGAGCTACGGGCAGGCCATATCCGCGATACGGAGCAGAAGGGCATCGCCATTATTCATCAGGAACTGGCGCTGGTGAAAGAAATGACCGTGCTGGAAAACATCTTTCTGGGCAATGAGTGGTCACGCTTCGGGGTCATGGATTATGACAACATGTATTTGCGCTGCCAGCGTCTGCTGGAACAGGTAAAACTGTCCATCGATCCGAATACCAAAGTTGGCGATTTGGGGCTCGGGCAACAGCAACTGGTGGAAATCGCGAAGGCGCTGAACAAACAGGTGCGTTTGCTGGTGCTCGATGAACCGACCGCTTCGCTGACGGAGCGGGAAACGGCCATTCTGCTCGACATCATTCAGGATCTGCGCGATCACGGTATCGCCTGTATTTACATTTCTCACAAACTCAATGAAGTCAAAGCGATTTCCGATGTGATTTGCGTCATTCGCGATGGCAAACACATTGGTACGCAGTCGGCGTCAACGCTGAGCGAGGATCAGATCATTGCGATGATGGTCGGGCGCGAACTGACGGAGTTGTATCCCAACGAACCCCATGCCATCGGCGAAGAGGTGCTGCGTGTTGAGCACCTGACGGCCTGGCACCCGGTCAACCGTCATATTCGCCGGGTGGACGACGTGTCTTTTTCTCTGCATCAGGGAGAAATTCTAGGCATTGCCGGGCTGGTTGGCTCGGGCCGTACTGAAACCGTGCAGTGTCTGTTCGGCGCTTATCCCGGCCGTTGGGAGGGCGAACT
Source organism: Brenneria roseae subsp. americana (assembly GCF_003115815.1). Taxonomy (NCBI): domain Bacteria; kingdom Pseudomonadati; phylum Pseudomonadota; class Gammaproteobacteria; order Enterobacterales; family Pectobacteriaceae; genus Brenneria; species Brenneria roseae. The sequence continues at coordinate 92,455 of NZ_QDKJ01000007.1, read as the reverse complement.
GTTTCTGGGTGGCAAGCGCGTAACGATCAATACCTGTCAGCAGGCGATGAGGCAGGGGATTGCCATGGTGCCGGAGGACCGTAAAAAGGACGGTATCGTGCCGATCATGAGCGTAGCGCACAACATTACGTTGGCCGCCCTCGATCGTTTCGCTGGAGCCTGTTCGGTACTGAATGAGGCGAGCGAACAGGATGTCATCCGGCAGTCGCTGGCGGATCTGAAAGTGAAAACGCCAAGTCCTGAATTGGCCATTGCCAGGTTGAGTGGGGGGAATCAGCAAAAAGCGGTGTTGGCGAAATGTCTGTTACTGAATCCGCGCATCCTGATTCTGGATGAGCCTACTCGCGGTATCGATATCGGCGCCAAATACGAGATCTATAAACTCATCAACGCGCTGGTGAAACAGAAAATAGCCGTCATCGTCATTTCTTCTGAACTGCCTGAAGTCCTGGGATTAAGCGATCGTGTGCTGGTGATGCATCAGGGATGTATCAAAGCGGATTTGGTGAATCGTGATTTAACGCAGGAACAGGTCATGGAAGCTGCACTGAGGAGTGAACATCGTGTTGAAAACATCGCTGTCTGAACAACGAAACGCCGTCGCTGAGCCGAAATCCCTATTGCACCGGTTGAAAAGTATCAATCTTCAGGTCTACGTGATGATTGCGGCTATTATCGCGATTATGCTCTTTTTCACCTATATGACCGACGGCTCCTACCTCAGTGCGCGCAATATTTCCAACCTGCTGCGCCAGACCGCGATTACCGGCATTCTGGCGGTGGGGATGGTATTTGTCATTATTTCGGCGGAAATCGATCTGTCGGTTGGATCAATGATGGGGTTACTCGGCGGCGCGGCGGCGATTTTTGATGTCTGGTTTGGCTGGCCGTTGCCGTTGACCGTTGTAGTGACGTTGGCGCTCGGTCTGCTTCTGGGCGCATGGAACGGCTGGTGGGTGGCGTATCGTAAGGTGCCTTCGTTTATTGTGACGCTGGCGGGCATGTTGGCTTTTCGCGGCATTCTTATCGGTATTACCAACGGCACCACGGTTTCACCCACCAGCGAAGCGATGTCGCAGATTGGTCAAAGCTACCTGCCTTCAGGCGTCGGCTTTACGTTTGGCGCGTTGGGATTGATGGTGTTTATTGCCTGGCAGTGGCGTAGACGCAGCAGTCGGGCACGGCTGGGATTGCCTGTCATGCCGCCTGCCGGGGATGTGGGGCGGCAGACGGTTACTGCCCTGCTGGTGCTGGGCGCGATTTATTTGTTGAACGATTATCGTGGGGTGCCAACGCCGGTGCTGGTCTTAACGCTCCTGATGCTGGGGGGAATTTTTCTGGCTACCCGTACCGCATTCGGCCGCCGTATTTATGCGGTGGGCGGTAATATTGAAGCCGCGCGTTTGTCCGGCGTAAACGTAGAGCGCACCAAGCTGGCGGTGTTTGCCATTAATGGGCTGATGGTCGCGGTCGCCGGGTTGATCCTCAGCTCACGATTGGGTGCCGGGTCCCCCTCTGCTGGCAATATTGCCGAACTGGATGCGATAGCGGCCTGCGTAATCGGCGGGACCAGTCTGGCGGGCGGGATTGGTAGCGTGGCCGGCGCGGTCATGGGGGCGTTTATCATGGCGTCGCTGGATAACGGCATGAGCATGCTGGATGTGCCGACATTCTGGCAATACATCGTAAAAGGCGGCATTTTGCTGCTCGCCGTGTGGATGGATACCGCAACAAAACGCCGGGTGTGAGCGTCCGTCATACTGTGGCGGTGACCAACGGGAAATACGTGGCAGGTCGCAATAATAAGGAAATTATTTTCACCCTCCGGGAGAGCTGTGCTATTCAGGTGAATAGGCTATCGAAGGTTGTGTGATTAGAGGGTTTGTCACTAAAGGGACATCGCCACCAATGAACGTTCACTGCCATGTTTGAAAAACGTTATCGCATTACCCTGTTGTTTAATGCAAACAAGGTGTATGACCGTCAGGTTGTTGAGGGCGTCGGTGAGTATTTGCAGGCTTCTCAATGTGACTGGGACATTTTCATCGAAGAGGATTTTCGTTGCCGTATCGATAACATTAAAGACTGGCTGGGCGATGGCGTGATTGCTGATTTTGACGACCGTGAAATCATGCGGTTGTTGCAGAATGTCCATGTACCGCTGGTGGGCGTCGGAGGGTCTTACCATAATCCGGAGGATTATCCGCCTGTCCATTATATTGCCACGGATAACCATGCGCTGGTGGAAAGTGCGTTTATGCACCTCAAGGAAAAGGGATTAAATCGCTTTGCTTTCTACGGGTTGCCAGCGTCGGTCGGTAAAGGCTGGGCGCAGGAGCGCGAGTATGCGTTCCGGCAGTTGGTTGCGGCCGGGCAATATCGCGGGGTGGTTTATCAGGGAATGGAAACCTCGCCGGATAACTGGCAGTACGCGCAGAACCGGCTGGCTGATTGGGTGCAGGCGTTGCCGCCACAGACGGGCATTATTGCCGTAACCGATTCCCGGGCGCGTCACCTGTTGCAGGTGTGTGAGCATCTGAATATTGCGGTGCCGGAAAAGCTGTGTGTGATAGGCATCGATAATGAAGAACTGATTCGCTATCTTTCCCGGGTGGCGCTGTCGTCGGTGGTGCAGGGAACCCGTCAGATGGGTTATCGTGCGGCGAAATTGCTGCATCAGCTGCTGTTGAATGACCGTGAGCTGCCGCTGCAACGTATTTTGGTGCCCCCGGTCCGGGTGGTTGAGCGCCGTTCGACAGATTACCGTTCGGTGCACGATCCGGCGGTGATTCAGGCAATGCACTTTATTCGTTATCACGCCTGTAAAGGAATTAAAGTCGAGCAGGTGCTGGATGCGGTGGGGATTTCCCGCTCTAATCTGGAAAAACGCTTCAAGGATGAGATCGGCCAGACGATTCATGGGGTGATTCATGCGGAAAAGCTGGATCGCGCGCGGAATTTACTGATTTCGACATCGCTTTCGATTAGTGAAATTTCGCTGATGTGCGGTTACCCGTCGCTGCCTTACTTTTATGCGGTGTTCAAGAAAGGGTATGACATCACGCCGAAAGAGTATCGTGAGCGTTATGGTGAGGCTGGTTATCAGAACGATTAGGACGTTTGCGGGAACATGGCGCGGATAGACCCGCGCCAGAGATAATATTCAGGCCGGGGTGCGCCAGTAATCGTAATCGATATGCTCAACCTGGAAGTTGGCGTTTTCCTTGTCGCCTGTCAGACGTGTGGCGATAGTGAAGGCGAAATCGAACGTCACGCCCAGACCTTTGCCGCTGATCAGGTTGCCATCTTCGACAACCTTTTCATTCACGTAGACGCCGTCGGTGACATCCTGCCATAGCTTGCCTGAGCAAACATAGCGACGGCCTTTAAGCAGTTTATTGCCACCCAGTACGCGAGCAGCGGCGGAACACAGCGGGCAAATCAGTTTGCCCGCTTCATCATGACGACGGATGAAATCAACCACCGCGGGGTTTGCTGCCAGGTTTACCGTTCCCTGTGGGCCTCCGGGGAGGATCACGGCATCGAACAAGACATCCTGATTTCTTTCCAGTAAGGCATCGGCAAACATACGAATATTGTGATAGCTGCGCAGTTCCAGCCTGTCGTGACAAGACAGCATGGTGACTTCCACTTTCATGCGGTGCAGTACATCGATCACCATAATCGCTTCTGCTTCTTCAAAACCAGGTGCCAGCAGAATGGCGACTTTCTTAGACATAACCTCTCCAGCAACATGCAAAGGAAACCATTAACAGCGGGAGGATAGCAAAGATTAACAATGAAACTGAAACGATGTTTTATTATTGTCGGCGATGTCGCGTAAACCGTTTTTGCTGCTTAGCTTGCATAAGAAATCGCGCTATACTCGTCAAATTGGCTGAAAATTACTTAGCTGGTTTGATCGCTATCTTATGCAACATATCCAAGCCTGTTGCATAAGAATAAGAAGCGACTCTACATTTTGCATAACCGTTGGATGCACCCGGCAAACAGCTCGACACCCGTTAGGAGTGATTGCTCGTCGAAATCAAAGTTGGATTGATGGTGTCCCGCGGTAAGATCCGATCCCAGAATAAAATAGAGCGCCTTACCACCTTTGTCTTGTACTCGTCTGGCGAGGATAGTGGCGTCTTCACTGCCGCCAAAGTGGTGTGATACCACCTTCAACGAAGGGTGCTCGGCAATGGCCTGTTTCAACACCTCAATCATTTCTGGATCGTTACGCAGGTCGACGGCTTCGCCTGTAATTTCTGTTTCCAGTCTCAAGTCAAAACTGTGCGCCGCGCCCTGGGCGATACGCATTGCGCGATCGGTCATATAGTCGTTGATCTCTTTGGTCGCGCCCCTTACTTCTATCTGTAGTTCAGCTTTCGCGGGGATCACGTTGCGGCCTTCGCCAGCGCGGATTACGCCAACGTTTATCTGCGACATGCCATCGCCATGTCGGGCGATACCCAACAACTGAATGGTGCAATGGCAGCCGCCTGCCAAGGCGTTATGCCCTTTTTGCGGATCAGCGCCGGCATGAGCCGGTACGCCATAGAAACGAAAATCCAGCTTGGTCGTACAAAGAAAACCCTGCGGATCGACCAAAACTTCATTGCTTTTGGCCACGGTTCCCAGATGTAGGGCCAAAAAATAATCCACATCGTCTAAAATGCCGCTTTCAGCAATGGGCCTGGCCCCCCGAACCCCTTCTTCCGCGGGTTGAAAAATCAGTTTGAAGCGTCCGTTCAGCGTGTTGCGCTGCTGCATCAACCACTGTGCGATACCTAAGCCGATGGCGGTATGTCCATCATGACCACAGGCATGCATTTTTCCCGGATTAACGGAGGCAAATTGCGCCTGATTGGGGATATGGTCGGGAGACGCGGTTTCCTGCACCAATACGCAGTCAATGTCGAAGCGCAAGGCGATGGTCGGACCGGGACGACCGCTGTCCAGCAGCGCCACGCAGCCTGTCAGTCCGTCCATTTCCGCCAGCAGCGTAGGGTCAATATTCTGGGCATACGCGGCGGCGAGGCCCTTTTCCACCACGTTATCGTTTCTGCCCCGGATGAATTGTTCATTGATATTTTTTTTACCCGCTTGCACGCGATAGCCCATCGCGCGCAGACGGGTAATGATTTTTGCTGTAGTCACAAACTCCGACCAGCCTTCTTCGGGGAATTGGTGAAATTCTCTACGCCAGTCGATTAACTGTTGTAACGTGATGTCTTTCATTTTTTGCACCTTAATTACAGGAAGAAAAGCGCCACGACGATGACCGCGACGATCATCCCCGGGGCGGTTCTTTTTATCATGTCGACCGGATTCACCCCGGCCAAACCCGCACAGACGATCGCCGCGCCGGCCAGCGGAGACATATTGCGGCCAAGACAGGCCGCCAGCATGACGCCGACGCCCAGATTGGGAATTTCATACCCGAAAGAACCGGCATGTGGGGTGACCGCTTCATTAAATGCGAAGGCGGTGGCATCCCCGGTGCCGGTGATCAATCCCATCATGAACGGGCCAATGGTGCCGCCCCAGCGGGCAAACTCAGGATATTGAGTTAACAGCGTGATAAAACTTTTGATAATGCCGCAGGCTTGCAGACCTTCAATAAACACCGCGGCGGCGATGATGATGCCGAGAATGTTGGCATAGGCGGAACCCATGCCGTTGAAGAATTCTTTTGTTAATTGACTGGCGCTGGAGCGGGTAATGAATAAGGCATAAATCGAGCCGATTAACATTGCCGCAGGGACGTTCATTTCGGTTTTACCCAACCATCCCGCATTGGAAAAAACCAGTAATAGCACCGGAATAAAGGGAGCTAACGCATGCAGATAATGAGGTTTTTCATCGGGCGGGTTTTCCGTATCAACGGTCGCCGTCGCCGATATATCCTGTCCGGCCTGATAATTTAACTCTTTGCGAACCATCGCAACGATCATCAGGCTGACCGCGCAAATCACCCCGCAGGCGATACTGATGGGGGCGTGGTAGAACACCAGATCCATGACATTCATTTTGGCGATATTGGCAATAAAGGCGTTATGCGCCACGCCGGGATTGAGCACCGCACCCAGCGTGCCGGATAAAACCGCTCCCCCGGCAATCGTCGGATGCACTTTGGCGGCAATCAGCAAGGGGATTAGCGTTGCCCCCACGGCGGCAGAAACCCCGGCAGCCGAGGGGATGGCGATACTGATGACGAATGTGACCATGACGGCCATTGGCACCAGAAAGATCCCTAGCCGGCTGAGTCCTTTCGTTAAAATCTGCACCAGACTGGCATCACACCGGGTATATTTCATTACATATGCAAACCCCATGCTGGCGCAGATAGCCTCAATCAAACCCGCAGTGGTCATCCGCTTGCTGAATGCGGCAAAGGCATCCATGGGTGAAAATGACACCAGGCACAGTAACAGGCCGGAGCCGATGAGCACGGTACGGGTATCGTGCCGTTTTATCAGCAGCCAGAGCGTCGCGAACAAAACCAGGATACCTAAAATGAGCTGTAGCACGGAGTAAGCTCCATCGTAACGGGACAAAATAGCAGGATGGATACTATGTAACATAACCACTTTGATCGTGTGGAGATGATAATAAGTTGTAGGCGATGCCAAAAGTTGATAGAGGCCGTGATGAAGTATTTACCCAAATTACAACAGCTCAGAATTTTTCATGAGATCATTCGATGTGGCAGTATCCGTGCGGCAGCGCGAGCGCTGAATCAATCGCAGCCTGCACTGACCCGCGCGCTACGGGAGTTAGAACAAACGCTGGGCGCGACCCTGCTGATAAGAAGTAATAATGGTATTACGCTAACGGAATCAGGCCGTGCTTTCGCTATACGGATGCGCTTGATCCTGGAAGAGTTGGAACGGGCGGCCGATGAAATTGAACAGATTAATCAGCATTCTCAGGGCGGGGTGGCGTTTGGGATTTCATCGCTGTTGGCTGTGACGATACTATCCTCGGTTCTCAATGACTTTAAAAAAGATCTTCCTCAAGCCAGCGTCGTTATAAAAGAGGCCCAGCTTTCAACCCTGTTGTCTGCGCTACGTGAGGGGCAGCTTGATTTTGCGGTAGGAACAATTGCGCCGACGGTGCCGGTCGCCGAATTTGTCATCGAACCCCTTTTTGTCGCGCCGTTTGGCGTGGCGGCGCGTATTGGGCACCCATTGGCCCACAGCCGTTCTCTGGCGCAGTTGAAAAAGGGGCGCTGGTTTATGCCGGAAACGGATATGGGATATTACCAGCAGATAGAAAAGCAGATTTTGTTTGGCGTTTCCGATGTTTCCCAGGCGCCGGTACGTTCGGATTCCAGTATTTGCGGCTTACAGCTGGTGTTGCGTGAAGACTACCTGACCGTATTGTCGCTGGCGCGGTTGGCGTTGGATGATTTTAATCAGCGATTAGGCGTTATACCCATTGAGGATGCTTTACCTGATGCGGTTTATAGTCTGGTTTATTCTCGTTCTCGTCCATTAACCTGTACGGCGCAGAAAATGCTCGATTTAGTCTGTCGCCATGTACGGTGTTATAATTGGAGACCGGTTCCCCATCATTGTTGAGCGCGAATTTTTTTGCATAAAGTATCACTCTACTCTTCCTGTCCCAGCAAAAAGATGTTTAAATTATCACTCACTTATTTTGCATAAATATGCATTCTTGAGCGTGTTGATTTTGACGATAGTCTTGGCCTGCCTGTTCTGCGATGCGGCAAAGGTATCACCTCTCATCAATGTATTGCGTAACATAATGGTGTGGGCTGCTAAGCTTCTAACCATCGATCTTTCGAGCAGGGATTACATTTATGACAACGATTCTTAAGCATCTTCCAGTTGGTCAGCGTATAGGTATTGCGTTTTCAGGTGGTCTGGATACCAGCGCTGCGCTACTTTGGATGCGTCAGAAAGGCGCGGTTCCTTATGCGTATACCGCAAATCTGGGTCAGCCGGATGAGGATGACTACGAGGAGATCCCACGCCGCGCTATGGAATACGGTGCTGAAAACGCCCGTTTGATCGACTGCCGCAAGCAACTGGTTGCTGAAGGGATTGCCGCGATTCAGTGCGGCGCATTTCACAACACCACGGCGGGCGTGACCTATTTTAATACCACTCCGTTGGGCCGTGCGGTCACCGGTACGATGCTGGTTGCCGCAATGAAAGAAGACGGCGTTAACATCTGGGGTGACGGCAGTACCTATAAAGGTAACGATATCGAGCGTTTCTATCGTTACGGTTTGCTGACCAATGCCGAACTGAAAATCTACAAACCGTGGCTGGATACCGACTTCATTGATGAGTTGGGCGGCCGTCAGGAAATGTCCGAGTTCATGGCGCAGGCCGGTTTCGGTTACAAAATGTCTGCGGAAAAAGCCTATTCCACCGATTCCAATATTCTGGGCGCGACGCATGAGGCCAAGGATCTGGAATATCTGAACTCCAGCGTCAAAATCGTTAACCCGATCATGGGCGTTAAATTCTGGGATGAAAACGTCAAAATCGCCGCGGAAGAAGTCACCATCCGTTTCGAACGCGGTCACCCGGTCGCCTTGAACGGCAAAACCTTTGCCGACGACGTCGAACTGATGCTGGAAGCAAACCGTATTGGCGGACGCCACGGTCTGGGCATGAGCGACCAGATTGAAAACCGTATTATTGAAGCGAAAAGCCGCGGCATCTATGAAGCGCCGGGAATGGCGTTACTGCACATTGCTTACGAGCGTCTGGTAACCGGTATCCATAACGAAGATACCATTGAACAGTATCACGCGCACGGGCGTCAGTTGGGCCGCTTCCTGTATCAGGGACGTTGGTTTGATTCGCAGGCGCTGATGTTGCGTGATGCCTCTCAGCGTTGGATTGCCAGCGCCATCACGGGTGAAGTGACGCTGGAATTGCGTCGCGGCAATGACTACTCCATCATGAATACCGTTTCCGACAATCTGACCTACAAGCCGGAACGTCTGACGATGGAAAAAGGTGACTCGGTGTTCTCGCCGGATGACCGTATCGGTCAGCTGACCATGCGTAATCTGGATATCACCGATACGCGTGAAAAACTGTTCAACTATGTTGAAACCGGTTTGCTGTCTGCGTCTGCCAGTGCGGGTCTGCCGCAGGTTGGTCAGTTGCAGGATAAAACGGAAAAATAATTTTCGATTCCGGCTGTAAAAACGAAAGGCACGACATGGGCGTGCCTTTTTTGCGTCACCGTTATTCCCATAACGCCGCGTGTGGTTGAGTTCACCATTCACATTACGCATCATTACGTTATTCTAATCAACGGGCACAGGCGTCTCTCGGTTAAGTGCCAGATAAAAAAAGAATGTGATTCTGGAAAGGACATAGGTTGGATATGTCAGATACAACGTTACCTCAGGGATTGGTGCCACTTAAGATTATTTCGACGGGTATTGCATTGCCCGATCGACGTGTTACCTCAGCGGAATTGGATGTTCGGCTAAACAAGCCCGCAGGATATGTTGAAAGCCGCTCGGGGATTATTTACCGCCACCATGCTGACGATCGCGCCCGCGATAAACGGGTGCGTTGGTGAAAGCGGTCGGCTTGTGTTAATTGCTATTGTGACGTTTTAGCACAATAGAACAGGTATATCGGTCAGCGGGATGGATCGATACCGTGGTTTCAAACGTCTCACCGTTGCGATCGATATAGCGGCGCACGATTCTTAAGGCGGGCGATCCGTTTTCAACACCCAGTGCTTTGGCTATCCTGGCGGAAATGTTGACGGCGGAAATGGTCTGCCTGACTTCCTTACTTTGCACGCCATAGTGTTCTTCGATTAAATCACTGATTAATGCAAACGGATCGCTGCGCACCAACTGACGTATTTTGGCGTATGTCGGGCTGGCATAGCTGTCAGTCCAGCATATCGGTTCATCTTTTTTCTTGCTGTCTTCACGGATGCTGGCGATATGCAGCCAGCGCGAGCCGGGCTCACAGCCGATAACCTGGGAAAGTTCATAATCCGCGACGATTTCATCGATCTTTTTAACCACCCGCAGATTGTTTTTCGCCAGGAAAAATAAATCTTCAAGACACGCCAGCGGGTGATTAAGCCCCTTATCCGCGGTTCTGTCGGCCACCATGGTGCCGATGCCCTTACGTCGCAAAATTAAGCCCTGCTCGGTTAAATCACGCAATGCCTCGCGTACCGTGTGGCGGCTAACCTGATACTGCTCGCACAATTCCAATTCGGACGGCAGGAGCGTGCCTGCCGGGAACCGGCCGGATGCGATGTTTTGAATCAGTTCACGCGAAATACGCTTATACAAAGACTCTTTCATAGGTAACGGCTTCAATAAATATTAATGATCCACATCACAAAGGGATGCAAAAATACTTCCCTTTAAATGTCCGTACATTCTATTTTGTCTGTACATATTAAATGTACGTACATTTACAGTTGTACGGTCATTTAATCTGGCTGCGCATGTCTTATCGTCATGCGGCATTCAACTGATTGTAGCCGCGTTCCGGAGTAAGGCATGCCGTATTTTATCACCCTTATGATTTATCAAGGATTCTTTTATGGCCTCGAATGTACTTGATTCAATTTTATTTCGTGATGCTTTCGGCACCCCGGAAATGCGCGCTGTTTTTGACGATCGCGAGCTGATCCGCAAATACGTGGAAGTGGAAATCGCGCTGGCTAAAGCCCAGGCTCGCTGCGGTGTTATCCCTGAAGCCGCTGCGCAGGAAATTGCGGCTAAATGCGATGCCGACACGCTTGATTTTGAGCTGCTTCGCCATGAAACAGAAATAGTCGGTTATCCCATCCTTCCGCTGGTACATCAAATCTCCAGGCAGGCTGGCGAATCAGGTGGCTATGTCCATTGGGGCGCGACCACCCAGGATATTATGGATACCGCCGTAGTGCTGCAAATCCGGGACGCTTTTGAACTCATCAAGACGGATATTAAAACGCTGCGCGGCACGCTGGCCGATCTGGCGCTGTGTTACCGCAATACGCCGATGGCCGGCCGTACCCACTTGCAGCAAGCCTTGCCCGTAACGTTTGGCTACAAGGTCGCCATCTGGCTCGATATTTTTGATCGTCATGAGGAACGTCTTCAGCAAGCCAGCCCGCGTATTCTGGTCGGCGAATTCGCGGGAGCCGCGGGCACGCTCGCGTCTCTGGGCGATAAGGGGCTGGAAGTACAACGAGCCATGATGGAAGAGCTTGGCCTGGGGGTTCCGGTTTCAACCTGGCACGTCGCACGCGATGGATTTGCTGAAGCGGTCAATTTATTGGCATTAATCACCGGTTCACTGGGCAAAATTGCGTATGACGTCATGCTGATGGCCTCCAACGAATTTGGGGAACTGTACGAACCCTTCGTAAAGGGCCGTGGAGCCAGCAGCACCATGCCGCAAAAACGCAATCCTATCTCCAGCGAATTGATGCTGGCCTGCGCCAAAGGCGTACGCCAACAGGCGGGCTTAATGCTGGACGCCATGGTTCAGGATTTGGAACGCGCGACCGGCCCCTGGCACGCCGAATGGATCGCGATTCCTGAAAGCTTCGTGCTGACGGCAGGCGCGCTGCATCAAGCCAAGTTTATGTTGAGCGGACTGATCGTGGATGAAGACGCCATGGCCAGAAATCTTGATATGACCAAAGGGCTGATTGTCGCGGAAGCCGTGATGATGGGGCTGGCGCCTTATATCGGCCGTCAGGATGCGCACGATATCGTGTATGACGCCTGCCGCATTGTGAATGAGAAAGGCGGTCGCCTTGCCGATGTGCTGAATGCCATGCCCGGCGTTTCCAGCCGTCTTGACGCTGAATTAATTGAGCAACTGACGAATCCCGCGAATTACCTTGGCATGGCGCCAGCCATGGTTGATCAGGTCTTAAAAAGTTCAGCCGGTCGGAATTAATTCACGACAATCAAACTACCTAGCGATTGAGGAGATGATGATGTCATCTGGATCATTTACGGGGAAAAAGATCATTGCCGCGATTATTCCTGTCGCCATCGGCGGAATAATCTGGCTGTGTCCTATCCCGGAAGGTCTTACGCCTCAGGCATGGCACATGTTTGCTATTTTTGCCGCGACTATCGCTGCAATTTTGACACAGCCATTACCCTCTGGCGCGGTTATGTTAATTGCGCTTTGTGTGACCATTTTTACTAATACGTTAACGGAAGCAAAAGCCTTATCCGGTTTTTCCAGTGGAACCGTATGGTTAATATTTTGCGCCTACATTCTTTCTCTTGGTTTTGTGACATCAGGACTGGGAAAACGGATAGCGTATAAAATGCTTTCATTATTCGGCGGAAGCAGTCTCGGTATCGCCTATTCATTAGGGATATCCGATTTGATCATGGCGCCCGCCATGCCTTCGGTAACCGCGCGTTCCGGCGGGATCATTTTCCCGATTGCACGTTCGATTAACGGCGTATTGGGATCAGCCCCCGGCGAAACCGGGAAGAGGATCGGTGATTTTCTCACCATGGTCTGCTTTCAGTTTACGCCGATTACTGGTGCTATCTTCCTCACGGGGATGGCGGCAAACCCGCTGGTCAGCAGTCTGGCGAAAGGCTCTTTGGGTATAGAAATTACCTGGGGGGGTTGGTTTATCGCTGCGGTTGTTCCTGCCATGGTTTGCTTTTGTCTGATGCCGCTGCTGGTGTACAAAGTTCTCAATCCGGAGCTAAAACGCACGCCCGAAGCGAAAGAGATGGGTCGTCGTTCGCTGGAAGAATTAGGCCCTATGACGCTGGTGGAGAAAAAGGTCGCATTTGGCTTTATTCTCGCGCTGATCGGATGGGGAACCAGCCTGATAACCGGTTTATCTGCCACGTCGGTAGGGCTTGGATTGGCCGCGTATCTGTTCGCTGTTCGCGCCGTTGACTGGAAAGATTTGCTAAAAGATTATGCGGCCTGGGATACCGTCATCTGGTTTAGCGTAATTATCAGCCTCGCCAGTGGACTATCCGATTTGGGATTCATTAAATGGATGGCCGCGATATTAGGCAGTTCCATTCACGGCTTTGGCGCGATACAAACATTTGTTTTATTGGGTGTTCTGTATATTTACGTGCATTATCTCTTTGCCACCGCCTCCGGGCATGTCGCGGCGCTGTATGTCCCCTTTGCCGCGACGGCAATCGCCGCAGGCGCACCGCCGATGATGGTTGCCATCTGCTTTGGTATTTTTAGTAACCTGATGTGGGGCAATACAGAATATGGCGGAGGACCCGGGCCGATTTATTTTGCTCAGGGATATTTTGAACGTATACGCTTTTATAAAATTAATTTTTTAATTGTCACCTTCAACGTCATCCTGATTTTCGCCGTCGGTCTGGTTTGGTGGAAATTACTGGGTTATTACTAAGTCAGATTAATCAGTACGGTAAGGCCGTATCCCTTGTTGAGGTAAAACAGCGGGTATGGCCTTTGCGGTGTCTCCCCGCCTAGTGCCAGCGGCCCCAGATAACAATCAAAGCTATCGCGGTAATACACCAGCAGGCTAAAGCACCGAACAGTGAATAGGATAACTTCGTTATGCCGCTTAAGTACCAGAGAGACGCAAGATAGGCGAAATAAGGAATGATGGCCCACATGCCGAATAAGATGGTGGTGCGTAGCGCGGCGACATTGCGCTCAGTCGCAACGATGTAATGGGCAATAAGGGCAAATGTCGGGAAGAGTGGAACCAGTCCGGCAATGTAATAATTTTTTGTCTTTGATAAGTACCCGATGAGCAAAACAACAACCGCACCGATCACCGCTTTCAACACTAAGCCCATTTCATTCCCCTGATCAAAATCCGTTATCGATATCCCAACATGTATGGACAGATCTGTAAATCCTTAAAAACAGAGGAACGCCATTTTAGAAGTCCTGCTTATTGAGTCGCTCAATAACCGCATACAACGTCGCTTATCAGGTCAGGCATAGTGATAAATACACTGAAAAATAACATTTAATCTTGCTTGAAGAGGGGGTGTTCGGAATTTCTTTTGATGACGGCAATACATCAGAGCGTTGTTGCTGGATTCTGAAGACCAGCTAATGCCATCAATACGAACGCCGTTCAGGCAATCTGATGAAATCTTGGCATATTGTCGTGGCTGACTTAGAAGTATCGTACCGCAGGCTATGATTGATTATGGTCTCGGCGGTAAAGCGTCCACTCTTCGATACGCTCGCCGTTTGGCAATACGCAGTACCCGACTGTGCCGCTATTCATTCCAACCATCTCCAGCCTGCCGCCTTTTTCTTGGCAATAAACGGATGCAGGGTTAGGCATGCCGACTGATTTTTTGGCGCTAACGCCATGTTGAGTGCTACATCCAGCAACAACCATGAGCGCCAGGAATGCCGTAGCGAACTTCATTTCAAATCTCATTCGAATATTTCCTTACGTATACTTGCAGACATCTCTTCACCACGGTAACGGCGCGGTATTGCTCATATACATAAATACACTGAGCAGCAGGACGGCAATAACAATAAATATAACGACAAGCCTCAAAATACTTCCCTTTCCTGAACTTTTTTGACTACCTGAACCACCGATTATGTACGGCCACAGCGATAAAGACTATCGTCGGTTTACTCATTTTGGTTCCGTTTGGGCGAGGGGGGACATCAAACCCAGGACTTGTTAACTACCAATGAACCCGCCCCTATTGAATATATGACGATGTATGAGAATAAGACAAAGGGTGGAAATGATCTACTGGCATCTAAGGGGGATTGAGAAATGCCGGCGCTGCGCAAAGGAGATCAATGATGAGACATTATGAGAAAGAAACAGCCCGTATAATCGGGCTGTTAGAGCGGGTTTTATTGACGGTGAGAATTTACTCAATATTTTGAATCTGTTCCCGCATCTGCTCAATCAGCACTTTCAATTCAATCGCGGAAGTTGTGACGTCGGAATTAATGGATTTTGAGGCCAGCGTGTTAGATTCGCGGTTAAATTCCTGCATCATGAAATCCAGACGGCGGCCTACGGCTTCTTCTTTTTTCAGAATTTTGTAGGTTTCAGCCACGTGGGCTTCTAGCCTGTCCAGTTCTTCTGCGACATCAACGCGCTGCGCCATCATCACCAGCTCCTGTTCCAGTCGGTTATTTTCCAACTGAACCTGCGCCTCTTCCAGTTTGCTCAGCAGTCGTTCACGCTGCCATTGCAGAATGTTCGGCATATGGGCGCGGACTTTGAGAACCTCGGCACTGACGCCAGCCAGACGCTGTTCAATCAGCGCTTTCAGCGCGTTACCTTCGCTTTCCCGTGCGGTGATGAAGTCATCCAGCGCGCCATCCAATCCCTGTAATAATTCGGCGCTGATTGCATCAAGGTCCTGCTCTTCAGCGGCCATCACGCCGGGCCAGCGCAGAATATCGACCGGATTGATTTCTCCCTCATCGCTCTGCATTTTTACCCAGTTGGCGGCGTTGACCAGCTGTTTTGCCAGCTGTTCATTCAAAATCAGCGAACTTTGTGCCCGCGGGTCCAGATCGAAACGCAGGTTGCATTCAATTTTTCCGCGGGTTAATCGTGCACGGATACGATCGCGAATAACAGGTTCCAGACTGCGGAATTGTTCTGGTAAACGGATGTAGGTTTCCAGATAGCGCTGGTTAACAGAACGCAGTTCCCAGGCTGCGCTTCCCCAGTCGCCCTTGATTTCTCGCCGGGCGTAAGCGGTCATGCTGCGAATCATTGGTGCATACCTGTAGAGCAAATGATGGAGAGATTATAGCGTTGAGTACCGGGACAAGGTAGGACAAAATCTACAACGACGCCGTCGGACGATAGTGAATCGTCTTATTGGTTATGGATAAGTACTCATAATGTGCTGTTATCCCAGCTTACTTGTCGGTTTACGCCGCATGCAACAGTGCTTCATTTTGGCGGGCGATTTCCCAACATTTACTTTTCATGATCTGCTTCAACTGCAACGTTGCCCGCGACTGAGGATTATCACGACGGCTAATCAGTGTGACTTCAAACGGCAAAGGCTGATCGATCGGTACGATCTTAAGCTGATCGGCGTAGCGACAGGCGGTAAAAAGATCCACAACGCCCACGCCTCCGCCGGCCAGCACCATATCGGCAATCACGGAATACGTTTTGATGTACAACGAGGTCGAAGGTTTCAGGGCTTTGTCACGCAATGCCCGATGCAGCACCTGTCCGAGCGGATCCTGTAGCTGCATCATTAGCAGGTTGTTGTTGCATAGCCATTCCAGAGAAACCGGCCCATTTATCGGGCTGTCCTTGGGAAGCAGCGCCACCATGGATGATTGAAACAGCGGCTCTGCCAGAAATTCGGCAGGGACCTGTTGCCCAAATATCAGCGCAAAATCGAGCTGGTTTTGCAGAATGTTTTGGCACAGGGTACTGAAATGTTCCGTAACCAGTTCGACATTCACCAGAGTGGCCTGCCTGCGAAATTCTACCAGCGCGGGCGCCACGATCATTTGCCCGAACGCATGAGCCGCTCCCAGGCGAACCGATTGTTCTTTTCCGGTTTTGATTTGTTCGGTCAGCTGGCTAATGTTTTGTAGCTGGCTGAACAACTCCTGCACTTTGGGGATTAAGCGGCGACCTTCAAGCGTCGCAACCATGCCCTGAGCGTGTCGTTCGAACAACGCGAAACCAAGCTGTTGCTCCGCGTGGCTGAGAACCCGGCTGACGTTAGGTTGAGAAACATTGAGCAGGCGCGCGGCGCCGCTGATCGTGCCAGCCTGAATAATGGCCTGAAAGATTTCAATGTGGCGTAAGCGCATGGTCACATGCTCCGGTTGCAACGGGTGTTTCTTCGGTGTGATGCCGTGAGAAAGGTTTGGACGATACCCATCCAATGCAATTATTACGCCATTTCCGGCAATACCGTGGCGCTTACTGGCGCGGAGCAGGAAGGGGATTGAGGACCGGAACGGAGGTTGGGCAACGGTGGTTGTATGCGTACTGGTGGCGCACGGCGCACTACGATGGCGCAGAACGCCGGCCTAATCCATAAACGGTATCGGTGTATCGGTGGAGCGGCAGATCGGTTATTCGCCGCGATCAGCGGTAAATGGCTGCGACAGGCGTTTCCCCAACATAGCCGTAGCCGCGGTACATCCCTTCACTGTTAAACGGCAGCGCAATATTGCCGTCGCGATCGACCGCAATTAACCCACCGCTGCCATCCAACTGCACCAGCTTCTCCATCACCACACGATTGCCGGCCTGTTCCAGCGTAAGCCCGGCATAGTCCATCAGCGCCGAAACGTCGTAAGCGGCGACGGTGCGCATAAATATTTCCCCGGTTCCGGTACAGGACACGGCTACCGTCCGGTTATTGGCGTAGCAACCCGCACCGATGATTGGACTATCGCCTACGCGTCCGGCCTGTTTGTTGGTCATGCCGCCGGTTGAGGTCGCCGCCGCCAGATTCCCCATGCTGTCCAGCGCCACGGCGCCTACGGTGCCGAACTTGCGGTCGGGGTCGATAGGATCGTTGTTAGCCTGACCATCATGATCCAGTACGACGTTGCCCGCTCCGGCTTGTGCGTGATGCAATTGCTGGCGTCGCTCTTCAGTCGAGAAAAACGCCGGTTCGACCATGTCAAGGTTGTGCTGGCGGGCGAACGCTTCCGCGCCTTCAGCGGTAAACATGACATGCTGGCTCTGTTCCAGCACCGTTCTGGCCGCCAATACCGGATTGCGGATATGGCTGACACAACTGACCGCCCCGGCATCCAGGCTGCGTCCATCCATGATGCTGGCATCCAGTTCGTGGGTTTCATTGTGAGTGAATACCGAACCGTGGCCGGCGTTGAACAACGGGCACTCTTCCAGCAGCCGGACGGCTTCGGTCACCGCATCCAGCGCGCTGCCGTATCGCGCCAGAATGCGCTGCCCGCGGGCGACGATATCCGTCAATGCGGCCAGATAGCGCTGCTCTTTTTCTGCGCTCATCGCCGAGCGGGTCAATGCGCCGGCGCCGCCGTGGATCACAATCACTGGTTTGGTCATGCCGCCTCTTATTGGGTTCGTTATTTCCATGCTTCCCGGCTGCTGCCGGTGTTTTTTGCTACTGCCTCTGTGCTTTTCATCATGTCTGCGGATACGGCATTGGGTCAGTTTTGCGTTGTCGCCAGATAGGAAAAAGCGCTTAACAGGCTAACAATTTCCGCCATGGTTTGCGCGGTATAACTGACGGTAATCGCATCCTGACGTTTTACGCAAGGGATCAGACAAAACAGATCGGCCAGCACCGGTTTTGCCACCATCAACTCAAGATGGTACGGAGCCTGAATACGCGAAGTGATGGTGTGATGCGCGTGGCTGACTGCTTTCATGGCGGCCTGCCGGATGGTCTGACGGGCGATTTCCGGGCTTGATGATTCCGCTGCGTGTTGGGAAATGGCGCGTTTGACACAGGCATAGTGGGTGGCGGGGTAATAGCGGGCAATCCACTGTTGCAGCGTATCGTCGCCGCTGACCAGCAAGAGTGGCGTGTGTTGCTCGGCGCCGGCAGCGGCATAAATATCACTCTCGGCCATGACTTCGCCGTTAATGTGTACCCGGTAAAACGCCCGACCGTTGATGGTATGGGCCAGTACGCCAAACTCCCCGGCGGCGCTGTGATAACCGATGAACATCATGCCGTCATACTGCTGCTGTTCCAGCCCTTCCACCATGGATAAACCACGCGGCTTCCCCTGCACCAGACGCGCGCGGGAATCGATATTTTCTGCCCGCAGATTCACCATGGCGGCGTGGCTGTCGGCAACGACCACCTCGGTCGCGCCCCCCGCGAAGGCGCCGTCAATGGCGGCATTGACTTCCTGTTCCATCAGCCCGCGAGCCAGTTGGTATTCTGCGGTGCCGGGGCTGCACTGTTCCGGGCGCATAACCCCGGCAACGCCTTCAATGTCCGCGGAAATAAAAATTTTCATATCCTGTTCCTTACTCAGATAAATTAGCGGCCAGACGATCCAGCACCTGACGTAATGCCGGGCGATGATGTCCGCGAAAGCCGGTCACCGCATCCGCGCTGAGCATGGCGTCGAGTACCGCGTGTTCAGTGGCGTCGGCGGCGGCGCTCAACAGTGATTCCAGCCGGGCGTCTTCGGGCGGTTGCGGGTGTGGCTGCGTGGAAAATGCTACGGCAATATCACCGGAACCGTGGCCCCAATAACTGCCCAGCCGACCTAATCCGGCGCCGGCACGTTTGGCGATACGCCGAAGCTGGCGTGCATCCAGCGGCGCGTCGGTTGCCATAATAATGATGATCGAACCGGCATCTTTCTGTGGTGTCGACTCCGGCGATAATAAAGAGGCAATGGCCTCTCCCGCCTGTACGCCATCCAGCGTCAGCGCGGAAAGCGTACCGAAATTGGCCAGCACCAATACACCCAGCGTTGCGTTGAGTTCAGGAACCAGACGCGACGCGGTGCCGATGCCGCCTTTCAGACCAAAGCAGCTCATGCCGCGTCCGGCGCCGACGCTACCGCGGTTGAACGTTTCTCCGGCTTCCCGCAACGCGTTCTGCGCCATGTGTTCGGTGACGGCCAATGCCTGAATGTCATTCAACCAGCCGTCATTACATTCCAACACCAGCGGATTGACCGTGGGCTGGGAACGTCCTAATTCGGGATTTTTTGCAATGGCGTGGCGTGTCAGCGCGGTGAACAGGGTGCCGACCGCCAGCGTATTGCTGAGCAGAATAGGCGTTTGCAACAGACCAAGCTCCTCAATCTGAACCAGTCCGATCGGCTTGGCAAAGCCGTTCAGTACCGCCGCGCCGCAGGGCAGGGGATGCGTAAACAGGTTGGCGTCTGAGGGCACAATCGCGGTAACGCCCGTCTGAATTTCACCGGCTGCCAGCGTACTGTGCCCGATACGAACGCCAGCGACATCGCTGATACGGTTGTATGGCCCGCTGGCCGAGCGCGGCGTCCCCAGCTGTTTCTGTGTTCGCCACCGGCGTATGAGCAGGTCGAGCTGTTGCTGCTGGTAAGCTGTCATCACGCTTCCTTAACTTTTCAGTTTGGGGTCAAGCGTATCACGCAGCGCGTCCCCCAACAGGTTAAAGGCCAGTACGGTGAAAAATATCGCCATACCGGGGAAAACGCTGACGTGCCATGCGCCCGCCATCATCAGGCTGCGGCTCATAGCCAGAATATTGCCCCATTCGGGCACGTCCGGTTCCGGGCCGAGACCGATAAAACTGAGACCGGCGGCGGTCAGGATGCTGGTGCCGATACGCATGGTGAAATAGACGATAACGTTAGGCAGCGTGCCGGGAAGAATATGGCGCATCAGGATAATACGATCCGATGCGCCGGCGCAGCGTACCGCTTCAACATAGGCCGCCTGTTTCAGCGACAGCGTGGAGGCGCGCACAATACGGGCGAATACCGGCACGCTGAAGACCGCGACGGCGATGATAACGTTGTTCAGTCCCGGCCCCAGAATCGCCACCACGGCAATCGCCAGCAGCATGCCGGGGAAGGCGAACAGCACATCGGAACCGCGCATAATGAGCATGTCCACCCAGCGTCCGTAGTAGCCTGCCAGCAACCCCAGGGCGATGCCCGCCAGCATGCCCAGCGTGACCGAGAAAATGCCGATATAGAGAGAGATACGCGCGCCGTAGATGATCCGGCTCATTACGTCACGCCCGAGGTCGTCGGTGCCCATCCAGTGGGCGGCCGATGGCGGCGAGGCGAGCGCCATCCAGTCCGGTTCCGTGGGATCCCACGGCGCCAGCCAGGGGGCGAAGACCGCGACCAGCACCAACAGCAGAATAAACCCGCTGGAGGCCAGCGCCATCGGGTTATGGATAAAAATCTGAGCGAAATCGCGCCATGGCGAACGGATCGTATCGTTATTAAGCGTGATAGCCGCCACGGCGGGCTCGGAAGGGAGTTTCATCTTGTCTCCTAACGTAAGCGAATCGCCGGATTGACCACCGCGTACAGCAGGTCCACCAACAGGTTAATCACAATAAATTCAAACACAAACAGCATCACCAATGCCTGAATGACGGGTTGATCCTGTGTTTTGATGGACTCGATCAGCAGCCAGCCGAGGCCCGGCCAACTGAACACGCTTTCCACCACGATTGAACCACCGAGCAGAAAACCGAACTGTAATCCCAGCATGGTAATCACCGGGATCAGCGCGTTGCGCATCACGTGTTTCCACGTGACCAGCCGATTGCGTAAGCCTTTGGAACGGGCGGTGCGCACATAATCTTCCTGCGCGACTTCCAGAAAAGCAGAGCGGGTAAAGCGCGCCATCACCGCGGCCACCGATGCGCCCAACGTCAACGCCGGCAGAATAATATCGCTGGGCTGATTAAAGCCGCTGACGGAAAAGACCCCGAACGGCATGGCAACAAACTGAATCAATAACAGGCCCAGCCAGAACGGTGGCATGGAGATACCGCCGACGGCAACGCTCATCAGCGTCCAATCCTGCCATTTTCCCCGTTTCAGCGCAGAAACCACGCCAATCAGCAGACCCAGCGCCACCGACCAGGCAAACCCGGCCAGGGCCAGCCACATCGTCGGCATAAAGCTTTTACTGATCACCTCAGCAACGGGTTGCTGGGTACGGTAAGTGACCCCCAGATCGCCCTTGAACAAACCGCCGAGCCAGTTGACGTACTGCTGTGGCAGAGGGGCGTTCAGCCCTAATTGCTGGCGCGCCGCCTCCACCGCTTCAATCGAGGCATCCGACCCGGCGTAAATGCGTGCCGGGTCGCCCGGCAGCAGTTTGATAAAACCGAACACTAACAGGGAGATCACCAGCAGAACCGGGATCATTTCCAGCAAACGTCGGGCGATATAGGCAAGCATGGTTTTCCCCCTGGGTGATTACTTAAATTCCGCCTGATCGAAGATCAGCGAACCATCGGCCAATATGTAAACGCCGGACAGGTTTTTCACTTTACCCACCAGATTATCCGGTGCGCCCAGGAAGGCGACGGCCGCATCCTGCCAAATCAGCTTCTGCGCTTGCGCATACGCGACGGCGCGTTTCGCCGGATCGGCGGTTTGCAGGCCGGCCATAATGGCCTTATCGACCTCAGCATTGCTGTAGTAAGAGACGTTGTAGGCGGTCGGCACCCAGGATTCGGTGGCGAACAGCGGGCGCAGCGCCCAGTCGGCATCCCCGGTTGAGGTTGACCATGCGCCATAATAGAGGTCATATTCCGCCTGTTTCGGATCCTTCACTCCCCAGAGTTTGGCGTTACGCGCGCCGGAGTCCATTGGCGTGACGGTGGCGCGGATGCCGACCTGGGCCAACTGTTGTTTGAAAAACTGCGCGCTACGGATGTAATCCGTGCGGTTGGTGGTCCACAGTTTCAGATCGAGCCCGTTGGCGTAACCGGCTTCTTTCAGCAGCGCCTTGGCTTTTTCCGGGTTATAGCTGTAATCCGGCGTGGTTTGCTGCTGGTAGAACTGGACGTTAGGCGGCATGGCCGAGGTGGCGGGTACGCCCATGCCGGCGAACCCGACTTTTAACCACATATCGCGGTTGATGGCATAGTTGATGGCCTGGCGCACGCGCACATCCTGCAACGGTTTGTGCTGGGTGTTGAGCGACATGTAGTAGAGATAAATACCTTCATCACGCTGTACCGCCAGCTTGCTGTCGCTTTGCACCGCGTTCAGCAGATCGGACGGCAGCGGATAGATGGCATCGACCTGACCGGATTTCAGCGACGCCACGCGGGTAGAGTCTTCCGGCGCCGGGAAGAACGTTACGCTGTCGACTTTCGGCCAGCCCTTCTGCCAGTAGTTGTCATATTTCACCAGCTTCACGTCCTTGCCTTGCTGCCATGCGCTGAATTTGAACGGGCCGGTCCCCACCGGGTTGAGGCGCAACTGTGCTTCATCCGGGTATTTTTTCAGGGCTTCCGGGCTGTGCATGACGGCTGACGGGTGGGCCAGCGTGTTCACAAAGGCACCGAATGGCTTGTTCAGATCGATTTTTACCTGTGTCGGGGTGATCACGGTGACCGTTTTCACCATGTTGAACAGGCTGTTGCGTTTCAGTCCTTTACTCTGATCGGCCAGACGTTCAAGGTTGGCTTTTACCGCATCGGCATTGAACGGCGTCCCGTCCTGAAAGGTGATGCCCTCGCGCAGGTTGATCACAAACTCGGTGGCGTCCGCATTGCTGGTGTAATCGGTAGCCAGTCTGGGGACCAGCTTCATCTTGTCATCGAACTGGAACAGGCGTTCGAAGATACCGCTCTGGATGGAGTAACTCAGCGTATCCGAAGTGTCGTGCGGGTCCAGCCCGGTAATATCGGCGTAAATGGAAATACGAAGATCCTGTGCCTGGGCAACCGCTGCCAGACACAGTGAGAGCCCGAGGGCGGCGGCGGAACGGCGAAGTAATGGCTTCATGGTGTCTCTCCTGGTTAGCAATAAAAAAGTCGTCTTTGGTGTCAGGCCGCGGATTCACTGTCTGCAACCCAATGGTGCGGCGCGACCTGTCGATAGCGTGTTTTTGTTACGGTCTCGCCCGCTTTACGCAGCGGAGAGGGGATCTCGCTGTCATCCAGTTCGCGCCCGCCGCGCCGCATGGGGTCGGCAATGGGCACCGAAGCCAGCAGGCGACGGGTATAGGGATGCTGTGGCGCGTTGAATACCGACTGACGCGGCCCGATTTCCACAATCTGACCGAGGTACATCACGGCAACCCGGTTGGCGATGCGCTCGACGACGGCCATGTCGTGAGAGATGAAAATCCACGCCACCCCGGTATTTTTCTGCAAATCCATCATCAGATTGACGACCTGAGCCTGAATGGACACATCCAGCGCGGAGACGGCCTCGTCGGCAATGATGATTTGCGGCTGCAACGCCATTGCGCGGGCAATGGCGATACGCTGCCGCTGCCCGCCCGAGAATTCATGAGGATAACGGCGAGCATGTTCCGGCAGCAGACCGACGCTTTTCAGCAGCGCCTGAACCTGCGGCGTCGCTTCTTCCAGTGATTTCACCAGACCGTGCAGCAGAAGTGGCTCGGCAATGGTGAAGCCGACCGTGAGGCGAGGGTTCAGCGAGGCATACGGATCCTGAAAGACCATCTGCATTTCACGGCGCAGCGGCTGGAATTCGTTATCTTTCATCTGGGAAATCTCTTTGCCCTGGAAATGAATGCTCTCCGCCTCACTTTGCGTCAGACGCAACAGCGCCCGTCCGGTGGTGGATTTACCGCAGCCGCTTTCTCCGACGATGGCCAGCGTTTCCCCCGGCCAGACGTTAAAATCAATTTGTTCTACAGCATGAACATGGTGCGTCACGCTGGAGAAAATGCCGGTGCGTACCGGGTAATAGACGCGCAGACCACGAATATCCAGCAGCGGTTCGGCCTCGTAGCGGGCCGTGATCTGCTCGCTGTCATCATGGCCGGACAATTGGCCAAGCAGTGGGAAACGTTTGGGCCAGGCGCTTTCGCGCATATCGCCCAGTTTGGGCACGGCCGCCAGCAATGACTGAGTATAAGGATGTTGGGGATCGGCAAAAATCTGCTCAACGCTGCCCTGTTCCACCACTTCACCGCGATACATCACCACCACGCGATCGGCAATTTCCGCCACTACGCCCATATCGTGGGTAATAAACAGTACGGCCATATCGCTCTGCTGTTGCAGATCGCGCAGGATTTGCAGAATGCGTGCCTGAACGGTGACGTCCAGCGCGGTTGTCGGTTCATCGGCGATAAGCAACTGCGGATCGCAGGCCAGCGCCTGCGCAATCATGACTCGCTGGCGCATACCTCCGGACAGCGAATGGGGGTAGTTTTTCATGACCCGGTCAACATCGGCGATGCGTACCTTACGCAGCAGTTCGCGTGCTTTCCTATCCGCGCTGGCGGCATCGCAAATCTGATGATCGCGCAACGCTTCCGTCAACTGGTCGCCAACCTTCAGTACCGGATTCAGTGAGGTCATCGGCTCCTGAAAGATCATGGCGATTTCGCGGCCACGCAGCTGGCGACGCTGCTCCGCTTTCAGCGTGAGCAGGTTATGCCGCCGTCCGTCGCGGGCGGTAAAATTGATGTTGCCCCGCTCAATGTTGGCTGAATCTGCCAGCAAGCCCATCACGGTTAGCGACGTGACGGATTTGCCTGAGCCACTTTCCCCGACCACGGCGACGACTTCCCCTTTATTCAGCGTGAAGGAAACGCCTTTCAGCGCTTGATGCGTACCGGAGCGTCCGCTAAAGCTAACGCTCAGATCGTTGATTTCCAGCACCGGTCTGGTGGCTTTACCGGGTGCCGTGGCGGTTACTGCACCCGTTTGCGTGATATCCGTCATGGTCACTCCGGTTGGTTGCGTCATAGCCAGATACGGCCGAGGTTATAGGTCAGATAGGGTGAACTGTCGGCCGCAAGCCAGATCGGGCCGTCGAGGTCGACGTGTTCCGCGAACGTGGTGAGAGGCAGCGCGGCCTCCATCGCCATGGATGAGCCCAGCATGCAGCCAATCATGATCCGCATACCGTAAAGTTTCGCTTCTTCCACCATGGCCAGCGCTTCGGTAATACCGCCGCATTTATCCAGCTTGATATTGATCATGTCGTAACGGCTACGCAGTTTGGCAATGTCAGCGCTGTGGCGGCAGCTTTCGTCCGCACAGACCGGAATGGGATGGGTAAGGCGCAATAAATCATCATCTTTACCTGCCGGAAGCGGCTGCTCCACCATGGCAATCTGGTATTTCGTCAGCGCGTTGAACAGGCTGCCGAGATCCAGGCCGTTCCATGCGCCGTCAGCATCAATCATCAGCGTGGCATTCGGGGCGGCTTGACGAATGGCGGCCACCTTTTCCAGAATCAGTTCGCGATCCAGTTTGATTTTCAGCAATAGCGCCCCGTGAGAAACGGCCTCTGCGGCGGCTATCGCCATGTTTTCCATACTGTCGAGAGACAGGGTTTCCGCACTGATGACCGATGCAGGCGGCTGAATGTCGAGACACTGCCACAGGGTCTGCTTGTTTAACGCGGCCTTGAGTCGCCAGAGCGCACAGTTCAGCGCGTTTCTGGCCGCGCCCGGCGGCAATATGTCCTGTAGCGCGGCGGGAGTCAGTCCGTTTTCTACGGCCTGCGCGATCGTTTGCAATTGATGAGACACGCTTTCCGGCGATTCGCCGTTATGGGCATTGGGCGTGCATTCTCCTTGCCCGATGAACCCCCGTTCTTCCAGCGTGACGCGCACCACGGTGACCGCGTTGCGGGTATGGCGTGAAATAGAGAGAGGCCGTGCTAAAGGTAGTTTGACGATTTCAATTTGCATGTCTCGCATCGTTGACCTTCCTCCTGTCATGCTGGCTTTGCATTTATGCCGATGGCATCACACTCGGGAGTCCCCATCAGACGCTGATATAGCGCGACGGTGACAGGCATCGTCAGAAGCAGAGATTCAATCTCATTACCGGTAGCGGGCAGGTAAGGCGGTGGAATCAACATGACGCTTTTCTCATCAAAATATGGGGTGATGAGAAGAATATTTCATGATGCATCATCACTGACGAATACTTGTTCATGGGTAGGGTATAGCCTGAGGTTATACCCGGAAGTGGTATGATTTTTTGTTCTTTTAGTCAGTTAGACGTTAGCAGCGTCAGCAGGTTAATCAGGGCAACCAGTAACGCAGTGACGATAATCGCGCACGTAAAGCCGCGCATCATACGGATGGAAAGCCGTGAACACGGTGAATGAGAGCGCAGGATGAGGCGTAGTCTGATGGCTGACCAGACATACATGGCCAGTGTGACCAGGAATAGCAGCGCGCCGCCGGAAATAAACCAGGGGCTGGATAACGTTAATCCTGCTTTCAGCAATAGCAGGCTGTTGACTAACAGCAGGAATGCGGTCCGTGACCAGGCCAGCGCGGTTCTTTCCTGTTGCAGGCCCGGATCGTGCGGCGCGGTGTCGGCGTGGGTATCCATGCTCACCTTTGATTAAACCATGAAAATCAGTAGGGTCAGAATCACGGCAATCCCGATGACAAACACGGTGATAACCAGCAACAAGCGGGTGTATGGCAGGTTTTTCCCGGTGCGCATGGCCAGTTCATTGGCAACCCAACGGCGATAAGCCATCCAGGTCAATAACGCGCACGCGAGCGACAGGAAGATCGCCATCCCTTCGCGGATAACGGTTGGCGCCAGCGTCAGGGCAAACTGATCGATAGCGATAGCGCCGGCGAGAAACGCCAGTGCCGTTCTGATCCAGGCGAGAAAAGTTCGCTCGTTCGCCAGAGAGAAACGGTAATCGGGCGAACTCCCCTGTTGCTGCCAGGGGATTTTTTTCTCATGTTGTCGGGTCTGCTGCTGAGGTTCGCTCATGTTTATGCCCTTTATCTTTCAGGTGGCCGCCGCGCTGGCTATCTCCCTTATTCCAGTCATGGTATGGCTGATGGCGATGATCGACTGCAAAGCCCGGCATCCCTTAAATTATAACCGTGTGCCGCAAGGCAAGATAGGCATTGCGTCGCGAAGGCCGTATAATGCGCGCCAGTTACCTTTACCCGCCGGAGATGAGCCATGCGCCCTACAGGCCGAAGTGCACAACAAGTACGCCCCCTCAAGTTGACCCGCCATTACACAAAACATGCCGAAGGATCGGTTCTGGTCGAGTTTGGCGATACCAAGGTTTTATGTAATGCCACGGTTGAAGAGGGCGTGCCGCGCTTTCTGAAAGGGCAGGGCCAGGGCTGGGTGACCGCCGAGTACGGCATGCTGCCGCGCGCGACGCATAGCCGCAATGCGCGTGAAGCGGCCAAGGGCAAGCAGGGCGGGCGGACGCTGGAGATTCAGCGCCTGATTGCCCGTTCTCTGCGCGCGGCCCTCGATCTCAAAGTTTTGGGCGAGTACACCATTACGCTGGATTGCGACGTGCTGCAAGCGGATGGCGGTACGCGAACGGCCTCCATTACCGGCGCTTGCGTAGCGCTGGCCGACGCGCTGAATCAGATGGTCGCCAGTGGCAAACTAAAGAAAAACCCGCTGAAAGGCATGGTGGCAGCGGTATCTGTGGGTATCGTCAACGGCGAGGCGGTGTGCGATCTGGAATATGTGGAAGATTCTGCCGCGGAAACCGATATGAATGTGGTGATGACCGAAGACGGCCGCATGATTGAAGTGCAGGGTACCGCGGAAGGCGAACCGTTCACCCACGAAGAGCTGTTGTCCTTGTTGGCATTGGCTCGCGAGGGGATCGGGAGCATCATTCAGGCACAGAAAGCGGCGTTAGCCGATTGATTTTTTTAAAGCGACCTGTTGGTCGCTTTTTTATGGTCTGTCTTTTATCGATGTGACCGCGATGCACAAAAATCTATTAATCCGTAAGACGAGGAGATGCAGTAATGAAAGCCTATCAGCGCCAGTTTATTGAATTTGCGCTCAGCAAACAGGTATTGAAATTCGGTGAATTTACGCTGAAGTCGGGACGTATCAGCCCTTATTTCTTTAATGCCGGGTTATTTAATACCGGGCGCGATCTGGCATTGCTGGGGCGTTTTTATGCAGAAGCGCTGGTAGATTCAGGTATTGAATTCGATTTGTTGTTCGGGCCGGCTTACAAAGGCATTCCGATTGCAACCACCACGGCAGTGGCGCTGGCAGAACATCATGAATGTGATATTCCTTACTGCTTTAACCGTAAAGAAGCCAAAGATCATGGCGAAGGCGGCAGTCTGGTCGGCAGCCCGTTACAGGGACGCGTGATGCTGGTGGACGATGTGATCACCGCGGGCACCGCGATCCGTGAATCGATGGAAATCATTACGGCCCATGGCGCCACGCTGGCCGGGATCATGATTGCGCTGGATCGTCAGGAGCGTGGACGCACCGAGATTTCGGCTATTCAGGAAGTGGAGCGAGATTACCAGTGTAAGGTGATTTCCATCATTACCCTGAAAGATCTGATCGCGTATCTGGCGGAAAAACCTGAGATGGCCGCATACCTGACCGCGGTGAAAGAATACCGCGAACAGTACGGCATTTAATGATGGTTTGTTGATGTGGCTCCGCCAGAGACGCTTCTGGCGGGAATTTACCGACGGAAAAAGAACGCTAGTACAACTGTGCGGCGAGCAGAGGCCAGCGGGTATCAAATTCCTGCGTCGGGCGATAGCGGAACTCGGAGCGAATAAAACGTGAGAGCATACCTTCGCAAAACGCCAGCAATTGACTGGCCAGCAGCGTTTCGTCATGTTGAAAGCCTTTGCCATCACGCAGCTTTTGCTCACGTAAGACCTGACGCAACTGCGATTCGATACGCTCGAACAGTTGATTAATACGCCCCTGCAAACGATCCTGTTCAAACATCAACGCGTGACCGGTCATGATGCGTGTCAAACCCGGATTACGCTCTGCAAACCCCAGAATAAGCAATAAAATCAAACGCAGACGGTTAAACGTATCTTTCTCATCTTGCAGAATCAGGTTGATGCGAGTGGTCAGACTGTCCTCGATAAACTCGATAAGACTGTCAAACATACGCGTTTTACTGGGAAAGTGCCGGTAAAGCGCCGCTTCAGATACCCCAACGTTGGCAGCCAGTTTTGCAGTAGTGATACGTTGGCTACCGTCACTGGATTCCAGCATTTGCGCCAGCGCCTGCAAAATTTCCTCGCGACGATTCCTTTTCGTATTTTCTTTTTCTGCCATGTATGAAAAGACCCTTGCTAAAAATTTGACTGACAAACAGTCACTAACGCCACAGTCGCGATAACGCGCTGTGGCTTATATATTTTTCACCGTAACAGAAGGCCGTGCGCGTTAGCTACGACCAGAATGGCCGAAACCCCCTTCTCCACGTTCGCTGCTGACAAAATCTTCGACCAGATTAAATTCGGTCTGAACGACAGGGACGAAAACCATCTGCGCGATACGTTCGCCCGGTTCAATGGTGAAGGTCTGCTGACCGCGGTTCCAGACGGAAACCATCAACTGCCCCTGATAGTCAGAGTCAATCAGGCCAACCAGATTACCCAGTACTACGCCGTGTTTATGACCGAGACCGGAGCGAGGCAGCACCATGGCCGCCAGATTGGTATCGGCAATATGAATCGCCAGTCCGGTTGGGATCAGCGTGGTTTCACCGGCTTTTAATTCAATCGCCTGATCCAGACAGGCACGCAAATCCAGTCCGGCGGAACCCGGCGTTGCATAGGTTGGTAAGGGGAATTGCTGACCAATGCGTGGGTCAACAATCTTTACGTCGATTTTTTTCATCATAACGGCTGACAATCTCGTCGATTAAGTTTTGGCTAAGAAGATGCTTGTCGCATTGCGGCAACTGCTTGTCCCCGTCTTGCCAGAAAAGATGTAATGCATTGGTTTCACTGTTAAAACCATGCCCGGAAAGGGAAACGTTATTCGCGCAGATCAGATCCAGCTTTTTACGCGCCAGCTTTTGCCGGGCGTATTCTTCCACATTCTGGGTTTCGGCAGCAAACCCGACAACATAAGGCCGATTTTCATCCAGCGCGGCGACATCAGCGATAATATCCGGGTTTTTTATCATGGTGACAGTGATTTCATCACCCTGCTTTTTGATTTTTTCGTCGGCGACGAATTTGGGGCGATAGTCTGCTACTGCGGCGCAACCGATAACGATATGCGCACGCGGAGCCTCGGTCATCACGGCCTGATGCATGTCCAGCGCACTGCTGACATCAATCCGCTTCACTCCGCCCGGCGTCGCTAAAGTGACGGGGCCAGTAATCAGCGTAACGTTTGCCCCTCTGGCCGCTGCGGCCTGTGCAATGGCAAACCCCATCTTTCCGGAACTGTGGTTACTGATAAAGCGCACGGGATCGAGCGCTTCCCGGGTTGGACCGGCGGTAATCATGATATTCAGGTGTTGCAGATCGCTGACGGCGTAGAAATGCCGCTGGGTGCGTTCAACAATTTCCAGCGGATCAATCATACGGCCGGGGCCAATATCACCACAGGCCTGGCTGCCGCTATCCGGTCCCCAGAGCATCAGGCCACGCGCGGTGAGCGTATTCAGGTTGTCCTGTGTCGGTGTGGCGCGGTACATCTGCTGATTCATCGCCGGGACAACGGCAATCGGCGCTGCGGTCGCAAGACACAGCGTGGTCAGCAGATCGTTGGCCATGCCCGCGGCCAAACGCGCGATAAGATCGGCGGTAGCGGGGGCAAGGATCACTAAATCCGCCCATTTCCCCAGCTCAATATGGCCCATTGAGGCTTCAGCGGCGGGATCGAGCAGATCGTCAGAAACCGGGTAACCCGAGACGGCCTGCAACGTCAGGGGAGTGATAAAGGCTTTGGCGGCTGGCGTCATGACCACTCGAACATCGGCGCCGGCGTCGCGCAGGCGTCTTACCAGCTCGGGACATTTGTAAGCCGCAATGCCGCCGCTGATACCGAGCACGATTCGTTTGCCGGAAATACATTTACCAGAAACAGGTTGGCTGGAAAGTTCCGTCATCATCATGATCCGATTGAAAACCGAAAGAGAGGCTATTTTACCATAACCTTGACCCGGTAGAGGAGTCTTAAGCGGTCGAGCGCTTTTATGGCCGAAAATTGCGTAGCGCTTCGCATCCTGTTTCGTTCGCTGTCGTTACTCAATACGGGAGCTGTCATGATATCCGTCTGTCAGGTGAGGAGGGTCGATGGACTGGGATAATGGACTGGCGCCGCGGGAGAAACTGGTGAATTTGGGGGCTGAAGCGCTGACGGATGCAGAATTGCTGGCGATTTTTTTACGGACCGGGTTACCCGGTATACATGTGATGCAACTGGCGGAACATTTGCTCGCGGAATTTGGTTCGCTGCATCAACTGCTATCGGCCGATCGGACGACATTCTGTATGGCAAAAGGGATTGGGCTTTCAAAATATGCGCAGTTGAAAGCCGTGGCGGAGCTGTCACGTCGATTGTTTTCGTCTCGTCTGGCGAAAGAGGATGCGATGCTGAGCCCGGAAATTACCGGACAATATCTGCAATTATTGCTGGCGCGTCAGGAAAGGGAGGTTTTTTTGGTTATGTTTTTAGATAATCAGCATCGGGTTATTCGTCATCAGGAGATGTTTGCTGGTACCATCAACAGCGTGGAAGTTCACCCGCGGGAAATTGTGCGTGAAGCGCTGAAAGCTAACGCCGCCGCGCTGATTCTGGCGCACAATCATCCCTCCGGGAAAGCGGAGCCCAGTCAGGCTGACCGTGCGATAACCGAACAAATCATTAAAGCTTGTCTGTTGCTGGATATTCGCGTGCTTGATCATCTGGTCATCGGACGCGGTGAATACGTTTCTTTTGCCGAGCGTGGATGGATTTAACCGATATTTCCGCGATCCTTCGGGATCTTTAGTTGTTCGGGACTTGAGCGCTAACGCTTCAGAGCGTATACTACGCCACCTTTGAGAATCTTGGGTGTGGCGTTAAGAGCCTATCTCAGCAGGTTTACCCTGATGACAGAGTCTTTTCAGTGAAGTTGCTGAGATGGGCTCTATAGCCTGACGAGGCGGCCAACATCCTATACGAAGCTCGAGCTGATTTGATTTTTGGAGAATAGACATGTCCCGAGTCTGCCAAGTTACTGGCAAGCGTCCGGTGACGGGTAACAACCGTTCCCACGCACTGAATGCGACCAAACGCCGTTTTCTGCCGAACCTGCACTCACACCGTTTCTGGGTTGAAGGTGAAAAGCGCTTTGTAACGCTGCGCGTATCCGCTAAAGGTATGCGCGTTATTGATAAGAAGGGTATTGAGACGGTTCTGGCCGATCTGCGTGCCCGTGGTGAAAAGTATTAAGGAACTGAATCATGGCTAAGGGTGTTCGCGAGAAGATCAAGCTGGTTTCTTCTGCTGGTACTGGTCACTTCTATACCACCACGAAGAACAAGCGCACGAAGCCGGAAAAATTGGAACTGAAGAAATTCGATCCAGTTGTCCGTCAACACGTGATCTACAAAGAAGCTAAGATTAAATAATTTTAGTGGATTATTGAAAAACCCGGCCTCGGCCGGGTTTTTTTATGACAGAATTTCCTGCCCATTCTTATTGGGCGGTTGACGAAGACGCTTGCTGCGTTGCTATGTTAACTTACCCGGCATTTTCCAGGAGATAAGCGATGCCTGAATTACCAGAGGTTGAAACCAGTCGTCGGGGAATCTCTCCCTACCTTGTCGGTCATACCATTCTTTACGCCGAAGTCCGCAATTCCCGCTTGCGCTGGCCGGTTTCCAGCGAAATTTTATCGCTCAGCGATCAGGCTGTGCTGGGCGTTCATCGGCGCGCCAAATATCTGCTGATTGAATTAACCACCGGATGGATCATTGTTCACCTGGGCATGTCCGGTAGCCTGCGTATCCTGCCGGAGTATATCGAACCGGAGAAACATGACCATGTCGATCTGGTCATGGATAGCGGCAAGGTTCTGCGTTATACGGACCCCAGACGTTTCGGCGCCTGGTTATGGACAGATAACCCAGAGACCAGCTCTGTGCTTGCACATCTGGGACCTGAGCCGTTAAGTGAGGTATTTTCCGGTGATTATTTGTATCAGCGATCGCGTGGTAAAAAAACGCTGGTTAAGCAATGGATTATGGATAATAAAGTAGTGGTTGGCGTAGGGAATATCTATGCCAGTGAGTCACTGTTTATGGCGGGCATCAGGCCGGACAGGGCGGTCGGTTCGTTAAATGAAGCCGAAGCGCATTCACTGGTCGATACCATCAAACGGGTACTGCTGCGCTCAATTGAGCAGGGCGGCACGACATTGCGTGATTTTCTTCAGTCTGATGGCAAACCGGGATACTTCGCTCAGGAGCTTCAGGTCTATGGCCGGGCCGGTGAACGTTGTCGGGTGTGTGGTTCACCGAT
The DNA here is from genome assembly GCF_003115815.1 of Brenneria roseae subsp. americana. NCBI lineage: Bacteria > Pseudomonadati > Pseudomonadota > Gammaproteobacteria > Enterobacterales > Pectobacteriaceae > Brenneria > Brenneria roseae. The sequence goes on along the minus strand of NZ_QDKJ01000007.1, from coordinate 58,560 downwards.
AGTAACGGCGAAGCATGGGCAGCGCAGTACGTTTTTTTGTCAGGTTTGCCAGCGTTAGTTTTTCCTGAAATTTCATTCATTAAATCAGGGTTGATATATGCACAAAAATAATGATGTCGTCTTTTTCCTCGAAAGTTCAAAGAATATGGGAGGACAGGAATGGCAGCTTTTGCAACAAATGGAAGCGTTGAATGGGCAGGGATTGATTACCTATTTATTGTGTAATCCTAAAGGGCGAATTGATGGCGAGGCTCGTTCACGTGGTTTATCCGTCATTAATCTACCTTTTCGCAACAGCTTTCATCTGCCAACGATTCAAGGCATTAGAAAGGCAATAAAGCAGTATCGTCCTACGGCTTGTATTTGTCACAGTGGGCATGATGCCAATAATCTGTGCGTGGCGGCGATCACGTTGGTAAGACGGCCTAAAATCATCAGATCGAGAACGTATTATACCAATAGAAAACCGAATCCTTTCAATCGCTTCCTTCCCATTGATTTGGTCATGGTGCCAAGCCGATTTATGGCGCACAAGATCAAGCCACAGTTTCCAGGTAAAGAGATTCGTGTGGTTTACCCGGGAATTAATTTTGCAAAGCTCGATAATGAGATCGATTTTCCTGTCAGGGAGGATTTGTCTGATTGGCTCAATGAAAATCAGGGGGAGGTGATTATTCAGCTTGGTATGCTAAGAGAAGAGAAAGGGCACGGTATAATACTCTCTGCGATGAGCGAATTAATAAAAAGCAGACCTCACCTGAGATATATTATGGCGGGCGGCGGTGACGCTGAAAAATTAAAAAAAGAAATCAACGAGCGTGGTTTGCAAAAAAATATCTGGATGGGAGAGTTAAAGTCGGTTGCGGCGGCGTTGAAGAGAGCCGATGTGCTGGTCATGCCTTCAATGAAAGAGCCTTTGGGAATGGCGCAAATAGAAGCGTTGGGTTTAGCGGTTCCCGTTATCATCAGTAATGAAGGTGGCTTGCCTGAAACGGTACAGGACCATGTTACCGGTCTTGTCGTATCGCGCAATGAACCGCAGGAATGGGTGAAAGCGCTGGATTTCGCACTCTCAAATAAAGCGGTCATGCTGTCTTATGCTCAAACGGGTCAGAAAGATGTCCGGGCCCGCTTTGGTCTGGAGGCCAATACGAATAGCCTGCTTAGCATCATCAGGTCTTGATGTGCTTCTTTAGGACGATTGCAGCTTTTTCTGTAATGCATCAGCAATAGGTCCAGGCAGGAAATGCGAAACATCGCCGCCGTGACGAGCGACTTCCTTGACCAGAGTAGAGGAAATAAAAGACCACTCTTCCGACGGCATGAGAAACACGCTCTCCAGTGCCGGCATCAGGTGGTGATTCATTTTGGCCAGTTGGAGTTCATACTCAAAATCAGAGACGGCGCGCAACCCGCGAACCAGAATGGTGGCTTGCTGATGCTGGGCAAAATGGACCATCAGCTCGCTAAAGCCGACCACTTCGACATTCTTCAGGTGCTGAGTCACGTTTCTGGCTAATTCAACCCGTTCAGCCAACGAGAATAACGTGTTTTTGCTTGGACTGGCGGCAATTGCCAATATCAGCTTGTCGAACATGTGTGAGGCGCGCGTCAGTAAATCCAGATGACCATTGGTTAATGGGTCGAAAGTGCCAGGATAAATCGCCTTGGTTGTCATAGGATGCCTCATACCCGCAACGGGGTTTTATCAATCAGTGGGTACGCGGTGGCAGATAGGGTTCCAGCAATGTCAGCAGTTTTTGTAGTGCCCCCTGATTCTGATGCAATACTTCGACCGCATGTCGACCATAGTAGCGGCGATAGTCTTCATCAGCGAGCAGATTACCCACTTCTTTCGCTATGGACGCGGCATCTGTCACGGTGATCAGGCCATCTGCCTGTTCAAGTTTGTTACAGATGTCTTTAAAGTTGAAAGTATGTGGCCCCATAAGGACAGGAATAGCATGCGCTGCCGCTTCGAGTGGATTATGTCCGCCTCGTTCAACCAGGCTGCCGCCCACAAATGCCAGATCGGCAATACCGTACAGCAACATCAGCTCGCCCATCGTATCACCGATAACCACTTGAGTATCGGCTGATGGTTGTTCGCTGCCGCTGCGTAAGGTGTAAGTGAAACCTAAACTTTGCGTTAAAGCCTGAGTTGTCGCGAATCGCTCCGGGTGGCGAGGCACCAAAATGAGTAGTAAATCTGGGTATGTCGCCAACAGCTGACGATGTGCCGCTAAAATGATGGACTCTTCGCCTTCGTGCGTGCTGGTGGCAATCCATACCGAACGGTGTGGCGCCCACTGACGGCGCAGCGTCACTGCCCGGGCAGCCAACTCAGGCGTGACGGAAATATCAAATTTGAGGCTACCCGTGACGGTCAGGCTTGAGCGTTTCAAACCGAGATCGATAAAACGCTCGCCATCTTCCTGATTCTGTGCCGCCACCAGTGTGATGCGTCGCAGCATGTGTCGCGTCAAACGACCTATTTTTTTATAGCTAGCCGCTGAACGGGCAGATAAGCGAGCGTTAGCAATCACCAAAGGAATTTTGCGTTTATGCAGCTCTGCGATCAGATTGGGCCACAGCTCGGTTTCCATGATAATCACAACCTTGGGGCGTACCTGATTAAAGAAACGCTTTAATGCGCAGGGCAAATCGTAAGGCAGATAGACATGGTAAACCGAATCGCCGAAAGCGGAACGCACACGCTCTGAACCGGTTGGCGTCATGGTGGTTACCGTGATCGGCAGATTAGGGTAACGATGACGTAGCGCCCTGACCAATGGGATCGCCGCCAGCGTTTCGCCCACGGAAACGGAATGCAGCATGATGCCATCCGGTTTGACTTTCTCTGCGCAGAAACCGTAGCGCTCGCTCCAACGCCTGCGGTATGCGGGGGCCTTGCGACCGCGCAGCCACAGTCTAATCCATATCAGCGGCTGGATAAGGTACAGAAGTACGGTGTAGAGAATTTGTAGCATGCGTTTTACTGTCGTTGGTTATCGCTGGTGGCGATTTTATCGGGTTAAGTGGGAGAAGGCTATTTGTAAAAATAGGAGGGGATGAACCTGCAATTATCGATCACGCCCATTAATGCGGGAGAACCGCCTCAGCCGCCCAGAAGCGGATAGCCCAGCATTGAGCGACATAAGCCACAATTTCGTGAGTATGGTGAAGCAAATATTGAGACAAGTGCGTAAGTAAACTTTCTGTCTGTTCAGCTCTGAGTATACCGTCAGATCCGTCGTTTTCGGGTTTGAGTTTGCGGTCATCAAGGTGATCACTGATATGGCGGTTGATAGTGGTTTCATGAAGGTGCAGGGTCTGCAATCATAGCGAACTCCAGCCTTCTGAAGCCAGAAGAACCGCTTTGATGCGATCACGAACATGGCCATCTTGAGTATGTCGTGCAGGCGTTCAAGTTCTATTTTTGGCATATCCGTGATAAGTATTTTCATGCCGACAGCACGATCCCCTCGATACATAAAATCAAGAATCTTCAACGATTACGGGTATATCTATGATAATAGAAAGCTTATTAAGGAATAGGTTATAATAAAATAATTTTGTGTAAAATAAGTTTTTTAATTTAAGAAAAAATTTTTATTTATTTTATAATTAGCATCTAATATACGTTGAAATCTAAGCTTCTTTTTCAAAAGAGATTGATGAAGTTTCTCTATAGATGTTTTTTCATCTTTCTCTTTCAAAGCTAGCAAATTCAGATACTTTATAAATAAATGAAATTTATCTTTCATGTGGTTTTTATAAATTTCTTGATTTCTATATATAAACTCTTTATAAGCAAGATGAAATGGATAACTTTTGCTTACTCTATATAAACTGTCATGGTCATGATTCATAATATACGTCATTTTAGGAAAACGAATTGCTACTCCGTAATGATTTGATAACCTTAACCAAAAGTCCCAATCTTCAATAGTATGACATTCTTCATCAAATCCACCAATAGCCTTCATTCTTTCTGTTTTTGTGAAAACTTGATTAGAAGCGATATTATTAAATAGTAATTCGAAAGTGTCTATTTTTTCAGTGGTGTTATTATCTTGAAAATATGAATTTCTTTTGTTTCCATAATTCTCAAGAAAATTACAACAAATAAAAGAGTATTTATCATCCCAGTTTGCAAGGAAATATGATATTCTATCTACAGTGAATTCGTCGTCATCATCAAGACCTGTTATATATTCTCCTTTTGCGCTGAATATACCTAAATTTCTTGTTACCGATGGTCCGCTGTTTTTATCTGTTTTTAAGTATTTTATTCTTGCATCTTCATGAGCGAGTTTTTTTACAATATCTGCGGTTTCATCTTTTGAACAATCATCGCAAACAATAATTTCTATATTCTTATAATCTTGGTTAATAACAGATCTAATGGCTCTGTTTAATTTTTCAGCCCTATTATATGTCGATATGTATATAGATACTAAAGGAAGCATAATTAATATTCCTTATTTCATAATATTATATTTTTATAATGATATTATATCCAATAAAATATCACGATGCGGATTTGAGCACTTGAAAATGATCGGGACTTCGGGACTTCGGTGAATCTGCGATTTTTGTATCACTAGTATATACTTAAAAATAATATGATTAACAGATGATTACGTTTTTGAATATAAATTCAGGAGAGTATTTTATCAAAATTTTTTGATTTACTTCTTCAGTTTTTTTTTCTAGAAATCCATTTATATAATTCAAGTCGTTAATGCCTAATATAAAGAATCTATCCGGGGAGTAAAAATCATAATTTATAATATCAGTGTTGTTGGTAATTAGTTTTTTGTTGAAGAAAATTGCTTCAAGGGTTCGTAGTGTCAAACCTGACTGATCTTCTATGTTTATTTCTAATATGGCTTTAGAATTAATCACATTCACCAAATTATCTATGTAAGATATTGATTCTCTAATATAATTATACCTTTTATTTTCTTTCCCATGTTCAGCGAAAACTAAGAAATTTAAACTTAACCCTAATTTTTTCAATGAGTCATATGTATTATTTATTTTTTCTCCTCGTTCCTTTTCTTTTCCTAAATAATATACATCAAATTTTTCTTCTCTGTTGTTTGTCTTTAAGAAGTCATTTGCCTGATCTATTCTAAAGGGGAAAATTTGATTTAATATATTTAAATTATATTTATTGCAATCTTTCTCATCGAAAGAATAGATTTTATCAAAAATGTATTTAGCATCATCAATGTTGAACTTTTTATTATAAGATACAATATTTCTTAATAATAAAATTTTCCTGCATTCAATGAGTTTTATAATATCAGCGTATTTATGATATCTCGATTCATTAAAAATGATGATGTCATTTTTTTTAAACTTCCTCTTAAAATATAGTTTAACAAGAAACTGAAAAATTATCTTACTCGAAAATAAAAGAATTAATTTGCTTTTGAATCCTTTTGTTAGAATGATTGAATCGATTTCAAATGTATCTTTTATTGCATTTATCATGAGAATTTCATAATCAGCAAACCAATCAGAAAATAATACTCTCATATGATTTCACCTCTTTTTATGAACTATTGGTCATAATTTTATAACGTGGAAATGTAATCAGCCTTTTTAAAAACTTTCTCGGGTATAGCGCTATTCATAGACAAATTAGTTATTCTTATTTTATTTTTATTTGCTATATCACTCATATGAATAAATGATGGTAATATGTTTTTTTCAAAATTCATTTCAAGTTGTGAATAAACCTTGTCTTTTTCACTTTCATAAAACCGTGGTTTATCAAAGTTATTCATGTCAAGCCCGGCAATGTATATATCCTTGAAGCCCATATATATAATAACTTGCAATGCCCAATAAACTACCGTTTTACCAGGAAAAACACCATTAGAGATATTTTTTTCAAAAGCAATGTCCTCTTCTGATTCATCTTTTTTATCATAGAAATAAATGCTTTTAGATCTTTGATTATTATTTTTTATTTCTTCAATTGAGAATTTTGGTTCGTAGGTTCTTTTATATGCATCTTCAATAAGTGCTACTTTACATGAAATAGTATCTAAACCAAATTTTTCTATTATGTTTACTAAACCATCAGGTTGTAAGAATAGTAATATTTCTTTATCCGATATAATATTTTTGATAATTTCAGGTCGTTGGTCAAAAAAATTAATGTCAGTAATTATATAGAAGCTAAAATCAACTTTATCTTTTATTGAGTACGCACCATTAACACCCATCGCTGGCGGATTTTTCTCCTTGATAAAAGGTATTTCATTGACTGATGGCCCTGACGCCACTAGCAAAATTTTTTTATCAAATTGCCCCTTTAATATAGATAAAGGAACTATAGGGAATGGCTTTCCTTTATAATTAAAGAATGTGATGTCGCCATGCTCACCTCTTGTTATTTTTACATGAGGCCACCGTTTTCTATTATGTTTATAGCGTTTAGAATGTGTAATACGATAAAATGCCTTATATATTTCATTAATTAAGTGAGTTGTGGTTCTTTTCATTTTTTAATGACTCATTGGTGTGTTTTTTTATTTTTTAACTTTAATTGTAAGTAGTTAACGAAAAATAGAAATGATTTTATATAATTTCCCTTTTTGAATTCTATCTTGGCATATACTCTATAATCCGTACTACGCATTTTATTTTTATAGCTTTTTAGAGGCACTTGTGCCCATGGGGTAAAGTGCTTGTAAAAAATATATAGGTTTTGGGATAAACCGGTGTGTTCTTTAAACCATGGTTTTCTTCCGCCAGTAAAGTGAATTATATGGGGTAGATTTTTTTTATCTAAGAAGTAATTTTCTTTTTGAATATCATTCATCCAGTTAAATAAAAAATTCCATTTCTTATTTATAAGAACAATATTTTCATTGAGCACAATATTTAGCGCATCCTGATCGGGATAAAGAAATTTTTTTTCACTACTATTAATGAGTTTATTGACCTTTTTTTCCACATCATACTTAATCCAGTTATCTATATTTATATATAAAAAACCTGAGTTGAAGTAGATTGAATTGATGAGATTTAATCGAGCACTATTTCTGGTATCCTGTTCCGATATACTATCGGAACAAGCTGCGCAAACGACATTACTAATATCAATATCATTTATTTCTGAAATATCAGAAAAACATAATGTATCAGCATCCAAGTATATTAATTTTTTCACTTCACTACGTAATAAACGAGGAACAAGCAACCTTAAATAGATTGATCTATTTAAATGCTTGATGGAAAAGTTATCATTGTATTTATCTAATTCGTTTCCATCTAGAGTATAATATTTTATATTGCCATTTATTTTTTTTATTTTATTATAATCTTCAATTTCTACATCAGAAAGGAAAATATGGAATTGGATGTGGTTATTTAAATTGTTTAGAATAATTGATATAATAGACGTTGCAACATACTCAAGATAGTTAGCATCTGTACAGTATGCAATATGTATTGGTTCTTCATTATTCATTATGTTATCTTTTTAAGAATGTATTATAAAGATTTTCTGACAGTTCTACGCTTTATTTTATCAGCTTTTATTTTTGCTTCATTAAGCAGTTTTTTTTCATTTTCTAATATCCTTTTTAACGGTTGATGAAAATAAATTTTCAGGAAATAAAGAATATCCGTTTGCGTCAACCCGATATCAAGCGACGAAAAATACAAACCAATAAGATCTTTATTACGCCAGCGGGTAGGAACCTTTTTCCTTATCTGAGATCGATGTAAATCAATCACCGAAATTTTCAGTTGGGTATCCGTGGGCTGGTAAGGAAGATGAAGCAGGAAGTGGCAAATATAGCAGTCCCGGTGGTTCACCCCGCCAGCATGCATCTTTCTGACCATTTCCGCGACCCGTTGAATAAGGCGCCGTTTCTCTTTCACCGATGGCGGTTTTTCCAGCCAGGTGGCGCAATAGTCTTCCAGACTAATCGTCGGGCTCAGATCTTCGGTGATAATGAACGACTCGCGCTGCAATGGGTTCAGCCCGCGTTGCCCAAATCCGGCTCCGGTCATGGTGTCTACGCCGAGGGATTGCAGGCGGTGAATGGCATACCATTCACGATCGGCGCCCAGTACGGGAAGGCGCAGTGAAAGCAGGTTTTTCAGCGCTTCTTTCAATGCGGTGCCACGATGTATTTTGATGAACCAGGAACGTCCGGCCAGCGTGAAACGCAGCGTTTTACGGCTTTCCAGCGCCCGGAAAACGTCACCATCCAGTTTTTTGACTTCTTCAAATGGATCGCGATCTTTCCATAGCGACGCAAAAGGCTCTTTTAGTTCAATCATGCTGTTTATTCACTCATCACCGCTGGAAATCAGCATCGCTGCTTTCTCCGGCAGGCTGTATAAATCTTCGCTATCGGCGAAATGTCGGGCGTTTTCCGACCAGCGCGGTAATGTGTCCGGCTGACTCAGAGCGTCTAGCAAGGCCGTATTCAACAACGCCTGATGGTACGGCGAGGGGATTACACACCCTGCCTGCGCCTTGTCGATATAGAAGGCATAACCGCACACATCGGTGACTATGACCGGTAATCCGGCGGTAATCGCTTCAAGCAGCACAATACCAGCGGCTTCCTGATAGGCCGGATGTATCAGTAGATCGGCGGCGGCCATGAAGTCTGGAATGTCATCTCGTCCCGAGAAAAAGCGTATATTTTCCCCAACGCCCGACTGGCTGGCCAGTGACTGGTAACGTTCGGGTTTATCCTGCCCGACAACCAGAAAAATCAGCTTCTGGCGCAGCGTATCTGGCAGGCTGGCGATGGCCCGAATGCTGCGCTCAACGCCTTTGCGTTTAAAATCAGAGCCAACCTGAAGCAGGACGATGGCGTTTTCGTCAATGCCTTGCGCATGACGAAATGTCTGTCGGACCCCGGGAGCCTGACGATCGTATTTTCTGTTGAGGTCGATGCCCGGGGGCAGAATGAAAAAGCGTTCGTCTTGTGTGCCGTAATGTTTTTTGAAATCCGCAATCTGGCGCTGCGTCAGCATCAGCATTTTGGTGTGACTGCTGCGCTCGAATACCGCGTTTTCAAAGGCGGCATAGTGCTTGTAGCGAGGCGTCAGGCGGTAAAAAAATCCTTTTTCCTGCTCGACTTTCTCTGCGTAGCAAACATCGGCCGCATAGTAAAAATCCAGTCCCGGCATTTTATTAAAGCCGACAACGCGATCGACAGGATGTTGTTGAAGGTGGCGTTGAACCCATTCGGCATAACGTTGGTTACGGATATGATTACTTATGCCGGATACCGGTACGAGAATAATCTCAAGGTTATCCGGCTTTTCGCCTTGCCATGACAACACATAAACGCGGACATGATGCCCCAGCTTTACACAGGCTTGGGCAATACTGAAAAAGTCGCGCTGTAGTCCGCCAAAGGGAAAGTATTTATACAGGCAGAGGGCAATGTTCATCGGCGGTTCCTTATTTCCCGTCAGAGAGTGGCGGGCAACTGTCGTGGTCAACCAGCAGGGTCTCCGCTGCCTGAATCACGTCCTGAGCGGGAATACAGGAGAGATATTTCTGGTTTCTATCGAGATGCCGTCTCTCCGGCATTGTCTGATAGTCCCCCGCCCAGATAACGATACTGTTATCAGACCAGGGCCGCCATTTCTTATGGTCTGTAGGGCCAAACAGGCATACGGCAGGCGTGTTCAGCGCGGCGGCCATGTGCATCGGGGCGGAATCGACACCAATATAAAGCACCGCTTTGTCGATTAACGCAGCCAGTTCCAGAAAACGGGTTTTGCCTGCGAAAGTGATATCCGGTTTGTGTTCGCACTGGGCATGAATGTCGTGGACAATGTCGAGATCGCTCTGTGAGGGGCCACAGGTCAATACGACTTCTAATCCCTTTTGTTTCAGATGATCAACAACATGGGAAAACTTGTCGTTATCCCAGCATTTGAAAAGTTGTCTGGCCGTAGGCTGAATCACGACATATGGCTGTGCCAGAAGATGGGGGTGTGAAGCGAAAATGTGTTCTGCATCTTCCTGGCCGTAATAAAGCGACATGCGGTCTTTTTGTTGCGTTGCAGGCAGGCCTAGCGGCGAGAGCATCGAACGGTTTTGTTCGATGATATGTTCGCCCTGTGGGCGTACACACTCACTGAATAACGAACGCCACCACCTTCCTTTATGGTGATGACCACGGTCTATAGCAATGCTTTTACTGCCCAGTGATTTGATTAACAGCGCCACGGGCCACTGGTCGGCCAGGTTGATGATCAGATCGTAATGGTTCTGCTGAAGGATTTTCCGTATCGAAAGGAAATCTTTGATTTTTTCCAACCCGGTGGCCGTTTTTCTTTTCAGGCCATAGAGACAATGAATATCCGGATTTTTCGACAGAATGGGGCGAGTGTCTTCATACAACAGGACATCGATCTTCGCATCGGGATAATGGAATTTTAATGTGCTGATGAGCGGCGTGGTAAGAAGCATATCGCCGTGAAAGCGCAGTTTCACGACCAAAATCCGATGATAGGGAAGGACTTTTTGACTCACTCGCTTTCCTTCTTTCTTTAAACGACAGAACGCTACCGCCCTTGGCTCAACAGCTACCAATGGACTGCGGGTCGTACTCTGTTATCTATCGGCAATTCGCACACGGTATGCGGCGTGCCATTTCATACCGCTATGGTACTAAAACCCGCTATGCTCTCACAGCGATAATTAAGAGTATACCCGTCATCTGATGATTAAGACGCTGGCGTATATTATCGTTACCGCTTCAACCATCTGCCGGTCAATGTTGTGCCGAGGCAGAATGCCATGAGCCAGGCCATGAGCATATCTCGTGAATACAGAATGACGTCGCTGAGCCCATACATCATCAGGGCAAAGAGGAGCGCGACCGATAGATGACTGCGTAGAATGAAAAACGAGAAATAGAGCAGCGCCGCATATAACGCCACCAGGAGCAGGGCTCCCGGCAATCCTTTGAGTGAAAACGCATCAATCACTTCGTTGTGAAGATGGACGTTCAGGAATGCCAACGCGCCGCTTAAGCCGGGGTTTTGCTCCGCCAGCGCGGTAATTCGTACTGAACGCTGCTCGGCGGATTGTCCAAGCAGGGCCTCTTCGCCCGCTTCAATGCCCGATTGGTACATGGCGATACGCGCCCCAACCGATGTCCTGCTGTTGTTCATGCTGTAGCTGCGTATATCGTTCAGCAGGTCGTTGGTTCGTTTGTGGATCGTGTCGTGAAAAAGTACCGAACACAGCAGGATCGTCATGACGGAGCCCAGGAACGCTTTGACGAGCAGGCGCTTATCATGCCGGACTTCGGATAACAGGATCATGGCGCCGACAATCGGATAGACGAAAATGGCCGCTCGCGTTTCTGTCAAAATGATCGCAATGGTGACCAGTAAGAAATGTGCCAGATAGAGATAATATTTATAACGTGAGTTGAGCTTGAGCAACGCCTGTGCGCTGAGTGCGCCAACGAACGTCATGAAATAGGCGGCGCTGGTTGCCGGGCCAAATACCAGCCCTACACGACGCATACCGCCAAATAAGGACTGATAAAAGGCATAGCCCAGCATCAGGGCGCAGACCGCCATAATGCAGGGAAGCAGAAATTTTTGCCTTTCCTGGGTGATATGCAGCGTCGTCAGCAAGATGAAAGCCCCCAGAATGCAGGCGTGGGCAGAAGTCTGATAAGCGTTGTAGACATCAGGGAAGAGGTTGTCGGGCAGGTAGTATTGGTGATACCAGATAAGATTGCTCAGGCCAAGAACCAGCAGACACAGTGGGATCGCCAGTAGTCGTTTTGCCGTCATGATGGTTTTCAGGTGCGTCATCACGTAAAAAACCGACAGCGATCCGGTTAAATAAAAAATCCATCCGGCAATAATGGTACTAAATGGCATAACACCTAACGTCAGTAAACAGCCGGGGAAAATGGCATAAAATGCGAGCGTACTTATGCCGGAAGGTTTTTCCAGATCGTATCTTAATTCATTGATCATGCGTTTATTCAAATAGTGGGAGAGCAGGATTACTCGCCTGATGCCGTTAATTCTATCATTTGATCCAATTTCCGACGGACTTCCCCGGCGGTAATCGCAGCCATTTGCCGATTTTCAGACAGTTCCACCACCTGATTTAACCCATAGCCACCAATTAACCCCGGATCGGTAGGGCCATACAGGGTGAGATTGGGGCGGTCCAGCGCGGCAGTTAAGTGGCTCAGCCCCGTATCGACGGAAACGACGGCTTTTGCGCCAGCCAGCACCTCCGCGACCTGCTGTAGCGTTAAACGCGGTAATACCTCGACGTGGGGAAAACCTTCCGCCAGACGTTCGGCCCGCTGATGTTCATGCTCCGTGCCCCAGGGCAACTTGATCTTGAGTCCGCTGGGTTGCAGCAGGGCAATCAGTTCATGCCAGTGAGATTCCGGCCAGTGTTTTTCATCCCGGGTTGTGGCGTGGAGAAAAACCAGATATTGATTGGTATCCGCGGGTAACCGGGAAAGAAAGCGGGCGGCAATCGCATAATCACCGCGTTCAGCCGGTTTCCTGTAGTGCAGACTGGCAGCGAAGAGTTCTCGAACGCGCTCGACCGCATGTTGTTGGCGGCTGATGGCGTGGCGATAGTTATAGAACCAGCTCGCCAATGGCTCACGGGCACTTTTACAATCCTGACCGTGTTTTTTTCCGCGGGCAAGTCGTGTCACCAACGCCGCGCTTTTGATCAGTCCCTGAGCGTCAATCACCGCATCATAGTGATATTCACGCAGTTGCTGCTTGAAATGCGCACGTTCCTGACGTGTTTGCTGGCTGAACCAGCTTTTTCTCCAACGGCGGATAGCCACCGAGATGACGCGTGACACTGCTGGATGCCAGCCTGGGATTTGTGCAAATCCTTCCTCCACAACCCAATCAAACTGAATGCCGGGTATGGTGTGCATGGCATCCGTCAGGGCAGGTAATGTGTGAAGTACGTCGCCCATGGAAGAGGTTTTGATGATCAACACCCTCATGCGTTTTCTCCCGGCGCCGTCAGGTATTTTTCCAGCGCGGTGAGAACACGCTCGGGCTGAATGTCGATCAAACTTTGGTGGTATCCCTGCTCCGCGTCTCCCTTACGCACGCGGTGGTAGCCGGTAATCAAACGAATGACTTCCGCCTGATTCGACAAGGGCGGGGTAAAGTCCGGACTGCTTGGTCCGTAAAGGGCAACTAACGGACGATTAAGTGCCGCAGCGACGTGCATCAACCCGGAATCATTACTGACGACGGCGCCGCAGGCCGCGATGAGCACGACCGCCTGCGCCAGCGAGGTTTGCCCTGCCAGATTCGCGCAATATTGTCGCGCGTTTTCCGTCAACGCCTGAAGAATATCGTCACCTGCCAGGCGATCCTTGGCCGAACCGAACAAGGCAACCTGATAGCCTCTTTCAATCAGCGATTGTGCCAGCGCGGCATAATGATAATGCGGCCAGCGTTTGGCCGGGCCGAATTCTGCACCGGGACAAAAGCCAATCAGCGGACGTCCGTCAGACAGGTTGAAGGTCAACTTCATGTCGGTGATCTCTGCCTGACTCACCTGTAGCTGCGGCCACAATAAGGGTTGCGGCAGATCCTGCGCGCGACGGATACGGTGGCGATCGTAAGCCAGCGCAACATAACGCTGCACCATCAACGGGAAGGCGGTTTTATCCAGTACCCGAAGATCGTTCAGCAGGCCATAGCGCATTTCTCCGCGCCACCCGGTGCGTTGTGGAATATTGGCGAAAAAAGGCACCAGCGCGGATTTAAACGAGTTGGGCAACACGTAAGCGCGATCGTAATGGGCATCACGCAGTGAGAGGCCGAGGCGGCGGCGTTCACCTAACGCCAGCGCGCCATGTCCCAGCGGCATGGCCAGCGCCTGATTGACTTCTGGCATACGGGCCAGCAGCGGACGGCACCAGGCCGGCGCCATCACGTCAATGACCGCTTCCGGATGTTCAGCCTTCAGCGTGCGATACAGGCTGTGCGACATCATCATATCGCCTACCCATGAAGGGCCGATGACCACGATTTTCATGATAGTGTTTTCATACCGTTTATCCGTTCCTTGTCCGATTAAACGGTACGGTTCAACCAGGCCATATATTCTGCAACACCTTCGGCAACGGTTTTAAACGGCTTGTCGTAGCCTGCTGCGCGAAGATGGGTCAGGTCAGCCTGAGTATAAGCCTGATAGCGTCCTTTCAGTTTTTCCGGGAATTCGATGTATTCCACGCTGCCTTTTTTATGGAAGGCCAGCGTCGCATCGGCTACGGCCTGGAAAGATTCCGCACGGCCCGTGCCGCAGTTGAAAATACCGGAGGCGCCGTTTTGCCAGAACCACAGATTGACCGCGGCGACGTCACCGACATAAATGAAATCGCGTTTAAAGTTTTCACTGCCGGAGAACAGCTTGGGATTTTCACCCTGATTAATCTGGTTATTCAGGTGAAATGCGACGCTCGCCATGCTGCCTTTATGGCCTTCGCGCGGGCCATAGACGTTGAAGTAACGGAAGCCGCAGATTTGCGATTCTGCATGCGGCAAGATTTCGCGCACGTATTGATCGAACAGGAACTTGGAGTAGCCATAGACGTTCAGCGGCTGCTCGTACTGACGCGCTTCGATGAAGTTATCGTTGCGTCCGCCATAAGTGGCGGCGGAAGAGGCGTACAGGAAAGGAATGCTGCGATCGAGGCAATAGTGCAGGACATCTTTGGAATATTGATAGTTATTGTCCATCATATATTTGCCGTCCCACTCGGTGGTGGATGAGCAGGCGCCTTCATGGAACACGGCATCGATATCGCCCAGATCGTCACCGGCAACGATACTGGCAATGAAGTCTTCTTTATCCATGTAATCGGTGATGTCCAGATCCACCAGGTTGACGAATTTCGTCCCGTCTTTCAGGTTATCGACCACCAAAATGTCCCGATAGCCAATGTCATTCAGAGCTTTTACGATATTGCTGCCGATGAAACCGGCACCGCCAGTAACGATAATCATGGGATCTACCCTTGTTAATCTTGCCGGTGAGGCACCACGCCCCACGCTGTTCATAACCGCTATAATAGCATTTCATTTTACGGCAAGCAGCCCGGTGTTGCTTTATCCCCAAATTCTGCGTCTGTGACTGGTATCAGACAATGTACGCGGGGCGTGATGCAGATTACATTTTCAGATTCTTTACCGCTCATTCCTGCCGACTTCCGCTAGCTTATTAATTTGTATGGACATCCTTTTCACCGGAGAAATCGCTTATGCCCGCCGCATTTTATCAACAACTCAGCACACAGATTCTGTCTGCCCGTACGGAAGGGCTTTTCAAGGAAGAGCGTCTTATTACCTCCGCACAGCAGGCTGAAATTGATGTCGCGGACAGCGATAAGCTGCTTAATTTCTGCGCCAACAATTATCTTGGGTTGGCTGATAACCCGGAAGTGATTGCGGCGGCGAAATCGGGGCTGGACAGCCATGGCTTCGGTATGGCGTCGGTTCGTTTCATTTGTGGTACGCAGGATATTCACAAACAGCTGGAACAAACGCTGGCGGATTTTTTGGGCATGGATGACGCGATACTTTACTCCTCCTGCTTTGATGCCAACGGCGGCTTGTTCGAAACGCTAATGGGGCCGGAGGACGCGATTGTATCCGATGCGTTGAATCATGCTTCGATCATCGACGGTATTCGGCTTTCCAAAGCCCGGCGTTATCGCTATGCCAACAACGATATGAATCAGTTGGAAGCCCAGCTTCAGCAGGCCAGAGCGGAAGGTGCGCGCCATATCATGATCGCCACTGATGGCGTCTTCTCGATGGATGGCGTGATCGCCGATTTACAGGGGATTTGCGATCTGGCCGATCGCTACGATGCGCTGGTCATGGTGGATGATTCGCATGCGGTCGGTTTTGTTGGTGCGCAGGGGAGAGGAACGCACGAGTATTGCGCCGTGATGGAGCGTATCGACATCATTACCGGAACATTGGGCAAAGCGTTGGGCGGCGCCTCTGGTGGTTATACCGCCGGGCGACGCGAGGTAATTGAATGGTTGCGTCAGCGCTCGCGACCTTATCTTTTTTCCAATTCTCTGGCTCCGTCGATTGTTACCGCCTCGCTTAAGGTGATTGAGCTATTGGCGCAGGGGGATGCGCTGCGTCAGCGCCTGTGGGCGAATGCCCGTCAGTTCCGCGAACAGATGGGCAAGGCCGGATTTACGCTGGCTGGCGCCGACCATGCCATTATCCCCGTTATGCTCGGTGAGGCTCAACTGGCGCAGGATTTTGCCCGGGCGTTGCAGCGTGAAGGGGTCTATGTGACGGGATTCTTTTATCCGGTCGTCCCCAGCGGTCAGGCCCGTATTCGTACCCAGATGTCCGCCGCGCATACGCCACAGCAGGTTCAGCAAGCTGTCGATGCCTTTATCCGGGTGGGGCGGCGTCTGGGGGTGATTGCCTGAAGGAGTGATGATGAAAGCACTGGCCAAATTACGAGCGGAAAAAGGGATTTGGATGACCGATGCGCCTCTGCCGGAGATGGGTCATAACGACATCATGATCAAAATCCGCAAGAGCGCTATCTGTGGCACGGATGTGCATATCTACAACTGGGATGAATGGTCGCAGAAAACCATTCCTGTTCCGATGGTTGTCGGGCATGAATACGTGGGTGAAATCGTGGCTATTGGTCAGGAGGTCAGCGGGTTCAGAATTGGTGACCGCGTATCCGGTGAAGGCCATATTACTTGTGGATACTGTCGCAATTGTCGGGCCGGCCGCCGCCATCTGTGCCGCAATGCCATTGGCGTCGGCGTCAATCGTCCCGGTTCGTTTGCCGAATATCTGGTGATTCCCGCCGATAACGCTTTCCATATTCCCGACAACATTTCCGATGAACTGGCGGCGATCTTTGATCCGTTCGGGAATGCGGTGCATACCGCTTTGTCGTTTGATTTGGTCGGTGAGGATGTGCTGATTACCGGCGCCGGGCCAATCGGAATTATGGCGGCGGCGGTGTGCCGCCACGTGGGTGCCCGCAATGTGGTGATTACGGATGTCAATGAGTACCGTCTGGCGTTGGCCCGTAAAATGGGAGTATCGCGGGCGGTCAACATGGCACATGAAAATCTGGCGGAGGTCATGATTGAGCTGCGAATGTCCGAAGGCTTCGATGTCGGGCTTGAAATGTCGGGCGCACCGCCGGCGTTTCGCACCATGTTGCAGTTCATGAATCACGGCGGACGGATTGCCATATTGGGCATTCCGCCTGAACCCATGTCGATTGACTGGGGAGCGGTGATTTTTAAAGGGTTATTCATCAAGGGGATCTATGGGCGGGAAATGTTTGAAACCTGGTACAAAATGTCGGCGTTGATTCAGTCTGGGCTGGATCTTTCACCGATCATCACTCACCGTTTCCCCATTGATGACTTCCAGGAAGGATTCGATGCCATGCGATCCGGCCAGTCGGGTAAAGTTATCCTCAGTTGGGATGAGATCTGACGTCTTCTCCCTATCCCCGCCTATCGGATTTACGCGATAAAAGGGATAGGGTCTCTCTGAAGATCACGGCTGTTTTTTCTCATAGGTGTCCGCCGGAGTAACCCAGGTTTGCCAGCGACGTTTGATGAACGTAACGGCGGCGCTGTCGCGGATACTGCTGCTGACCAGCTTGAAGATGACATCATTTTTCACGGGCTCCGGCGGCCGTTTCGCCAGACATTGCGGTATTCCCCGGAACGGGTTACGTGGTTTAAGCGGTTTCGGCGTCTTTGACGGAGGCAGCGGCTCATAATGTTGGGTCGGTTCGTTCAGCAACTGACTGGGACGCACCAACACGATATCCGACTCCAGCGTGGGCAGCATCTGTTGTAACACCCGGATAGTGGACGGATGTGGGTGACCAATGGCGATAGCGGAACCGCTGCGTCTCGCTATCTGCACGGCTCGGTTGAACTGTTGGCGAATATCGGCTTCATTTTGCGAGTCATCCAGAAACACTTTTCGTTTGATGACTTTGACGCCTGTTCCGACAGCCGCCTGACTGGCTTTGCTGCTGCCGATCGTCATGCTGTCTAGAAAATAGAGCTGGTAAGCGCTGAGAGACTGCATCACTTTCTGCATCCCTGACAGGCTGGAGGTCATTGCGCTGCCCATATGGTTATTCAATCCTACCGCGTAAGGCACATTGTTGACCGACTGGCGGATAATACGCTGGATCTCTTCGCTGCTCATATCCGGACGCAGCGTATCGCGTTCCAATGGCTGTTTGCTTATGGGGGCCATGGGAAGATGAATCAGAACCTCACGTCCCTGATGGTGTGCCTTGATAGCCATTTCCCGGGCATAAGGCGCATTGGGTAAAACGGCGATCGAAATGGCTGTCGGCATCGCCAGAATCTGATTTTCATTATGAGGGCGATAACCGAAGTCATCGATAACAATGGACAGTTTCCCGGCAAGTGCAAAAGGGGTGAGTGTCAACAGACCAAGCGCGTAAAGATATTTCGGTTTCAAATAAGACAAGACTACCTTCCCAGCCAAGGTTGTGGATTAACCGCCTGACCCTGGCGACGAATTTCAAAGTAAAGCGCAGGCTGGCTTTGACCGCCGCTGGTTCCTACCAAGGCAATAGGTTGACCGGCTTTCACCTGTGCGCCAACGGATACCAGCGCGCTTTGGTTATAGCCGTACAGACTCATATCGCCTTTGCCGTGTTGAACGACCACGACCAGACCATAGCCTTGCAGCCAGTCGGCCATCAGGACGTTGCCGTCGGCAATGGCTTTGACTTCAGTACCTTCCGGTGCGGCGATCACCAACCCTTTCCAGCGTAGTTCGCCTTGCAGCGGTTCGCCAAAACGATGTTCAATCCGTCCGCGCACAGGCCAGAACGCCTGAGCCGATGGGCGACCGAGGCCGCCGGTGCGCGCCATAAGCGAGCGTTCGTTTTCTGTCGGTTTATAGCTGCCGCCGCTACGTTTGGCCTGTTCTTCTTTTTCTCGCACCTTGGCCGCTTCACGGGCTTCCCGCTCGGCTCTTGCTTTGGCTTCGCGTTCTGCACGGGCGATTTGATCGCGCAGGCGGGCTTCGTTCTGGCGGAGTTCCGTTAGCTGCTGTTGATCTTTTTCCAGCGAACTTTCAAGCGTCGAGAGGGTTTTCTTCCGTTCGGACTGCGCTTGCTCCAACTGCTGTTGCTGCTGTTGCTGATTGCTCAGCAGCGTTTTTTGCTGCGCCTGTTTTTGCTCCAGCAATTTTCTCTGACTGGCAAGCTCGGTACGCGTTTGCTGTAATTCCTGGATGGATTTCTGACGCGCTTCGTTCAGGTAGCCGAAATAGGCCAGAATACGCTCACTGCGCTGGCTTTCTTCGCCGCTCAGAATAAGCTGCAACGCGCTATGCTGGCCCTGACGGAATGCCGTATCAAGCTGGCGGGAAAGAATACTCTGCTGCGTGTTCTGCTGCGTCTGTAATTTGGCGATGGACGTGTTCAGTGCGCTCAGTTCTGTACCTAATGTGGACAGGGTATTGCGTATTTCATGCAACTGGCGGCTTGATTGCGCGATGGACTGTTCCTGCTTTTTCAATTGCTGGACTAATGCGCCGCGCTGTTTTTGCTGTAGTTGAACCCGTTTTTCTTTCTCGGCGATATCCTGTTGCAACGTTTTGAGCTGCTGTTGATTGTCTGCACTGTGGCTGAAGCCGGAAAACAGCAAAACGCCGACGCAAAGCGCGCTGGCGCATCGGGTGAACAGCTTTTGTAACGCAGAAAAACAGCCACGGGCGCTACATGCCACTCTTAACTGAACAGATAACGCTTTTTTACTCATAACGATGGATTATTCCACGATGAACAGCGGCTTACCAGTTGTCTCTTGCCGGATTTCTATTTCCAGACGTGACAAGAGTGACACGGAATTGGCGCTACAGGTGCATCAATAATAGATAAATGGGAACGTATACGCATAGAATGGTCGAATTACATAATCTGCGCAGTGATTTTTTGTTGCCGCCATCCCTGGCGGCCACCCTTGACGGGCCGTCGCTGACGCGACGTTAAAAATTTCTCCTGGAAATTTTTTATGGCCAGCCATCCCTGGCGGCCACCCTTGACGGGCCGTCGCTGGTGCGACGTTAAAAATTTCTCCTGGAAATTTTTTGTACCGCGCCGCAGATTCAGTACGCTATCTTGGCTTACTGGCTGTAATTGCCGTATCACGCAGGTATACTCAGGAACCTTATATTTTTATCGCTTAACTGATTCGGGAGTCGTTACACCCCATGCAAGAGATTATGCCATTCATTAGCAAGCACCCTATATTGAGCGTGGCCTGGGTTGCCCTGCTGGTTGCCGTCATCGTGCTTACTGTGAAGAGTAAACTGTCTAAAGTGAAGGATGTGGTTCGCGGCGAAGCGATCCAACTGATCAACAAAGAAGATGCCGTGGTTGTCGATATTCGTAATCGTGACGATTACCGCCGTGGTCATATTGCCAACGCATTTAACCTGTTACCTAATGACATTAAAAATGGCAGCGTAGGCGAGTTGGAAAAACATAAATCTCAGCCGGTTATCGTGGTCTGCGCCAATGGTCTGTCTTCGCGCGAAGCGGCGGACAACCTGCTGAAAGCCGGATTTGAGCGTGTAGTCGTGCTGAAAGACGGCCTTGCGGGCTGGAGCGGTGAAAATCTGCCTTTGGTCCGTGGAAAATAAAAGGTTCGCGGAAATCGGGCAAATCAACCATTCGCCGTGACCGAAAGGTGACGGGAATAAGATGATGTAATGTGCTGGCGTCTGTTCCTTCAGCGACGATGGAAGACGTCACGTAAATCTAACAAAAGGTATTATTTAACATGTCTGAACAAAACAACACTGAAATGTCTTTCCAAATCCAGCGTATCTATACCAAGGATATCTCTTTTGAAGCGCCGAATGCGCCTCAGGTATTCCAGCAGGAATGGCAACCGGAAGTAAAACTGGATCTGGATACGGCCTCCAGCCAGCTGGCGGAAGACATTTATGAAGTTGTACTGCGCGTAACGGTAACGGCTTCTCTGGGTGAAGAAACGGCATTTCTGTGTGAAGTTCAGCAGGGGGGGATTTTCACCGTTGGCGGTATCGAAGGCACTCAGTTGGCGCACTGTCTGGGCGCTTATTGTCCGAACATCCTGTTCCCTTATGCGCGTGAGTGCATTACCAGCCTGGTTTCCCGCGGTACGTTCCCGCAGTTGAATCTGGCGCCGGTAAACTTTGATGCGCTGTTTATGAATTATCTGCAGCAGCAGGCCGACGGTGAAGGCGCTGCAGCACAGCAGGATGCCTGATGAAAGCCTCTGACGCTTCCATGACAGTCGTCGGTGCCGGTTCATACGGCACCGCGCTAGCCATTACGCTGGCGCGCAACGGTCATCGCGTTGTGCTCTGGGGACATAGCCCCGAGCACATTCAGGCGTTACAGGCCGCTCGTTGTAATCAGGCATTCCTGCCTGATGTCCCTTTTCCCGACACGCTGGAACTGGAAACCGATCTGGCGCGGGCATTAGCCGCGAGCAGAAATGTGCTGGTGGTGGTGCCCAGTCATGTTTTTGGCGATGTGCTACGTCAAATCAAGCCTCATCTGCGTGCGGATGCTCGAATGGTATGGGCAACCAAGGGGCTGGAGGCGGAAACCGGGCGTTTGCTACAGGATGTGGCGCGCGAAGCATTAGGTGAGCAAATTCCGCTCGCAGTGGTATCCGGCCCGACTTTTGCGAAAGAACTGGCGGCAGGGTTACCAACGGCGATTGCTCTGGCATCGACGGACAGCGATTTTGCGGACGATCTTCAGCGTCTGTTGCACTGTGGTAAAAGCTTCCGGGTATACCGCAACCCTGATTTTATCGGGGTACAGCTTGGCGGCGCGGTGAAAAACGTGATTGCCATTGGCGCGGGTATGTCTGACGGCATTGGTTTTGGCGCCAACGCCCGCACGGCGTTGATCACCCGTGGTTTGGCTGAGATGACCCGGCTGGGCGTTGCACTGGGCGCCGATCCCTCCACCTTTATGGGGATGGCCGGATTAGGCGATCTGGTTCTGACATGTACGGATAATCAATCCCGCAACCGACGGTTCGGCATGATGCTGGGGCAGGGAATGGGTGTGCAGGATGCGCAGGATAAGATTGGTCAGGTTGTGGAAGGATACCGTAACACCAAGGAAGTGCTGGCGTTAGCGCAACGTCATGGTGTTGAAATGCCGATTACCGAACAGCTTTGGCAAGTTCTGTATTGTGGAAAAGATGCTCGTGAAGCTGCGTTAAGTTTGTTGGGACGCACGCGTAAAGACGAAAGCACCCGATTATAAAACACCTCGTTTTCTACTGGGCTTCCTGATTTGGGGGGCTGATAGTATCTTTCGTTTTTTTATAATAATAAATTGTATTGCGGTGTGTGTGGTACTGCGGGGAGTAAGGCAATGTCGATAGAAGAGCTGGAACTGGTCTGGAAAAATATCAAGGCGGAAGCGCGCAGTCTGGCGGATTGCGAACCCATGCTGGCCAGTTTTTTCCATGCCACACTGCTGAAGCATGAAAATCTGGGGAGCGCGCTGAGCTATATGCTGGCCAACAAGCTGGCTAATCCGATTATGCCCGCGATCGCCATCCGCGAAGTTGCCGAAGAAGCTTACCAGGCCGATCCGCAAATGATCGTTTCCGCCGCTCGTGATATCCAGGCCGTTTGCCTGCGTGATCCGGCGGTGGACAAATACTCTACTCCGTTGCTGTACCTGAAGGGATTTCACGCATTACAGGCCTATCGTATCGGGCACTGGCTGTGGTCACAGGATCGCAGAGCGTTGGCGATCTATTTTCAGAATCAGATTTCAGTCTCGTTTGGCGTCGATATCCACCCGGCGGCCATGATTGGCTGTGGG
Organism: Brenneria roseae subsp. americana; assembly: GCF_003115815.1. Classification (NCBI taxonomy): domain Bacteria; kingdom Pseudomonadati; phylum Pseudomonadota; class Gammaproteobacteria; order Enterobacterales; family Pectobacteriaceae; genus Brenneria; species Brenneria roseae. The sequence continues at coordinate 35,615 of NZ_QDKJ01000007.1, read as the reverse complement.
ATCATGCTCGATCATGCGACCGGTATCGTGATCGGGGAAACCGCCGTCGTTGAGAATGATGTTTCCATCCTCCAGTCCGTTACCCTCGGGGGAACGGGCAAGACCAGCGGCGATCGCCATCCTAAGATTCGTGAAGGTGTCATGATTGGTGCCGGCGCCAAGATTTTGGGGAATATTGAAGTGGGGCGCGGCGCCAAGATTGGCGCGGGTTCGGTGGTGCTACAGCCCGTACCGCCACATACGACGGCAGCGGGCGTGCCTGCCCGAATTGTGGGACGTCCGGAAACCGATAAACCTGCGATGGATATGGACCAGTATTTTAATGGCGTGAATCGCGGCTTTGAATATGGTGACGGTATTTAGTTTTCAGCCGTTCGCTATCGGTTCATTCCGGTTTTTTATTTATAAACCATCTGAAAATCAGATGGTTTTTTGTTATTTCAGGTAAGAAATTTCTGAAACGCTTTCTTAAACTAAAATTTATTTAACTCCTGTTGTCACTTATGTCTACATAATAGCTGACTTTTATTGTCGCACTTATCTGTGCAGACAGAATGATTTGAGTTATATAATTCAACTTATTGTTATATATCTTATCCGAGAGATTTCAGGATACAGGAAAGCGGTAAACGAATTTGACCAGCCAGCGGCTGGCCTTCGGTGAGAGACAGGATGTCTCTCATTAATCCCGATAAGTTTACATCAGTCAGTTATTCGAGTGAAAACGACGACCAACATTTCTGTAATTTGAAAGCTGAAGGATATGGATGGTGTTTGTTACGTTGCAGAGAGTCTTATGATGTATTTAAAACGTATTTTAGTAACCCTGTATTTGGCCGCGTTATCTGGCATGCCGTTCCTGGTTCAAGCTGCGGGTATGGAGAATAATCTTAGCCTGGATAATAATAACAGTGTGGTGAATACCAATAATACCACGGGCTATTCGTCTAACGACGGCGCCACGGCAGGTACGGATACTGCTGCGACGAAACATGACGAAAGCTGGTGGCAGAGAAGTAAAAATAATATCTCTAAAACCTGGTCAGAGTCGCCCAATCACGATATCTATATTCCAGCGATTACCTGGCATAACCGTTGGACGTACGATAAAGAAAAAACGGATGAATATAATGAACGTCCGTGGGGGGCCGGCTATGGTGTGTCGCGTCTGGATGAGGATGGCGACTGGCATTCACTGTATATTATGGCTTTCAAAGACTCTCATAATAAATGGGAACCGATCGGCGGTTATGGTTTTGAGAAACGGTGGCGGCCAACCAGCGATCAGGATTTCCAACTGGGGTTGGGATTTACTGCCGGTGCGACGATGCGGGATAACTGGAATTATATCCCTATCCCGGTTCTGTTGCCTTTGGCCTCAATCAGTTACCACAAGCTTTCTTTCCAGGCGACGTATATTCCCGGTACATACAATAATGGTAACGTTTTTTTTGCCTGGTTTAGATGGCAAATTTAATAAGCGTATTCTGTCAGCCTATTGCGATACCCTAAATAATCCGGGCTGCGGGGCAACAGATTGTCGTTTTGAACACGTTATGGACGAGGCTCATTCATGAGCCTCGTCACTACGTTGGTATTGCCTGTGTGTTTGATGCGCGGCTGCGATTAAATATCATTCGCTGCTGATTATTCAAACCCGCCTTCCATCAGTCTTTCGCGCTTTTGTTTGTTCGCTATTTGTTCAGATGTAAACTTATTTGTTTGAAACTTATACACCGTTCTCTATTACAATACGGCCACTTCATTGTTGAGTGGATTTTATTGTGTCATTACTCATTATCACCACCATTTTGTGGGCCTTTTCATTCAGTCTGATTGGCGAATATCTGGCTGGGCAGGTAGACAGCTGTTTTTCGGTATTAATGCGTATCGGGCTGGCGGCGTTGGTTTTCCTGCCGTTCCTGCGCTGGCGTGGATATGCGCCGCGCGTTTTGTTTCTGTATCTGCTGGTCGGCGCATGTCAACTGGGGATCATGTATCTATTTGTTTTCCAAGCTTATCTCTATTTGAGCGTGCCCGAGTTCCTGCTTTTCACGGTCATGACGCCATTGTATGTCACGTTAATTTACGATCTATTACGGCGTGAGCGGCTGCGCTGGGGATATATCCTGAGCGCGCTATTGGCGGTGCTGGGGGCGGCAGTGATCCGCTATGACGAGATTAGCCCCCATTTTGTCTGGGGTCTGATTCTGGTACAGGCGGCGAATATCTTTTTTGCTATCGGGCAGGTTGGTTACAAGCGCCTGATGGAAGTGCATCCCATGCCGCAACATACTGCGTTTTCATGGTTTTATTTGGGGGCGCTGGCCGTTTCGGTGGTGGCGTGGCTGCTGTTCGGCAATCCCAACCAGCTACCCAGCACCTCCGTGCAATGGGGAGTGCTGGTCTGGCTGGGCGTGGCGGCCTCGGGGCTGGGTTATTTCATGTGGAACTACGGCGCGACTCAGGTTGATGCCGGTACATTAGGGATTATGAATAATTTCCATGTTCCTGCGGGGTTGCTGGTCAATCTGGCTATCTGGCAGGAAACGGTACACTGGCCGAGTTTTATTATTGGCGCAATGATTATTATGTCCTCACTGTGGGTACACCGGCGTTGGGTCGTGAAGCGTCCCGTACAAACGGTAAATGGTCACAAGCGTGCTGACGCGCCGAACGAATAAACGCTTCAATCACTGGCTGGCGCTGTTCTCCGTCCCTGACGGCAGCGTACAGCCGGCTCCAGAGTCCTTCCCCGAGTGTTTTGGTGACGACCAGTCCCTGACGTTCGAAACTTTCCACCACCCAGTGCGGTAGCGCGGCGATCCCCATGCGGGCGGCCACCATCTGAATCAGCAGTAGCGTATTATCCACACTTTTCAAGGTCGGGCTGACGCCTGCCGGTTGCAGAAAATGACGCCAGACATCCAGCCGTTGGCGCTGTACCGGATAAATCATCAACGTTTCCAGACTGAAATCTTCCGGTTCGATTTTCTCTTTCGTCGCAAGGGGATGATCGGGAGCCAGTACCAGTCTGACTTCAAAATCAAACAGGGGGGAATAGTGTAATCCACTACGGGGCATGATATCCGAGGTCATGACCAAATCAAGTTCCCCCTGTTGTAATGCGGGCTGCGGATCAAACGTTACACCCGATTTGAAGTCCATGATCACCTGCGGCCAGTTTTGATGGAACTCATCCAGCGCAGGGGTCAGCCACTGGATGCAGCTATGGCATTCGATTGCCAGACGCAGTGTGGTCTGGTGCGGTTCATGACATGCCTGCAATGCCTGTTGGATTTGCGGCAACACCTGTTCAGCCAGCTGCAACAGAATCTCTCCCTGAGGCGTAAAGCGCAGCGGCTGACTTTTACGAACAAATAACCTGAATCCAAGACGTTGCTCCAGATCGCTGAACTGGTGAGACAGCGCCGATTGGGTCTGGTGAAGTGCGGCGGCCGCGGCGGCTAACGATCCCGTATTGCGCAGAGCTTGCAGTGTTCGCAGGTGTTTAAATTCGATCATGAGGGTCCTTCACAGTGACAGTGAATAAATTGCGCTTGTTATTAATACACTACCTGCGGATTATGGATGTGTAAACATCTGGATGGCTAAATGGGGTATTAACGATGACGATTTTGAATCACACACTGGGTTTTCCGCGTGTTGGACTACGACGTGAGCTAAAAAAAGCACAGGAAAGCTATTGGGCTGGCAACGCCACACAGGAAGAGTTGCTGACGGTCGGACGCGAACTGCGTGCGCGGCATTGGCAGCAACAGAAGGATGCGGGGGTTGATCTGGTGCCGGTGGGTGATTTTGCCTGGTACGATCATGTGCTGACGACCAGCCTGTTGCTGGGTAACGTACCGGCACGTCATCAGAATGTTGATGGTTCCGTCGATCTGGATACGCTGTTTCGCATTGGCCGTGGACGTGCGCCCACGGGAGAACCTGCCGCGGCCGCGGAGATGACCAAGTGGTTTAACACCAACTACCACTATATGGTGCCTGAATTTACCAAAGGGCAGCAGTTTAAACTGACCTGGACTCAACTGCTGGATGAAGTTGATGAGGCGCTGGCGCTGGGTCATAAGGTGAAACCTGTTCTGCTGGGGCCGGTCACCTATCTGTGGCTGGGCAAAGCGAAGGGTGAGCCGTTCGATCGCTTGTCTCTGCTGCAAGCTATTCTGCCGGTGTATCAGCAAGTGCTGGCTGAGCTGGCTAAACGCGGCATTGAGTGGGTGCAGATTGATGAACCGGCATTGGTGCTTGAACTGCCGCAGGCGTGGCTGGCCGCGTTCAAACCCGCCTATGACGCTCTGCAAGGACAAACAAAACTGCTGCTGACAACCTACTTCGACAGCATTGGTCAGAATCTGGATACCATCAAGGCGTTACCGGTTCAGGGGCTGCATGTGGACCTGGTCCATGGTAAAGATGATGCGGCCGGGTTGAATGCGCAATTACCTGCCGACTGGCTGCTGTCTCTGGGGGTGATCAACGGACGTAACGTCTGGCGTGCCGATCTGAGCAACTGGTTTGAGCGCCTGCAACCACTGGTTGGCAAGCGTACGCTGTGGCTGGGCAGCGCCTGCTCACTGTTACACAGTCCTATCGATTTAAGCGTCGAAACGCGTCTGGACGATGAAGTAAAAAGCTGGTTTGCATTTGCTATCCAGAAATGTTCAGAGCTGTCTCTGTTGTCCCAGGCGCTCAACAGCGGCAACGCGCAGGCTCTGGAAGCGTACAGCGCACCGATCCGTGCTCGCCGTACTTCGGCTCGGGTTAACAATCCGGCGGTTACCCGGCGTCTGGCGGCCATTACCCCGCAGGACAGCCAGCGCCAGCAACCGTATCCGCTGCGTGCCAAAGCCCAGCGTGCGCGCTTCAATTTGCCGGCATGGCCGACCACCACCATTGGTTCTTTCCCGCAAACAACGGAAATTCGTGGCCTGCGTCTGGACTTTAAACAGGGGCGTCTGGATGGCAATAACTATCGTACCGGTATCTCCGAACATATTAAGCAAGCAGTGGCGGAGCAGGAACGTCTGGGGCTGGACGTACTGGTGCATGGTGAAGCCGAGCGTAACGACATGGTGGAATATTTCGGCGAACATCTGGATGGTTTCATTTTTACTCAGAACGGCTGGGTGCAGAGCTACGGTTCTCGTTGTGTGAAACCACCGGTTATTATTGGCGATGTCAGCCGTCCTAAAGCCATTACCGTCGAGTGGGCGAAGTACGCGCAGTCTCTGACTGACAAACCGATGAAAGGCATGTTGACCGGTCCGGTGACGATTCTGTGCTGGTCTTTCCCGCGTGAAGACGTGACCCGTGAAACTATCGCTAAACAAATCGCGCTGGCGCTGCGGGATGAAGTGGCGGATCTGGAAAAAGCCGGCATCGGTATTATCCAGATTGACGAACCGGCGCTGCGTGAAGGTTTGCCACTGCATCGCTCCGACTGGGATGCATATCTGACCTGGGCTGTGGATGCGTTCCGTCTGAATGCGGCGGTCGCGCAGGATGATACCCAGATTCACACTCATATGTGTTATTGCGAATTTAATGACATCATGGATTCCATCGCTGCGCTGGATGCGGATGTGATTACCATTGAGACGTCACGTTCCGATATGGAATTGCTGGAATCGTTTGAAGAGTTTGAATATCCAAACGAGATCGGCCCGGGCGTATATGACATCCACTCACCGAACGTTCCCAGCGTTGAATGGATAGAAGCGCTGTTGTTGAAAGCGGCGCAGCGCATCCCGGCCGAACGTCTGTGGGTTAACCCGGACTGTGGTCTGAAAACCCGTGGCTGGCCGGAAACTCGTCAGGCGCTGGCGAACATGGTGCAGGCGGCACAGCGTTTGCGTGAAGTTCAGGCTTGATATGGTAAAGGGAGGCGTAAGCCTCCTTGAGATTGCTGACAAAGTCGTCTGTAAACCTGAGATACACGGGGCGACCACGGGGCGAGGCATCCCTGCGGGAACCTCATCCCCGTGTTTCCCCTAAAATCTAACTTTGTCAATGGTCTGAGGGAGGCGTAAGCCTCCCTGCTGTTGTTTAGCAAACTTCGTATTTTTTAAACCATGCCAGCATGCGCTGCCAGCCGTCTTGTGCGGATTCTGCATGATAGTTGGGGCGATAGTCGGCATGGAATGCGTGTCCCGCATCCGGATAGACAATAATTTCTGCATCCGCATTGGCGGCGCGCAGCGCCTGACGCATCTTATCCACGTCGTCCAGTGGGATCCCTCCATCTTTGGCGCCATACAACCCCAGCACGGGGGCGCAGAGTTCTGTCGCGATATCAATAGGGTGTTTGGGACTATTCAACGTTTTTGCGCCGCTGAATTTTCCGTACCAGGCGACGGCGGCTTTTAACTGCGGATTATGTGCGGCGTAGAGCCAGGCGATACGCCCGCCCCAGCAGAAACCGGTGATGGCGAGCTTACTGGCGTCGCCTCCCTGCCTGATGGCCCAATTTGCCGCATGATCGAGGTCCGATAACACTTGTGCATCGGGCACGTTGTAGACCAGCTCGGTCATAATCTGTTGGATTTCATGGTACTGACTAGGATCGCCCTGGCGGAAATAGAGTTCAGGCGCGATGGCCATATAGCCCTGTTTAGCCAGACGACGGCAAGTATCCTGAATATATTGATGGACGCCGAAAATTTCCTGAACCACCAGCACGATAGGGAAAGGTCCTGGTTGATTGGCCGGTTTGGCAAGGTAAGCTGGCAACTGCTCGCCCTGAGAAAGGATTGTGGTCTCAGCGGCGATAATGTCCGCGGTATCCGTATTTATGGTTGAGGAGGCTTGCGGTGTCACCGCCGGAGAAAATCCTCGCGGCAGGTGTCTGAGGGCTGTTGGCTCATCAGTCTTCATGGCGATCTCCTGTATTGGGCAGGCGGTGAAAATTCACAGCCATAACCAATAGTAACAATGATTAAAGAATCTACAATAAAAGCGGCGGCATCGGCGTAAACGGTTTTTTGATGCCTCTATTTGTGATTATTATCACGTTTTTTATGTATGCTGGTTTTTGTTTCCTTTTTATGAGTGATCGCCATCACTAAAAACGACATGGTAATACGCTAGAGTCTTGCTGATTGCGGGTTTTCCCCTGTCAAACGTTCTGAACGCTGTTTTATGCAATGCCGTACAACGTCGAAGAATTTTTTTATACCTCTGACTACTCAACTAATTGCCTGGGAGGCGGTTATGTCTAAATCTGATGTTTTTCATCTCGGTCTGACAAAGCATGATTTACAGGGCGCCACGCTGGCGATCGTTCCCGGCGATCCGGAACGTGTTGAAAAGATAGCCCGTCTGATGGATAACCCGGTATATCTGGCATCGCATCGTGAATTTACCTCCTGGCGTGCGGAGTTGGATGGGAAGTCTGTTATTGTTTGCTCCACCGGCATTGGTGGTCCATCAACCTCGATCGCGGTAGAAGAGTTGGCTCAGCTCGGAATCCGTACTTTCCTGCGTGTCGGTACTACCGGCGCGATTCAGGAAGGGATCAACGTGGGTGATGTGCTGGTGACCACGGCGGCGGTGCGTCTTGATGGCGCCAGCCTGCATTTCGCGCCCATGGAATTCCCCGCGGTTGCTGATTTTGCCTGTACGACTGCGCTGGTTGACGCGGCGAAGGCGGATGGCGTTGCGCTGCACATTGGGGTAACCGCATCATCCGACACGTTTTATCCCGGCCAGGAGCGATATGATACGTTCTCTGGTCGCGTCGTGCGCCGCTTCCGTGGTTCAATGGAGGAGTGGCAAAGCATGGGCGTACTGAATTATGAAATGGAGTCCGCTACGCTGCTGACCATGTGCGCCAGTCAGGGACTGAAAGCCGGGATGATCGCCGGCGTGATCGTTAACCGGACCCAACAGGAAATTCCTGACGTGGCGACAATGAAACTGGCTGAGACAACCGTTATCAAGGTTCTGCTGGATGCCACCCGCCGATTGCTGGCTGCCGAGTAGTTCCGCGTACTGTTTACCGAGCGCATTGCGGGCCGGGTTTTATTGAGCGATCGACATTGATACCCGCCCGTCTCCTGATAATCTGTTATTGGTTGACCGATATGATGTGCCGTTTGACCATCAGACGGTGGCGTTGCTCGCCCGTTACAACAAATCGCAAGGAGATATATGACCGAACCAATGTTGCTCCATCCTTCTTTATTACCGCTGGACGGTGGAATTAACTTCCGCGATCTGGGTGGGAACCGCGCCGCAGATGGGCGTCTTATTCGTCACGGCAAACTGTTTCGTTCCGGTTCCCTGGATTTGCTGAGTCATGCCGATTGTGAATATCTTGCCGGCGTACCGGTTTCTCACGTCGTTGATTACCGGGATGAGGACGAAATTGCGGGTAAACCCGATGTCCTTTGGTCCGGCGCGAACTACCATGCGTTTCCGGCCAATCCTCTGCGTCATGAAGTGACGGCGAATCTGGATTCGCTAGGATCTGATGTGCTGGCGGCGTTTGATTCGCGGGCATTTATGCTGGAGCTTTACCGTCGTTTACCGTTTGATAACTCAGCCTACCGTCAATTGGTGGCATTGCTGATGCAGCCGGATGACGAAGGCGCGCTGGTACAACATTGCGCCGTGGGTAAAGATCGCACCGGGATTGGTTCTGCGCTGGTGATGTTCGCGCTGGGAGCGGATGAGCAAACGGTGGTGGAAGATTATCTGTTGACCGACACCACGCTGGCTCCTTTCCGTCAGCAGCTGGTGACGCATCTGGCCAACACGCTCAATGAAAAAGCGCTGGGGCAGTTTTCTTATGTGCTGTCGGTGCAGGAAGAATTTATTGTTACGGCGTTACAGGCCATTTATGAGCGCCATGGTTCTGTCGATGGCTGGCTTGAGGTCGAATATGGGTTGGACAACCAGGCTCGCCAGTTCTTGCAGGATAAATACCTGGTTTGAGCGATTGAAAGGCCGGTCTAAAGACCGGCCTTTGTCTGTTACAGCAGCGCTAAATGCGGCGGTTAGCCCGTATTACGCATCCCGGCGGCGACGCCCGCAATCGTAACCATCAGCGCCAGTTCCACCTCGGCATCCGGCTGTTCCTGTTGCCGTGAGCGATGCAGCAGTTCGGCCTGCAATACGTTCAGCGGGTCGGTGTAGACGTTACGCAAGGCAATGGATTCTGCAATCCACGGCAGGTCTTCCATCAGGTGATCGTCATTGGCGATCGTCAGCACCACATTGATATCGGCAGCTAATTGATCGCGTAGCTGTTTTCCTAACGGCCACAGTTTTTTGTCAACCAGTCGCTGGTCATAATATTCCGCCAGCCACAGGTCGGCTTTGGCGAATACCATCTCCAGCATCCCGATACGCGTGGAGAAGAAAGGCCAGTCACGACACATGGTTTCGAGCTGTTTCTGCTTGCCGTCATCAACGACTTTCTGCAAGGCTGCGCCGGCGCCCAACCAGGCGGGCAGCATCAGGCGATTCTGTGTCCAGGCGAAAATCCACGGGATCGCACGCAGGCTTTCAACACCGCCATTAGGACGACGTTTCGCCGGGCGTGAGCCCAATGGCAATTTACCCAGTTCCAGTTCGGGCGTGGCGGCGCGGAAGTAAGGAACGAAATCCGGGTTCTCGCGCACATATCCGCGGTACATATCGCAGGAAACGCGGGACAGCTCATTCATCACTTCATGCCATTCCTGCTTGGGTTCCGGCGGGGGCAGCAGGTTGGCTTCCAGAATGGCGCCGGTATACAGAGCCAGGCTGCTGATAGTGACTTCAGGCAGGCCGTATTTGAAGCGGATCATTTCACCCTGTTCGGTAACGCGCAGTCCGCCTTTCAAACTTCCCGGCGGTTGAGACAACAGCGCGGCGTGCGCCGGCGCGCCGCCGCGGCCAATTGAACCCCCGCGGCCGTGGAACAGCGTCAACGCAATGCCCGCTTTCTCACAGGTTTTGATCAGAGCGTCCTGAGCACGGTATTGCGCCCATGACGCCGCCATTACGCCGGCATCTTTCGCCGAGTCGGAATAGCCAATCATGACCATTTGTTTACCCTGGATGAACCCGCGATACCAGTCGATATTCAGCAGTTGGGTCATCACCTCGTCAGCGTTGTTCAGGTCATCCAGCGTTTCAAACAGCGGGGCGACCGGTAACGCAAACGGACAGCCGGCCTCTTTGAGCAGCAGATGAACCGCCAGCACGTCAGACGGCGTACGCGCCATTGAAATCACATAGGCCGCAATAGAGCCTTGCGGCGCTTTGGCGATTACGCGGCAGGTATCAAGCACTTCCTTGGTGTCTGCGCTCGGTTCCCAGTAGCGTGGCAATAGCGGACGCTTAGAGCTTAATTCACGGATCAGAAACGCTTGTTTATCGGATTCAGACCAGCTTTCGTAGTCGCCGAGACCCAGGTAGCGGGTAATTTCAGCCAGCGCGTCGGTGTGACGGGTACTTTCCTGACGGACATCGATGCGCACCAGCGGCACACCGAAACAGCGCACGCGGCGCAGCGTATCCAGCAGTTGGCCGTCGGCGATGATACCCATGCCGCAGGCATGCAGTGACTGGTAACACGCATGCAGCGGTTCCCAGAGCTGTTCGTTGTTGACCAGCAGGTCTTTCGGCGGCAGCAGCTGTTCGCCTTTAAGACGGGCTTCCAGATAGCTCAGCGTGGTATTGAGCTGGGCGCGCAATGATTTCATGATGGCGCGATAGGGTTCCTGTACCTCGTCGCCGCCAGCCAGCTTGCGCAGCGCTGGCGTACATTCGGACATCGACAGTTCTGATACCAGAAACTGGATATCTTGCAAAAACAGGTCGGCGGCTTTCCAGCGGCTGAGTAATAACACATGACGGGTGATTTCGGCGGTGACGTTCGGATTGCCATCGCGATCGCCCCCCATCCAGGAAGTAAAGCGCACGGGCACGGCCTCAACGGGCAGGCGGTAACCAAACGATTGCTCCAGCAGTTCATCCAGTTCGCGCAAGAAAGCAGGCACCCCTTCCCACAGGCTGTTTTCAACCACGGCAAAGCCCCATTTTGCTTCCTCTACCGGGGTGGGCCGTATTTTGCGGATTTCGTCGGTATGCCAGGATTGCGCAATCAACTGACGCAGACGACGCATAATCTGGTTACGTTCATAATCGGCCAGATCGTCATGATCAAGCTGTTTAAGACAGGTATTCACTTCAACCAGCTTATGGATCAGCGTCCGGCGGGTGATTTCAGTGGGGTGTGCCGTTAATACCAGCTCAATGGAAAGCGATTCCACCGCATCACGAATGTCTCTTTCCGTTAGATGCTTACTTTCTTTTAAGCGATCAAATGCTCTGGCGAGTAACTCCGGGTTGCTGGCTGCCTCGCCGTGGGGGGAAATGGTATGGTATTGCTCGGCGGTATTGGTCAGGTTAAGAAACTGGCTAAATGCACGGGCAACCGGCAACAACTCATCGTTGGACAGATTCTGTAATGTGGTCAGCAGTTCCTGACGATGCTTCTCGCTGCCTGCCCGAGAGGACTTTGACAACTTGCGGATTGTTTCTACTTTATCAAGAATGTTTTCACCCAATGCCTCCTTGATGGTATCGCCAAGCAGCTTACCGAGCATACTGACGTTACTTCGCATTGCGGAATATTGTTCGTTCATATTTACCCTGACCCATCTCTCTATTTTTGTAAGTTTGTTTCACTTGACAGATATTCTGCACTTCTTTCATCTAGCCACGACAAGTCTGATTCGTCAATTGACGATTCTTTGTTCTCGCTATTCTTTCTACCTGCGGATCTTTTTACCTGCATTGATATAGGCATGGCAATTTGTGAAATTTAATTACAAATGAGCTGATATTAGGAGCGCTTATCAGAAGGCGATCGCGGAGCCCGCAGGCCCCGCGACATTGGCGGTCACACTCAGTGGTGGCAGAAATGCTGAATAACCTGCGCAATCAGTTCCCGCGTTGGTTTGATAAAGGCGGTATCAATGTATTCGTCCGGCTGGTGGGCCTGATTGATAGAACCCGGCCCCAATACCAACGTCGGGCATAGTTCCTGAATAAACGGCGCTTCCGTACAGTAATTCACCACCTCGGTTTTCGTTGCCAGCAATTTTTCCACTACCGACACCAGACGATGGTCGGCCGGGCATTCATAGCCCGGAATGGGAGGATGTAATTCGCTGATGGTCAACCGGCCCGGCCAACGCTGACTCACTGGCGCCAGCGAGTCAGCCAGTAAGCCATTCAGGTCATTCAGCGTCAGCCCCGGCAGCGGACGAATATCCATATGCAGCTCACAGCAGGCGCAGATACGATTGGCGGCATCCCCGCCGTGAATGTGGCCCAGATTCATGGTGGGATAAGGAATGTTGAACGCCGCGTTGTGATAGCGCTCCTGTAGCGTGTTGCGCAGCACCAGCAGATGCGAAATGGCTTCATGCATAAGTTCAATGGCGTTCACACCGCGGGACGGATCGCTGGAATGGCCTGACTGCCCCTGAATCCGGATCGCGCTGGACATATGGCCCTTGTGGGCGCGCACTGGCTGTAACGAGGTCGGTTCGCCGATAATGGCGCAGTCCGGGCGGATCTGCGTGGATGCTGAGAAGTATTTGGCGCCCGCCATGGTGGTTTCTTCATCGGCGGTCGCAAGAATATAAAGTGGTTTCGTCAGTTTTGTTGGATCGATGTCACGCAGCGTGTCGAGAATGAAAGCGAAAAATCCTTTCATATCGGCGGTGCCCAGACCATAAAGTTTATTATCGTGCTCGGTCAGCGTGAAAGGATCGCGCGTCCAGCGTCCATCATCGAAAGGCACCGTATCCGTATGCCCGGCCAGCAGTAAACCGCCTTTACCTTCACCAATCCGCGCCAGCATATTAAATTTATGTTGTGTGCCGGGGACGGGTTGAACGTCGACATGGAAGCCTAAATCGGTAAACCAGCCTGCCAACAAGTTGATTAATGCCTGATTACTTTGATCGAGTGCGCTGTCGGTTGCACTGATGGACGGAGTCGCGATCAACGCCCGGTATAGCTCAATAAAAGGGGGTAAATTCATCTTCACTGTTGACAGCCTCTGGTTAGGATAGTATCAATATTCATGCATTTATTTTGAATAAAAATACAATAACGCTAAGTGAAAGGAAACCACAAGATACCGGGTGGCGAGGAATTCATCACTTTGCTTAGCTTCGCGGGTGAACAGCGTGTTTACGCTGGTGAACCCTGTTACCTGTTACATAGATAAATTAAGAAGGTATACGGATCCCATGCTGAATACGTTGATTGTTGGTGCAAGTGGTTATACCGGTGCAGAACTTGCACTTTACCTGAACCGTCACCCACAGATGAACATAACCGCTTTGGCGGTTTCAGCGCAAAGTGTTGATGCCGGAAAATTGCTTTCCGATTTGCATCCACAGCTGAAAGGCATTATCGATTTACCGGTACAGCCGTTGACCCATGTTGCTGAAGCCGCCAAAGGTGTTGACGTGGTGTTTCTGGCGACGGATCACAAGGTCAGTCATGATTTGGCGCCTGAGTTCCTGGCGGCCGGCTGTACCGTCTTTGATTTGTCGGGCGCCTACCGCGTTCAGGATGCCGATTTCTATACCCGCTATTATGGATTTGAACATCAACATACGGACTGGCTGGCTCAGGCCGTATACGGTTTGGCCGAATGGAAGGCCGAAAGTATCAAACACGCCCGGCTGATTGCGGTGCCGGGGTGCTATCCAACCGCGGCACAACTGTCGTTGAAACCGCTGGTGGATGGACAATTGCTGAATCCGGCACAGTGGCCGGTCATTAACGCCGTCAGCGGCGTGAGCGGCGCCGGACGTAAAGCTTCCTTAACCAGCAGTTTCTGCGAAGTCAGCCTGCAACCTTATGGTATCTTCAACCACCGTCATGCGCCTGAGATTTCAACCCACCTTGGTACGCCGGTCATCTTTACGCCACATCTCGGTAATTTTGCGCGCGGTATACTGGAAACGATCACCTGCCGTTTGCAGCCGGGCGTGACATCACAGGATATCGCAGAGGCTTACCATAATGCTTATCATGATAAACCGCTGGTGCGTTTGTATGAGAAAGGCGTTCCAGCATTGAAATCTGTCGTCGGTCTGCCATTCTGTGACATTGGCTTCTCCGTTGAGGGTGAACATCTGATCATCGTCGCCACGGAAGATAATCTGCTGAAAGGCGCTGCCGCTCAGGCGGTACAATGCCTGAATATTCGTTTTGGTTTCCCGGAAACCCAGTCTTTACTCTGATCAAAAATTTATCATTCTGAGGCGCGAGAGCATAATGAACCCGTTAATTATCAAACTAGGCGGCGTGTTACTGGATAGCGAAGAGGCGCTGGAGCGTCTGTTTAACGCATTGGTCACCTATCGTCAGACGCACCAGCGTCCGTTGTTAATTGTGCATGGCGGTGGCTGTCTGGTTGACGACCTGATGAAGAAACTGTCGTTACCTGTGGTGAAGAAAAATGGCCTGCGCGTCACACCCGCCGATCAGATTGACATCATTACAGGGGCGCTGGCCGGTTCTGCAAATAAAACGCTCTTGTCCTGGGCGAAGAAACACGATATTAACGCTGTCGGCCTATGTCTGGCGGACGGCGGCAGCACCAGGGTCACGCAGCTGGATGAGGCGCTGGGCTTTGTGGGTAAAGCGGAAGCGGGTTCTCCGCTACTGTTGAATACGCTGCTGTCAGCGGGTTATTTGCCTGTCGTCAGCTCCATCGGGATTACCGAACAGGGCGATCTGATGAATGTGAATGCCGATCAGGCTGCCACCGCGCTGGCCGCAACGCTGGGTGCGGATTTAATCCTGCTGTCGGATGTCAGCGGTATTCTGGATGGAAAAGGCCAGCGTATTGCCGAGATGACAGCGCAAAAAGCCGAGCAGTTGATCGCGCAGGGTATCATCACCGATGGCATGATCGTGAAGGTCAACGCCGCGCTGGATGCCGCGCGTACGCTGGGGCGTCCGGTGGACATCGCCAGCTGGCGTCACGCTGATCAACTGCCTGCGTTGTTCAACGGCGTGGCGATCGGTACGCGTATTTTAGCGTAAGCAGCTTCTGGGTATGGCATGATGCGATACTCGTATTTATTTGAATTCTTGGAGTAATGGTTATGGCTTTGTGGGGCGGTCGGTTCAGTCAGGCAGCAGATCAACGGTTTAAACAGTTCAATGACTCACTGCGGTTTGATTACCGTCTGGCAGAGCAGGACATCATCGGCTCGGTTGGCTGGTCGAAAGCGTTAGTGACCGTCAATGTGCTCAGCGAGCAGGAGCAGCAGCAACTGGAACAGGCATTGAATGCGCTGCTGGTTGAAGTACAGGCTGACCCGGAAATGATCCTGCAAAGTGATGCGGAAGATATTCATAGTTGGGTTGAACAGCGTCTGATTGACAAAGTCGGCGATCTGGGCAAGAAGCTGCATACGGGGCGCAGCCGTAACGATCAGGTCGCAACGGATCTGAAACTGTGGTGTAAAGCGCAGATTGCCGAGCTGCTGCTGGCGGTGCGTCAGCTGCGTCAGGCGCTGGTGACCACCGCGCAAGCGAATCAGGATGCGGTGATGCCGGGTTATACCCACCTGCAACGGGCCCAGCCGGTGACGTTTGCTCACTGGTGTCTGGCCTACCATGAAATGCTGCTACGTGATGAAAGCCGTCTGGAAGATACGTTGAAGCGCCTGGACGTCAGTCCGTTAGGATGTGGCGCGTTGGCGGGCACTGCCTATCCGATTGATCGCGAACAACTGGCTGGCTGGCTGGGATTTGCCTGTGCGACGCGGAATAGTCTGGATACGGTATCCGACCGCGATCATGTGTTGGAACTCCTGTCTGACGCCTCAATCGGCATGGTGCATTTGTCCCGTTTCGCCGAAGACCTGATTTTCTTTAACAGCGGTGAAGCGGCGTTCGTTGAGCTTTCTGACCGTGTGACGTCCGGCTCATCGCTGATGCCACAGAAGAAAAATCCGGATGCGCTGGAGCTGATTCGCGGCAAATGTGGCCGTGTTCAGGGCGCGTTAACCGGCATGATGATGACGCTGAAAGGGTTGCCGCTGGCGTATAACAAGGACATGCAGGAAGACAAGGAAGGCCTGTTCGATTCGCTGGATACCTGGCATGACTGCCTGATGATGGCGGGTCTGGTTCTGGAGGGGATTCAGGTGAAACGGCCGCGCTGCCAGGAAGCGGCGGAGCAGGGTTACGCCAATGCGACGGAACTGGCTGACTATCTGGTCGCTAAAGGCGTGCCGTTCCGCGAAGCTCACCATATTGTCGGCGAGGCGGTGGTAGAAGCCATTCGTCAGGGCAAGGCGCTGGAAGCGCTATCGTTGGCTGACTTACAGAAGTTCAGTCCAGTTATCGCGGATGATGTCTATCCGATCCTGTCGCTGCAATCCTGTCTGGACAAACGCGCCGCACAGGGTGGTGTATCCCCGCAGCAGGTGGCGAAAGCCATTGGTGATGCGAAGCAACGTCTGAGCTGATTCGTACCCGTCATTCATACTTTCAGGCCGGTAAATGTACCGGCCTGAAATATTTCATCGATTGCCTTGAAGGCTGTTCGCATTTTTCACCGAATTTCTTGCCAAACGTTCCCGTAGCCCGAATTGTCTCTGGACATCCATACAGTATCATTTTACCTTGACGCACAGAGGTAGATGCTGCGGAGGCATTGTGGATATCAGTATATTTTATGGACTGGGCGGGGGATCTGTCGGCTTGCTGGTGGGCTGGCTGATTGCCAGCCTGACGCAACAACAGCGATTGTCCCGTCATGACACCGAACAACGCCTGCTGGAACAGACGCTGCAGCAAACGCAGACATTGCTGGAGGAGAGCCGGCAGGCTCAGCAACAGGACGAGCAACGGTTGCGGCAAAACGAGCTGGAACTACGCAACGTACACGCCCAACTGTCGGCCAGTCATGAAAAACTGCAACAGCTGGGGCAACTGCGTGACGAATGCGGCCAGTTAAATCAGGAACTGCGGACGCTGCGGGAGATTAACCGCGCACAGGAAGCCGAACTGCGGGAAGTCACCATCCGGCTGGAAGAAACCCGCATGGCCGCGGAGGAAAAACAGCGGTTGCTGGCGAACAGCGAACAACGCCTGACGACCCAGTTCGAGAATCTGGCTAACCGTATTTTTGAACACAGCGGTCGCAAAGTGGACGAACAAAACAAACAAAGTCTGGATCGTCTGCTGATGCCGCTGCGCGAACAGCTTGATGGGTTTCGTCGTCAGGTACAGGACAGTTTTGGTGCAGAAGCTCGTGAACGGCATACGCTGGCGCATGAAATCCGTAATCTGCAACAGCTGAATGCCCAGATGGCGCGCGAAGCCATCAATCTGACCAAAGCCCTGAAAGGAGACAATAAGACACAGGGTAACTGGGGCGAGGTGGTATTAAGCCGCGTACTGGAAGCTTCCGGCTTGCGTGAAGGCTATGAGTATCAGACTCAGGTCAGTGTACAGACCGGCACTAACAGCCGCATGCAACCTGATGTGATTGTACGTTTGCCTCAGGGGAAAGATGTGGTCATTGATGCCAAAATGTCGCTGGTGGCCTATGAACGCTACTTCAATAGTGAGGATGACGCCGATCGCCTGGCGGCACTGAATGAACATTTGCTTTCTGTTCGCGGTCATATCCGCATGCTGGGCAGTAAAGATTATCAGCAACTGCCGGGGCTACGTTCTCTGGACTATGTGCTGATGTTTATTCCCGTCGAACCGGCTTTTCTGGTCGCGATCGATCGGCAGCCAGAGTTGATCAGCGAGGCGCTAAAGCACAATATTATGTTGGTTAGCCCGACGACGTTGCTGGTCGCGTTGCGCACCATTAATAATCTGTGGCGCTATGAGCAGCAGAGTCGTCATGCACAGCAGATCGCTGAACGGGCGTCACGGCTGTACGATAAACTGCGTTTATTTGTGGATGACATGGAAACATTGGGGCAAAGCCTTGATAAAGCACAGGGCAGCTATCGTCAGTCAATGAATAAACTTTCCTCCGGGCGTGGTAATCTCATTGGTCAGGCGGAGGGGTTTCGTCATCTGGGCGTGGAAATCAAACGTTCAATCAGCCCTTCCCTGGCGGAGCAGGCAACGGCACATGAAAATGCGGTTCAGGATACGTTGGCTGCGGCGCCTGACGGTATGGATGCGGAGAATCTGCCTGCAAAAGCCGATATGAAAGAAAATTGAGTGGCTTGCAACCCCATTGGGCGTTGTACGGTACTTTTACGCTACGGTGAATCCTTAACCGATAGGCATTAGGCGGTGGGCTTTTTATACGGGTCTGTTACACTCTTCCCACTAATTAGGTAGACCCGATTTGACTGAAAGAGTAGGCGGATAAAATGGCTAATGAGCAGGAGAAAACAACCGACTTTGGTTTTCGTACTGTCGCCAAGGATGAAAAAGAAGTCATGGTGGCTGATGTTTTTCATTCTGTAGCAGCAAAATACGATTTGATGAATGACCTGATGTCCTTCGGTATTCATCGTATCTGGAAACGTTTTACTGTCGAGTGCAGCGGCGTGCGGCGTGGTCAGCGTGTCCTGGATGTTGCTGGCGGTACGGGCGATTTGACAGCAAAATTCTCCCGTATGGTGGGGGACGAAGGCGAAGTGGTGTTGGCCGATATTAATGCTTCGATGCTGAAAGTGGGGCGTGAGAAACTGCGCAACAAGGGCATCATCAATAATATCAGCTATGTGCAGGCAAACGCGGAAGAGTTGCCGTTCCCTGACAATTTCTTTGACTGTATTACCATCTCTTTTGGTTTACGTAACGTAACGGACAAAAACAAAGCGCTGCGTTCCATGTACCGTGTGCTGAAGCCGGGTGGACGCCTGTTGGTGCTGGAATTCTCCAAGCCGACGCTGAAGCCGTTAAGCAAGGTTTACGACATCTATTCATTCCATATCCTGCCGAGAATCGGTGAAATGGTGGCGAGCGATGCCGGTAGCTATCGTTATCTGGCGGAATCCATTCGTATGCATCCCGATCAGGAAACGCTGAAGGGAATGATGAGCGACGCCGGTTTTGACGATGTGAATTATTTCAATCTGACTGGCGGAATTGTGGCGCTGCACCGTGGTTTTAAATTCTGATTGGAAATGCCAATGCTGATAACGTCTGTCCTGACTGCCACGCTGGAAACAGCGCTGAATCAGCTGTTGTTTCGCGACCGCAGTATGAAAGCGCCCCGTCAGCGCCTACAGGGGAAAACGCTGCAAATCGAGTTGTCTGAACTGGACGCGCCTTTGGTTCTGGTTTTCAGTGAGCAGCGGCTCGATGTGATAAGCCAATGGGAGGAGCCGGCAGACTGCCAGCTCAAGACCCGTCTGTCCGTGCTGATGAAACTGCGCGATCGCCAGAACCTGTCAGCCCTGATGCGCAGCGGCGACCTGGTGATCGAGGGAGATATTCAGGTTGCTCAGCAATTTATTGTGCTGCTTGATTTAGCTGAGTTTGATCCTGCGGAATGGCTTGCACCCTATGTGGGGGACATTGTTGCTCAGGGCCTAAGCCAGACGGCGCAAAAAACGCTGAGTTTATTCAGCCGTACCTTGTGCAGACAGCAACATGTGTTATCAGAGACGATCACGGAAGAGTGGCGTTTAGCGCCGGGTAAACTTGAAAATGCCTGGCTTCATGATGAAATCACCGCCCTGGAGACATCAGCCGAACGATTGTCTGAACGGCTGGCGAAGTTGGAGACCTTACGATGATGCCTGGTGAGCTGATTCGCCTTTACAGCATCGTTCGCGTTTTGCTGAGCTACGGTCTGGATGAGCTGATTCCTAAAATGCGGCTGACGATACCGCTGCGTTTTGGCCGCCGCCTGTTGTTCTGGTTGCCAAACCGTCACCGCAATATGCCATTGGGAGAACGTTTGCGGTTGGCTCTACAGGAGCTGGGTCCGGTCTGGATCAAATTTGGTCAGATGATGTCGACGCGACGCGATCTGTTTCCACCCGCGATTGCCGACCAACTGGCTATGCTGCAAGACCGCGTTGAACCTTTTGATGGCCGGCTGGCGCGCCAGCAGATCGAGCTGTCGATGGGAGGCGTTCCGTTGGAAAGTTGGTTCGATGATTTTGACATCAAACCGCTGGCGTCCGCTTCGATAGCACAGGTACATACCGCCCGTCTGAAAAGTACGGGGAAAGAAATTGTTATTAAGGTTATCCGGCCCGATATTTTACCCGTCATCAGGGCCGATATGCGCTTGATGAAACGATTGGCTGGCTGGTTGCCGAGACTGTTGCCCGATGGACGGCGCCTTCGTCCGCGGGAAGTGGTGCAGGAATATGAAAAAACCTTGCTTGATGAGCTTAATTTGTTGCGTGAAGCGGCGAATGCGATTCAGTTGAGACGAAATTTTGAAGAAAGCCCGATGCTGTACATCCCGGAAGTGTATCCGGATTACTGTAGCGAAAGCATGCTGGTCATGGAGCGTATTTACGGTATTCCGGTTTCTGATATTGAGGCCCTGACAGCCAATGGCACCAATATGCAGCTTCTGGCGGAACGTGGCGTACAGGTCTTCTTCACTCAGGTGTTCCGTGACAGCTTTTTTCATGCGGACATGCACCCCGGCAATATCTTTATCAACCACGAGCATCCTGAAGATCCGCAGTATATCGGGATCGATTGCGGTATTGTTGGTTCGCTGAACAAAGAAGACAAACGCTATCTGGCAGAGAACTTTATCGCCTTCTTTAACCGGGATTATCGTAAAGTCGCCGAACTGCATGTGGATTCCGGCTGGGTACCTGCGGATACCAACGTTGAAGATTTTGAGTTTGCAATTCGTACTGTTTGTGAGCCCATTTTTGAAAAGCCATTAGCGGAAATTTCATTCGGTCATGTATTATTGAACCTCTTTAATACTGCCCGCCGTTTTAACATGGAAGTACAGCCGCAGTTGGTGCTGTTGCAGAAAACCTTGCTGTATATCGAAGGGATCGGACGGCAGCTCTATCCCCAGCTTGATCTTTGGAAGACGGCAAAACCGTTCCTGGAAACCTGGCTGAAAGAACAGGTCGGGTTACCGGCGGTGATCCGTGCCTTAAAAGAAAAAGCCCCGTTTTGGGCGGAGAAACTGCCAGAAATCCCGGAATTATTTTATGACGGTTTACGGCAGCACAAGATGTTGAAACAGAGTGTAGACAAGCTTGCCAATGAATTGCGAACTCAGCATGTTCGTCAAGGACAGTCCCGTTATCTGTTGGGTATTGGCGCAACGCTACTGATCAGTGGTACGGTGTTACTGGTGAGCCATGTTGAAGCCGATATCGTCCCTTCGGGATTGATGGCGGCGGGAATTGTCGCCTGGATTATTGGCTGGCGTCGAACTCGTTGAAGCAGATCATGATGCTAGCAGGATTACCTTACTATAATGATGGTAATTTTATGATCCCTTTTTTTGAAAGAGGTAAACGATATGGGTGGCATTAGTATTTGGAACTTGTTGATTATTGCGGTAATCGTCGTATTGCTGTTTGGTACCAACAAGCTGAGAACGTTGGGTTCAGATCTGGGTGCATCCATCAAAGGTTTTAAAAAAGCCATGGGTGATGAGCAGCCGTCTGCCAATACGGATAAGACGGAACAGGATGCGGATTTTGCGACCAAGTCGATCGCAGAAAAACAGTCTGAAACGAAGCAGGACGACGCAAAGAGCCAGCACAAAGAGCAGGTATAATCTGTGTTTGATATCGGGTTTGGTGAACTGTTGCTGGTCATGGTGATAGGCCTGGTTGTTCTTGGGCCTGAACGTTTGCCCGTAGCGGTAAGAACGGTGGCTAACTGGATTAGAACACTGCGTTCGCTGGCGTCTACGGTTCAGAACGAGTTGTCGCAGGAATTGAAATTGCAGGAGTTGCAGGAAAGCCTGAAGAAGGTGGAAAAAGCCAGCCTGCAAAATTTGTCGCCGGAACTGAAAGCGTCCATGGATGAACTCAAGGAAGCGGCTGAGGCAATGAAGCGCGGTTATGCAAAATCGCCGACCGATGAGGGGAATGCGGCACAGCCGTCAACAAGCCAGCCGCTGAACGATCCGGAAGCGATTCACGATGGTGTGATTGAGGTTGAAAACGCCCCCTCATCAACCTCAGAGAGCCAGGTTCCGGAAATCAACCCGGCTACGGCTGCGCCGATTGCAGAGAACACGCCAAAATCTGAACAGCCTCTTGCTGTTTCTCCCCACCAAACAAGTGATGATCGTTAGTTTATGGCTGCTGAAGATACTCAACCGCTGATTAGCCACCTGATCGAGCTGCGTAAACGGTTACTGAACAGTATTATTTGCATACTGGTGGTGTTCTTTTGTCTGGTGTATTTTGCCAATGACATTTATCAGATGGTTTCCGCTCCGCTGATTGCGCAACTCCCGGCGGGAGCCAGCATGATTGCCACCGATGTCGCCTCGCCGTTTTTCACGCCTATAAAGCTGACGATGATTGTATCGGTGTTTGTCTCCGCTCCGTTGGTGTTGTATCAGGTCTGGGCATTCGTTGCCCCGGCATTGTACAAACATGAACGCCGCCTGATGATACCTTTGCTGGTTTCCAGCAGTCTACTATTCTACGCAGGTATGGCATTTGCCTACTTTGTTGTGTTCCCTCTGGCGTTTGGCTTCTTTGCTAAAACCGCGCCTGAGGGGGTTCTGATTGCGACGGATATCAACAATTATCTCGATTTTGTCATGGCGCTCTTTATGGCCTTTGGCGTGTCGTTTGAAGTGCCCATCGCCATTGTGTTGCTATGCTGGAGCGGTGTGATTACCCCGGACGATCTGAAGAAGAAACGACCCTATATACTGGTCGGTGCTTTTATCGTTGGCATGGTGTTGACGCCGCCGGATGTATTTTCTCAGACGCTGTTGGCGATTCCCATGTACCTGCTGTTTGAAATCGGCGTATTTTTCTCCCGGTTTTATGTGGGAAAAGGGCGTCGTGCTGAAACTGAAGAGCCTTCGCCATAAGGTGGCTCTTCCTGTATTTGGGAAAGGAAATGACCTCTCTTTGAGAGGTTTTGTTTTTTGTTCGCCTTGGTAGCGGTGCTACCGTCGCGAGGTAAGTAGCCAATGTTTGATATCGGAGTCAATTTAACCAGTTCTCAGTTTGCGAAAGACCGGGAGCAGGTTGTCGCGCGCGCAAAACAGTCTGGCGTCAGCGGTATGCTGATTACAGGGACAAATATTGAGGAAAGCCGTCAGGCTCTGGCGCTGACAGAGCAATATCCAACATACTGCTGGTCGACGGCGGGCGTCCATCCCCATGATGCCAGCCGCTGGGATGAATCCGCCGCCGAGCAGGTTTATGGTATGGCGCAATCGGATTGTGTGGTTGCAATCGGTGAATGCGGGCTCGACTTCAACCGAAATTTCTCAACGCCTGCCGATCAGGAGTTCGCGTTCAGCGCTCAATTAGCATTGGCTGCCGAACTCTCCTTGCCCGTATTCCTGCATTGCCGTGACGCGCATTCTCGCTTTCTTGCCTTACTCAAGCCCTGGATCAGCAAACTCCCGGCCGCTGTCGTTCATTGTTTTACCGGCAATCGCGCCGAACTTGACGAATGCCTCGCTGCGGGATTAATGGTTGGCATTACCGGTTGGGTCTGCGATGAGCGTCGGGGCCTTGAGCTGCGTTCGCTGCTAAAACATATTCCAGCAGATCGGTTGTTATTGGAAACCGATGCACCCTATTTGTTACCCCGGGATTTAAATCCTAAGCCTGCATCTCGTCGTAACGAACCCTGTTTTTTGCCACATATCGTCCATCAGGTCGCAGGTTGGCGTGAAGAAGACGCCCTATGGCTGGGGCAGAAAACAGATGAAAATGCTCGCCGGGTTTTCCGGTTGGCTTGATTCAGGAGAATAATTATATGAGCAATGCTTTTCCCGGCACTTTCCCCGGACGCCGCATGCGTCGTCTCCGTCGTCATGATTTCAGCCGTCGTCTTGTTGCTGAGCATCACCTGACGGTCAATGATCTGATTTATCCGGTCTTTGTTATGGAAGGTTCGAACCAACGACAGGAAGTTCCCTCTATGCCGGGGGTTTTCAGAATGTCGATTGATGTGTTGCTACAGGAAGCGGAAGCGATCGCTAAATTGGGTATTCCTGTTTTATCGCTGTTTCCGGTTATTGAGGCGGATAAAAAATCGTTACATGCCGAAGAAGCCTATAACCATGATGGTCTGGTTCAGCGAGCCGTTCGCGCCCTGAAAGACGCCGTGCCGGAGTTGGGTTTGCTGACGGATGTGGCGCTCGATCCTTATACCACCCACGGGCAGGACGGCATCATTGATGGAGAAGGCTATGTGATTAACGATGTCACCAAGGAGATCCTGGTCAGACAGGCGTTATCACATGCAGAGGCAGGCGCTGAAATTGTCGCGCCCAGCGATATGATGGACGGACGGATTGGCGCAATCCGTGAGACGCTGGAAGCGCAGAACCTGATTAATACACAGATTATGGCGTATTCGGCCAAATATGCCTCCTGTTATTACGGCCCGTTTCGGGACGCCGTGGGTTCCGCGGGTAATCTGAAAGGCGGCAATAAGAAAACCTATCAAATGGACCCCGCCAACAGTGATGAGGCCTTGCAGGAAATCGCACAGGATCTTCAGGAAGGGGCGGATATGGTGATGGTCAAGCCCGGTATGCCTTATCTGGATGTGGTGCGTCGCGTGAAGGAGTCGTTCGGCGTGCCGACGTTTGCCTATCAGGTTTCTGGTGAATATGCGATGCATATGGCGGCCATTCAAAATGGCTGGCTACAGGAGCAGCCGGTCGTCATGGAATCGTTGCTGTGTTTTAAACGCGCGGGGGCGGATGGGGTACTGACCTACTTTGCCAAGCGTGTCGCACAGTGGCTGCACGATCAGCATTTACAGCGCTGATAGGGCGATGACAGAGCGGCGTACTGCCGCTCTGCTGAGATTACATTTTCTGGAATTGCCGATTATCAATACTTTGCCGAACCTGCTTATTCAACAGATTCAACAACAGCATAGAACGGGCCTCGCCATCTGGTTCAGTATAGATCGCGTGCAGACCGCTAAAAATCCCATCGGTAATCAGCACTTCATCGCCCGGCTGTGGGGTATGAGGATCGGTAATCCCCTGCATTGGATATAATGACAGATCGTCTATCACCTGCTGGGGAATGATGGCCGGCACATTACCAAATCGCACGAAATTGCTTACGCCACGTGTGGCGCTGATTGTGGTGGTGTGGATTCGCTCGGGATCGAACGCGATAAACAGATAGTTCGGAAAGAGCGGTTCGCAAACCTCGGTACGTTTACCACGCACCATTTTATCCAGTGTGATCATGGGACTCATGCAGGCGACATCCTGACGTTCAAGATGCTCTTTCGCCCGTAGCAGTTGACCACGTTTACAATACAGTAAGTACCAGGCTTCCATGATTTTGCAGACTTATGATTATGACGGGCAAGCATAGCAAAAGCAGGCCCGTAATAAAAATCGTCGTGAGCGATTTTAAACATCGTTTGCGACGGTCATAAATAGCCGCACTAAGCAGCGACAGGCTGGAGAAGAGACTTTATAATGATCAGCCTCAACAGACTGCCCCGATGATCAGCATGAAATACCGTGACTTACGCGAATTCCTCTCGCTGCTGGAAGAGAGGGGTGAATTGAAACGCATTAGCCAGCCCATTGATCCCTATCTTGAAATGACGGAAATCGCCGATCGTACCCTGAGAGCGGAGGGCCCGGCATTGTTGTTTGAAAACCCGAAGGGCTATGCCATGCCTGTGCTGTGCAATTTATTTGGCACGCCGAAGCGGGTCGCGCTCGGGATGGGGCAGGAAGATGTCAGCGCCCTGCGTGACGTCGGGAAACTGCTGGCATTTTTGAAAGAGCCTGAGCCGCCAAAAGGGTTTCGCGATCTGGTGGATAACATGCCGAAATTCCGTCAGGTGTTGAATATGCCCACTAAGCGGTTATCGTCCGCGCCGTGTCAGGAACAGGTTTGGCAAGGTGATGACGTTGACTTGAGCCGGATACCCATCATGCAATGCTGGCCGGAAGACGTGGCGCCGCTCATTACCTGGGGACTGACCGTGACTCGCGGGCCTCATAAAGAGCGGCAGAATCTGGGCATTTACCGGCAGCAGGTGTTGGGGAAAAACAAGCTGATTATGCGCTGGTTATCGCATCGCGGCGGCGCACTGGATTTTCAGGAATGGTGTCAGGCAAATCCAGGGCAGCGTTTTCCTGTTTCCGTCGCGTTGGGCGCCGATCCGGCGACCATCCTGGGAGCCGTTACCCCGGTACCGGATACCTTATCTGAATATGCTTTTGCCGGTTTACTGCGTGGCCATAAAACCGAAGTCGTGCAATGCCTGTCTAACGATCTGGAAGTGCCTGCCAGTGCGGAAATCGTTTTGGAAGGCTATATTGAAGCGGGAGAAATGGCGCCGGAAGGGCCGTACGGCGATCATACCGGTTATTACAATGAGGTCGACAATTTCCCCGTGTTTACGGTAACGCATATTACCCAGCGGCATGATGCAATTTATCACTCCACCTATACGGGGCGTCCGCCGGATGAACCGGCAGTATTGGGTGTGGCGCTAAACGAAGTATTCGTCCCCATTCTGCAAAAGCAGTTTCCTGAAATCGTCGATTTTTATTTGCCTCCGGAGGGTTGCTCTTATCGTCTGGCGGTCGTTACCATGAAGAAGCAGTACGCCGGACATGCGAAACGCGTCATGATGGGCGTTTGGTCTTTTTTGCGGCAGTTTATGTACACGAAGTTTGTTATTGTCTGTGACGATGACATTAATGCCCGCGACTGGAAAGATGTAATCTGGGCGATCACAACGCGCATGGATCCGGCACGCGATACGGTATTAGTGGAAAATACACCGATAGACTACCTGGATTTTGCCTCACCCGTTTCCGGTTTAGGTTCCAAAATGGGACTGGACGCCACCAATAAATGGCCGGGCGAAACGCAGCGTGAGTGGGGACATCCGATCAAGAAAGACCCACAGGTATGCGCCCGCGTTGATGCCATATGGGATGAGCTTGCTATTTTTAGTGACAGAGAACCCCGGCGCTAAGTGGCTGTTGCTCTGTTCTCAGTTTTGCTTTTATGACCCTACAGAGGGAATGCATGACAACATTGAGCTGTAAAGTGACTTCGGTAGAAGCCATAACCGATACGGTTTATCGTGTTCGCTTGTTACCTGAGGCACCTTTTTCTTTCCGTGCAGGTCAGTATCTGATGGTTGTGATGGGCGATCGTGACAAGCGTCCTTTCTCGTTGGCATCTACGCCGATGGAACAGAATTTCATTGAGCTACACATTGGTGCGTCTGAGCTTAATCTTTACGCGATGGCGGTGATGGAGCGTATTCTTAAAGAGAAAGCGCTGACGGTGGATATTCCGCATGGTGAAGCCTGGCTGCGGGAAGACAGTCAGCGACCGTTAGTGCTGATTGCCGGCGGAACCGGTTTTTCATATGCCCGCTCTATTCTGCTTACGGCATTGGCGCAGCAACCTGAACGCGATGTTTCAATTTACTGGGGAGGGAGAGAGAGTAAGCACCTCTATGACCTTGCCGAGCTGGAAAAACTGACGGCACAGCATCCTAACCTGCGGGTGATCCCCGTTGTTGAGCAGCCTGAAGATGGCTGGAATGGCCGAACCGGTACGGTGTTAAGCGCGGTATTGCAGGACTACGGTTCATTAGCCGATCAGGATATTTATATTGCCGGCCGCTTTGAAATGGCGAAAATTGCGCGGGAACGTTTCTGCAATGAACGCGGTGCGCTGGCCGCACACATGTTCAGCGATGCGTTTTCGTTTATTTAAAAATATCACCCTGATCTGCAAGCATAAAAATCCCGCCTGTCATCAGCGGGATTTTTTATAAGGTATGTATTGCCGGCTGGCTCAAGCGCGTTCAAAAATCGTAGCAATACCCTGTCCCAATCCAATGCACATCGTTGCCACACCGAACTGAATATCGCGACGTTCCATGAGGTTGATAAGCGTGGTCGATATTCGGACTCCTGAGCAGCCCAGCGGGTGACCGAGCGCAATAGCGCCACCGTTGAGGTTGACCTTCTCGTCCAACTGTTCCAGTAGCCCCAGATCTTTAATACAGGGCAAGGTTTGCGCGGCGAAAGCCTCATTCAGCTCAAAAAGTCCAATATCTGACAAACTCAGTCCGGCTCGTTTCAGTGCCAGCCTGGTTGCGGGTACCGGGCCGTATCCCATAACGGAAGGATCGCAGCCGACGACGGCCATTGCCCGGATTCGTGCTCGAACCGTTAACCCCAATGACGCCGCATGTGATTCGCTCATGATTAACATGGCTGAAGCGCCATCGGACAAGGCGGACGAACTGCCGGCCGTTACCGTACCGTTGACGGGATCAAACGCGGGTTTTAACGCGGCCAGACCGGCAACGCTGGTTTCCGGCCGAATGACTTCGTCATAATCAAAGCGCTGTAAAACACCATCGGCATCATGTCCGGAGGTTGGCACGATTTCATGGTGAAAAGCCCCCGATTTTGTTGCACGGTCAGCTCTCTGATGGGAACGTGCGGCAAACTGATCCTGCATTTCCCGGCTGATACTGTGCATGCGAGCCAGCATTTCGGCGGTCAGGCCCATCATACCCGCCGCTTTGGCGGTGGTTCGGCCAAGTCCGGGATGGAAATCCACGCCATGATTCATGGGAACGTGTCCCATATGCTCAACACCGCCAACCAGGCAGACATGGGCATCGCCGACCATAATGGCGCGAGCCGCGTCATGCAATGCCTGCATGGATGAACCACATAGCCGGTTCACGGTCGTGGCAGGAACGGTCGCCGGAATTTCTGCCAGCAATGCAGCATTGCGGGCAACATTGAAGCCTTGTTCCAGTGTTTGTTGTACGCATCCCCAGTAAATATCATCAATGCTGGCGGCCTCCAGCGCCGGATTCCGGCCAAGCAGGCTGCGCATCAGATGGGCAGATAAGTCTTCAGCCCGTACCTGACGGAACGCGCCGCCCTTGGATCGTCCCATGGGGGTGCGCACGGCATCAACAATGACTACATTTTCCATATTTTTTGCCCTCATGCCGGTTGCCCCTGGGAAACGTCCGCGTGTGGCGCGACCGATGGATAATAACTTTCATTGCCTTTGGCTTTTTGCTTCAGTCCGTCAGGAACCTGATAGAGTGGCCCAAGCGATGATAGTTGCTGCGCCATTTCCAGATAGCGGGCGCTGCCGAGTGTATCCAGATAGCGGCATGCTCCGCCATGGAACGGCGGGAAACCGAGCCCATATACCAATGCCATATCGGCTTCAGCCGGGCTATCGACAATGCCTTCCTCCAGACAGCGCGCCACTTCGTTAATCATGGGGATCATCATCCGGGCAATGATCTCTTCCGCGCTGAAATTTTTTCTTGGTTGGCTGACCGTGGACAGTAAATTCTCGACGTTTTCGTCCAGCGCTTTACGTTGTTTTCCGCTATTGTCGGTCTGATAGCGATAGAAACCCTGACCATTTTTCTGACCAAATCGCTGATTGTCGAACAGTACGTCGATAGCATCGCGATAGTCTTTTGCCATGCGCTGTGGGAACCCTTGCGACATCACGGCCTGTGCATGATGAGCGGTATCAATGCCAACCACATCCAGCAGGTAGGCTGGCCCCATCGGCCAACCGAATTGCTTCTCCATAACTTTGTCAATTTCACGGAAATCCGCGCCGTCGCGCATTAGCAAACTGAACGCGGCAAAGTAGGGAAACAGCACGCGGTTAACAAAGAAGCCAGGGCAGTCGTTGACGACAATGGGCGTTTTTCCCATTTTGCTGGCGTAAGCCACCACGCGGGCAATGGTTTTTTCATCTGTTTGCGGGCCACGAATAATTTCTACCAGCGGCATACGGTGAACAGGGTTAAAGAAGTGCATACCGCAAAAGTTCTGTGGCCGTTTTAATGACGTAGCCAGCTGTGCAATGGGGATGGTTGATGTGTTGGAAGCCAGTACGGTATGCGGATTGACGTGAGATTCGGTTTCGGCCAGCACGCTGGCTTTCACTTTCGGGTTTTCAACAACGGCTTCAACCACCATGTCCATGCGATCAAAACCGGCATAATCCAGCGTTGGGTGAATATTAGCGAGTATCCGCGCCATTTTCACGCCATCCAGCTTGCCGCGTTCCAGCTGTTTATTCAGCAGCTTCGCGGCTTCGTTCATGCCGAGAGCGAGCGGCTTCTCATCGATATCTTTCATGCGAATCGGGACGTCTTTATACGCCGATTGATAGGCAATCCCTCCGCCCATAATCCCCGCTCCCAATACGGCAGCCTGCTTCGGGGGCGATAGATCGCCGACGAGCTTTTTCGCTTTACCTTTTACATACTGATCGTTAAGGAAAATACCAACCAGCGCGCGGGCAGCATCTGAACGAGCCAACGGGACAAAGTTTTGCGTTTCAAGCTGTAACGCGGCATCGCGCGTCATGGATGCTGCGGCTTCAATGGTTTTCACCGCCGTCATGGGCGCAGGGTAATGCTTACCTGCGGTTTGCAGCACCACGGCTTTCGCCGTGGCAAAAACCATGCTTGCTTCAATCTTGCTCAGCGTTAATGCTTCAAGTTTGGGGCGTCGATAGGCTTGCCAGTCGAGATCGCCCTTGATAGCCTGCTGCAATATTTTCAGGGCGGCGGAGTGAAGTTTTTCCTCTGCGACGACAGCCTGTACCAAACCTATCTTCAATGCCTCGTCTGCGCCGATATCTTTGCCTGCGGCAATAATTTCCAATGCACTGTCGGCTCCCAACAGGCGTGGCAACCGAACGGTTCCACCAAAACCCGGCATAATGCCCAGCTTGGTCTCAGGCAAACCTATGCGTAGACCGGTGGCCGCGATGCGAAAATCGGTAGCCAGTACACATTCACAGCCACCGCCAAGAGCATAACCATTAATGGCGGACAGCGTGGGCACCGGTAAATCCTCCAGGCGATTGAAAATACTGTTCGCAAAGGTTAGCCACTCATGAAGTTTGTCGGCCGGGGCGGCAAACAAAGAGAGAAACTCTGTAATGTCTGCACCGACAATAAACGCAGGCTTGTCCGAGCGTAATAACAACCCTTTCAGTGATTTTTGTTCCGCCAGAACGTCGAGCGCTTTACCCAGGCTGGCAACCGTGCGGGTATCTAACTTATTGACGGGACCTGAGGCAGCAAATACCAACTCAGCGATGCCATCTTCAAACCAGCGAAGGTAGAGGTTTTCACCTTGATAAAGCATGTTGATCTCCGGATTCAGTGTAAACGATCTGGTACGACCAGATGATCGAATTGTGGTTATAATGTTAATTATTTGCAAATGAAAGATTAATTTTTTGTCGGTAGGATCACAAAGCACCGGACACTGCCGTTGAGTCATGGCTGTGTTAAAATGGAAAATTGTGTTGTGATGAAAATCGTGTTGTGACGAACGGGGATACCCATGGAAAAGCTGGCTTCTTTATATCACCACCATCTGGCTACTTTGCAGCAGCGTACGCAGGCCGTTCTGGAACGTCATCAGCTTGATGCGTTGTTAATTCACTCTGGCGAGCTCTTGACTGTATTTCTGGACGATCACGACTATCCTTTTAAGGTCAATCCGCAGTTTAAAGCTTGGGTTCCGGTCACACAGGTACCCCATTGCTGGCTATGGGTGGACGGTGTTAATCCGCCAAAACTGTGGTTCTATTCGCCGGTCGACTACTGGCATAACGTCGCACCCGTACCAGACAGTTTCTGGACGAACGACGTAGACATCTCGGTTTTGCGTCACGCCGATGAGATCGGAAAGCAGCTTCCGGCTTCGCGTCAACGTGTGGCCTATATTGGCTATACCCCACAGCGTGCGGTGGATCTGGGCATCCGGGCGGAAAATATCAACCCTCAAGGCGTGCTGGATTATCTGCATTATCACCGTGCTTATAAAACGGACTATGAACTGGCCTGCATGAAGGAGGCTCAGAAAACTGCGGTTGTGGGACATCGCGCCGCGCATGAGGCTTTTCTGTCCGGCATGAGTGAGTTTGATATCAATCTGGCCTACCTGACGGCGACGGGTCATCGTGATACCGATGTGCCTTACAGCAATATTATCGCGCTGAATGAGCATGCCGCGGTGCTGCATTACACCCAGTTGGAACAGCAGGTTCCGTCAGAAGTTCGCAGTTTTCTGATTGATGCGGGGACTGAATATAATGGTTATGCGGCTGATTTGACCCGTACGTATTCTTCCCTGAGCGATAATGCGTTTGCCGCGTTGATGAAAGATCTGAATCAGGAACAGCTGGGTTTGATCGATACCGTTCAGGCTGGCGTCCGCTATACCGATTATCATCTGCAAATGCACCAACGTATTGCGAATTTGCTGAAATCACATCAGTTGATTCAGGGAATCAGTGAAGAAGCGATAGTGGAAAACGGACTGACGACGCCCTTCTTTCCACATGGATTAGGGCATCCTTTAGGGTTACAGGTCCATGACGTAGCCGGCTTTATGCAGGATGACTACGGCACTCACTTAGCGGCCCCTTCTCAGCATCCCTATCTGCGTTGCACCCGGATTCTTGAACCTGGCATGGTATTGACCATCGAACCCGGTATTTATTTCATTGAATCGTTGCTTGAGCCCTGGCGTGCCGGTGCATTCAGCCAGCATTTCGACTGGCGGAAGATTGATGCATTAAAACCGTTTGGCGGTATCCGCATTGAAGATAATATCGTCATTCATGAAAAGCGGGTTGAAAACATGACTCGCGATCAGAACCTGGCCTGATGCAGAGCTATAAGGTCCCCATTGAGCCTGTGAGTTTCAGTGAGGAAATCAAGAAGAGCCGTTTTATTACCATGCTGGCGCCTACGCAGGGAGGTGATGCTGCAAAAGGCTTTGTTCAACAGGTAAGAGAATGGCATCCTGCCGCAGGCCATCACTGCTGGGCGTTTGTGGCAGGCGCGCCGGATGATTCTCAGCAGCTTGGTTTTTCTGATGACGGCGAACCTTCAGGAACAGCAGGCAAGCCGATGCTGGCGCAGCTGATGGGAAGCGGTATTGGAGAAATTACCGCTGTCGTCGTTCGTTACTACGGTGGGATACAGTTGGGTACTGGCGGGTTAGTGAAGGCCTACGGCGGCGGTGTTCAACAGGCTTTGAAGCTGGTGCCGCTGCAAGAGAAAATATTACAGAAAGAATACGGTTTACGCTGTGACTATGCATTGCTGGCTCAGATTGAAACGCTGATATATCAGCTCGGTGGGCAAATCCTGCATAGTGAATATGGTGCGGAAGTGACACTGCGTTTGTCTATTCCTGTCCGAAGGGTAGAGGAAGCGACGGTGAGATTGCGCGATCTGAGCCGTGGTGCGTTGCATTTATTGCCAATTTCACAGTAATCCCAGCGCTGTTTTATGAATCACTAAGGAATTTTCTGCAATGCATTTGCGTGCCATAACCCGAATTGTGGGCCTGCTGGTTATCCTTTTTTCCGGGACAATGTTTATCCCCGGATTAGTGGCCTTAATTTATCGTGATGGCGCCGGCCGGGCTTTCACCCAGACATTTCTTGCCGCACTGGCTATCGGGGTAATACTTTGGCTGCCTAACCGGAAGCAACGGCATGAGCTGAAATCCCGTGAGGGATTCCTGATTGTTGTCCTGTTTTGGACCGTGCTCGGCAGCGTCGGGGCTCTGCCTTTTCTATTTGCAGAACATCCTAACCTTGGCGTAACGGATGCTTTTTTCGAGTCTTTTTCCGGCCTGACGACGACAGGGGCGACCACACTGGTGGGGCTGGATTCACTGCCCAAGGCAATCCTCTTCTATCGGCAGATGTTGCAATGGTTCGGCGGTATGGGGATTATCGTTCTGGCGGTCGCCATTTTGCCTATTTTGGGCGTTGGTGGTATGCAGCTTTATCGCGCAGAAATGCCGGGCCCGTTGAAAGATAACAAAATGCGTCCGAGGATTGCCGATACCGCAAAAACACTATGGCTAATCTATTTGTTACTCACCATTGCCTGTGCCACATCACTGTGGCTGGCTGGCATGCCGATTTTTGACGCGATTGGCCACAGTTTTTCAACGGTGTCGGTAGGCGGTTTTTCTACCCATGACACGAGTATCGGCTATTTTAATAGCCCAACGATTAATACCATTATTGCCGTCTTCTTGTTGATCTCCGGCTGTAACTTCGGTCTGCACTTTGCGGTATTGAGTGGACGCAGTCTTCGTGTTTATTGGCGAGATCCTGAATTCCGCATGTTCATTTTTGTCCAGATGTCCTTGGTTGCGGTATGTACCGTTGTACTGTGGTTTCACAATGTTTATGCCAGCAGTATGCAAACGCTGAATCAGGCGTTTTTTCAGGTTGTTTCCATGGCGACGACGGCAGGTTTCATGACAGATAGCATTGCTTCATGGCCCCTGTTTTTACCCGTACTTCTGCTATGCTCCGCTTTTATTGGTGGCTGCGCGGGATCTACCGGCGGGGGATTGAAAGTTATTCGTATTCTGCTGCTTTTCCTGCAGGGTTCGCGTGAGTTGAAGCGATTGGTGCACCCTAATGCGGTTTACACGATAAAATTGGGCCATCGAGCCTTGCCCGAAAGGATACTGGAAGCCGTATGGGGATTTTTCTCCGCCTATGCGCTGGTTTTCATCGTCAGTATGTTGGCCGTCATCGCTACCGGTGTTGATGATTTCTCTGCGTTTGCGGCTGTCTCGGCGACGTTGAATAATCTGGGGCCGGGTCTGGGCGCGGTGGCCGATAACTTCACCTCCATGAATGATGCTGCGAAGTGGATTTTGATCCTGACAATGCTGTTCGGACGTTTGGAAGTGTTTACTCTTTTAGTCTTGTTTACGCCAACATTCTGGCGTGAATAAAGCGGCAAGGAATAGGGTGATGAAAGCGTTAATTTTGTTCTCGAGTAAGGATGGGCAAACAAGAGCAATAGCCTCTTATATTGCCAATGCCTTAAAGGGGGCGTTGGAGTGTGATGTCATTAGTTTACTCAGTGCGCATAATATTGATTTGACTAAATATGATTGTATTCTGATCGGCGCTTCTGTTCGGTATGGTCGGTTTAATCCCGTGGTTAATCGGTTCATTCGTCAGAATCTTGCATCCTTACAACATATGCCCAGCGCTTTTTTTTCTGTCAATCTAACTGCCCGTAAACCGGAGAAGCGTTCAATTCAGACGAACGCTTATACGCGTAAATTCCTGTTGAACTCGCCCTGGCAGCCGGACCTGTGCGGCGTTTTTGCTGGTGCGCTGCGTTACCCGCGTTATCGCTGGTTCGATCGTGTAATGATTCAACTCATTATGAGGATGACGGGGGGAGAAACTGACAGTAGTAAAGAAATCGAATACACGGATTGGCAGCAGGTAACGCGATTCACACAGGAATTCGCGCAGTTAGCGGCCAAAAAAGTCCCATAACGCTGCCTTTCCCGGCGAACTGTTGAAAAAAAACGCACTCAATCGCTT